>NZ_LMMK01000012.1:1080-89699 GCF_001422795.1 Methylobacterium sp. Leaf88 | reverse complement strand
CCCCCTGCCGTACCGGCGGGTCTTCACCGGACGGACGGCCTCGCGCGCGTCCTCCGCAGCCATCCGATCACACGCAGACGCGCCCGGCGGATGCCGCCCCATGGCCCGGCCCCGAGCCCGCCGCGTGGGCCATCCCCACGGGCTCGGGTGACGCGGTGCCGAGGGGCCTCGGCCGCGACGTCCCGACGAAGCCTGCCCAGGTCTCGGGCCGCGGCGCCGGCGATGCGGCCCCCGGTTTACACGCGGAAACAAAAATCCCGGCTTGAAACCTCGATTGCGTCGCGGCGTCACGGCTACAGAGGAACCGGTGGCGTGCGACCACCGTGGTACACCAGCCTGAACGCGATCGCGCGGGAGCCGCATGGGCCTCGTCCAGTATGCTCTGAAGTTCCGCATCACGATCTACGTGCTGGCCGTGCTGATGATGCTCGGCGGCGCGGCGGCGGTCGTGGTCGCGCCCAAGGATGTGCTGCCCACCGTGGATATCCCGGTGGTCGTGGTGGTGTGGACCTACAACGGCCTGTCGACCTCCGAGATGGAGCGTCGCATCACGACCTACGCGGAGTTCTCGCTCTCCAACAACGTCAACAACATCGCCCGGATGGAATCGACGACCCTGCAGGGCACGGCGATCCAGAAGATCTACTTCGACGGCGCGGTGAGCATCGATCTGGCCATCGCGCAGGTCGTCTCGGCGATGAACTCGATCCGCGCGACGATGCCGCCCGGGGTGCAGCCCCCCATCGTCCTGCGCTTCTCGGCCTCCTCGGTGCCGGTGATCCAGCTCGCGCTCTCGTCCGACCGGGAGAGCCTGACCAAGGTCTTCGACTACGCCCAGTATCGCATTCGCCAGCGCCTGACCCAGGTGCCGGGCTCGACCCTGCCCTCGCCCTTCGGCGGCACCCCGCGCCAGATCATGGTCGATCTCGACCTGCACGCCCTCCAGGCCCTCGGGCTCACGGCGCTGGACGTCACCAACGCGGTGACGGCCCAGAACCTGACGATCCCCTCCGGCCTCGCCAAGATCGGCGAGCAGCAATACCCGGTGCAGCTCAATGCCTCGCCCGAGGCGATCGACGCCCTGAACCAGATCCCCATCAAGGTGGTGGGCGGCCAGCCGATCCTGGTGCGCGACGTCGCCAACGTGCGCGACGGCGGCCCGCCGCAGGTCAACATCGTGCGCGCGGACGGCCTGCATTCGGTGCTGATGCGCATCTTCAAGAACGGCACCGCCTCGACGCTGGATGTCGTCAACAACGTGAAGAAGGCGCTGCCCGACATCCAGGCCGCCGCCCCCGAGGGCATGAGCCTGAAGCCGCTGTTCGACCAGTCGGTCTTCGTCTCCGCCGCCATCGAGGGCGTGATCCACGAGGCGATCATCGCGGCGGGCCTGACAGGCCTCACCATCCTGCTGTTCCTCGGGTCGTGGCGCTCCACCATCGTGGTGCTGGTCTCGATCCCGCTCTCGATCCTGACCTCCCTGGCGATCCTGGCGGCGCTCGGCGAGACCATCAACGTGATGACGCTGGGCGGCCTCGCCCTGGCGGTCGGCATCCTGGTCGACGATGCGACGGTGGCGATCGAGAACACCTACCGGCTGTTCGAGGAGGGCGAGCCCTTCCGCAAGTCGGTGGTGGAGGGCGCGGCCGGGATCGCCAAGCCGGCGCTGATCTCGACCCTGTCGATCTGCGCCGCCTTCGTCTCGGTCTTCGCCCTCACGGACACGCCGAAATACCTGTTCACGCCCCAGGCCCTGGCGGTCGTGTTCGCCATGCTGACCTCCTACGTCCTGTCGCGCACCCTGGTCCCGGTGCTGATCGACGTGCTGGTGGCGCGGGAATACGACGCCAAGCACGGGGCGGGCGCCACGCCGCGGCGGGGACGCGTCGCCCGCGCCCTCGGCTGGATCGGCGGCCCGGTCTTTCGGCTGGCCGGCTGGGTCCGCCACGGCTTCGAGGCGCGGTTCGCGCGATTCCAGCGCGGCTATCTCGGCCTGCTCCACGTCGTCGTCGCCCGCCGCGCCGCGACGCTGACCCTGGTGGCCGTCGTCTTCGCCACCACCGCCGGGCTCTTCGTCTTCGTGGGCCAGGACTACTTCCCGCAGGTCGCCTCGAGCCAGATGACCCTGCACCTGCGGACGCGGCCCGGCATGCGCATCGAGACGGCCGAGCAGGTCTTCGCCCAGGTCGAGAACGTGGTCCGCGAGGTCATTCCCGAGGGCGAGATCGACCAGATCCTCGACAACATCGGCCTGCCGGCGAACAACTACAATTTCGCGTTCTCGGACGGTTCGTTCGTCGCCTACAACGACGGCCAGATGCTCATCAACCTCAAGGAGGGCCACGGCTCGGTGGCGGATTACACCAAGCGCCTGCGCGAGGTCTTGCGCGAGCGTTTCCCCGACGTGGTGTTCTACTTCCAGCCCTCGGACATCATCACCCAGATCCTGAACTTCGGCACCCTGGCGCAGATCGACATCCAGGTCTCGGGCCGCAACACCGCCAAGGACCTCGAGGTGGCCCAGAGCATCGTCCGCCGCCTGAAGGCGGTGCGCGGGGCGGTCGACGTGCACCTGCACCAGATCGTGGGTACGCCGCAATTCTTCGTCGACGTCGACCGTCGGCTCGCCTCGGAGCTCGGGCTGACCCAGCAGCAGATCGCCCAAGGGCTGAACGTCTCGCTGTCGGGCTCGTTTCAGGTGACGCCGAACTTCTGGACCGACCCGAAGACCGGCATCCCCTACCAGCTCTGGGTGCAGACGCCGGAATACCGCAACGACTCGCTCACCGCGCTCCAGAACACGCCGCTCCTCGTCAACGGCAATGCGGATGCGCCGGGCGTGCTGACGCTCCTCTCCAGCGTCTCGACCCTGCGCCGCGAGGGATCGCAGACGGTGATCAACCACGTCAACACCCAGCCGACCTTCAACGTCTACGCCGCGGTGCAGGACAGCGATCTCGGCTCGGTGTCGAAGGCGATCCGCCAGATCGTCGCCGAGGAGCAGAAGGCCCTGCCGGCCCCCGACAAGATCACGGTCCGGGGCCAGATCGAGAACATGGAATCGGCCTTCTTCCGGCTTCAGGTCGGCCTCGCGATCGCGCTGGTAGCGGTCTACCTGCTGATGGCGGTGAACTTCCAGAGCTGGGGCGATCCCTTCGTGGTGCTGGCCGCCCTGCCGCTGGCCTTCTGCGGCATCGTCGCGAGCCTGTTCATCACCGGGACGACGTTCTCGATTCCCTCGCTCTTCGGGGCGATCATGTCGGTGGGCATCGCCTCCGCGAACTCGATCCTGCTGGTGACCTTCGCCAAGGAGCATCGCGAGGCCACGGGATGCGGCGCCGTCGAGGCGGCCCTGCTCGCCGGCGAGACCCGCCTGCGGCCGGTGCTGATGACCGCGAGCGCGATGTTCCTCGGCCTGATCCCGATGGCCCTCGGCACGGGCGAGGGCGGCGAGCAGAACGCGGCTTTGGCCCGGGCCGTCATGGGCGGCATCGCCATCGGCACGCCGGCGACGCTGCTCTTCGTGCCGTTCCTGTACACGCTCCTGCGCCGGGGCGCGGTCAAGCCGCTGGAGGATTACGCGTGAGCGGTTGGCGGGTCTGGCGCAAGGATGGCAGGGCGGGGCCCGGTTCGACGATGGGACAGGCGTGATGCATCAGACCCACGATCCGTCCGCCATCCCGCCGCCGCCCGGCAAGGCGCCCTTCCTGATCGCGGCCCTGGCCGCCCTCGGCCTGCTCGCCTGGGGCGGCTACGGCCAGATGCAGCGGCGCGCCGCCGCCTCCGAGACCCAGCGCAAGGTGAACAGCTTCGTGCCGGTGGTGCGCACCGCCACCGCGGAGCGGGCCGACAAGCCCATCGACATCACCCTGCCGGGGCAGACCGACGCCTTCGCCAAGGCGGCCCTCTACGCCCGCGCCACCGGCTACATCGCCGAGCGCCGGGTCGATATCGGCAGCCGTGTCCGCCAGGGCGACATCCTGATGCGCATCGCTGCCCCCGACCTCGACCAGCAGCTGGCCCAGGCGGAGGCGCAGACGGGGCAGCTCGAGGCCGCGCTCCTCCAGGCCAAGTCCATGGTCGACCAGGCCAAGGCCAACGTGAACCTCGCCAACGTCACCAACAGCCGCACCACGACGCTGGCCGGCCAGGGCTGGGCCTCGAAGCAGAACGCGGACAATTCCCAGGCCAGCGTGCTCAGCCAGGCCGCGACCCTCGCCTCGGCGGAAGCCGGCGTGAAGGTGGCCCAGGCCAACATCAAGGCCCAGGCGGCCACGGTGGAGCGCCTGCGGGCGCTCACCGGCTTCAAGGACATCATCGCGCCCTTCGACGGCGTGGTGACCCAGCGCGGCGTCGATGTCGGCGACCTCGTGCACGCCGACGGCACCGGGACCGCCCTGCTTTCCATGGACCGCGACGACATCCTGCGCGTCTCGGTCAACGTACCCCAGAACGTCGCCGTCGGGGTGAAGCCGGGGGTGGATGCGTCCATCAAGGTGCCGCAGATCGCCGACCGGACCTTCTCGGGCAAGGTCGAGCGCAGCTCGGTGGCGCTGCTGACCTCGTCGCGCACCCTGACGGCGCAGGTCGACGTCCCGAACACCGACGGCGCCCTGCGGGCCGGGCTCTACGTCTACGTCACCCTGAAGGTGCCGCGCACCGAACCGAACGTGCGGGTGCCGGCCGAGACCCTCGTCTTCAACCAGCGCGGCACCCAGGTGGCGGTGGCCCGCGACGACGGCACGGCACAGTGGCGCACGGTGATGATCCGGCGCGACCTCGGTACCACGGTGGAGCTCGGCCAGGGCCTGGAGGGCGGCGAGGAGATCGTGCTCAGCCCCCCCGCCGACCTGCAGGACGGCCAGAAGATCGAGCGCAAGCCGCCGACCGCCGACGGCAAGCCGCTGAAATCGGCGGCGCGCTGAGGGCAGGCCCCCGGTTGCGCCGGCCCGCCCCGGCGTAGACAAGGCGGTCCCGGCGTCGCGCCAGCGACCCGCAGCGGACCCCTTCATGCCGGCCCCTCCCCACGCCGAGTCGCGCGACGGCTCCCGCTTCGCCTCGATCGCCGCGGCCATCACCTGCGTGGCGGTGGTCGGCATCGGCCTCAGCCTGACGATCCCGCTGCTCTCCATCGAGATGGCGCGTATGGGCGCGTCGAGCACCCTGATCGGGGTGAACACCGCCGTGGCGGGCCTCGCGGCCATCCTGACGGTGCCGTTCGTACCGCGCCTGGCGGCCCGGCTCGGCGTGCTGCCGCTCCTCGTGGGCGCCATCGTCCTCGGCGCCCTCTGCCTCGTCGCCTTCAAGCTCCTCCAGGGCATCGCCTGGTGGTTCGTGCTGCGCTTCGTGTTTTCCACGAGCCTCGGCGCCCTGTTCGTGCTCTCGGAGTTCTGGATCAACGCGGCGGCCCCGCCGGAGCGGCGCGGCCTGGTGATGGGCGTCTACGCCACGGTCCTGGCGCTGGGCTTCGCGGTGGGACCGACCCTGCTCACCGTCCTGGGGACGCAGGGCTACGCGCCCTATCTCGGCGGGGCCGGCCTGTTCCTCGTCGCCCTGGTCCCCCTCCTGCTGGCCCGGGGCCTGTCCCCGGTGATCGGGCACGGCACGTCGCGCCCCTTCCACGCCTATCTGCGCCTCGCGCCCGCCGCCACCGCGGCAGCCCTGGTCTACGGGGCGGTGGAGACCGGCGGCTTCGCGATCCTGCCCCTCTACGGCCTGCGCCTCGGCTACGACGCCGAGACGGCGGCCGGCCTCGTCAGTGCGCTGGCGCTGGGCAACGTCCTCTTCCAGATCCCCTTCGGCTGGCTCGCCGACCGGGTCGACCGGCGCCTCGTCCTGCTCATGGCCGGGCTCGGCGGGGCCCTCGGGTCGATGCTGATACCCCTGGCGTCGACCTGGTTTCCGGCCCTGCTCGGATTGCTGTTCCTGTGGGGCGGCATCGCCGGGACGCTCTACACCGTGGGCCTCGCCCATCTCGGCGCCACCGTGCGGGGGCCGGAACTGGCGGGGGCCAACGCCGCCTTCGTGGTCCTCTACAATGTCGGTCTGATGCTCGGTCCGCCGCTCATCGGCGGGGGCATGGACCTGATCCCGCCCCAGGGGTTCGCCTACAGCCTCTGCCTGCTGTTCCTGGGCTACGCGATGGTCGTCGCCCTGGGCATCGTCCGGCATCCGACGTATGAGGCGCCTTGACGAATCCCGGCCGATGGGGCAATCACCCGCCGGTATTCAGCCGGCCACCGCCGGCCCTTTTGCGTTTCGCTGATGCGGAATGCCGCGATCACAGGAGCGCCGCGTCCATGGCCAAGGCCGTCACCGTTAAAGTCAAGCTGATCTCGACCGCCGACACGGGTTACTTCTACGTCACCAAGAAGAACTCCCGTACGCAGACCGAGAAGCTGTCGATGAAGAAGTACGACCCCGTCGTGCGCAAGCACGTCGACTTCAAGGAAACCAAGATCAAGTAAGCCCGCCGGCGCCTCGCGCCGCATCGGTGTCTTCGAGGCCGTTTCTCCGGGTGGGGAAGCGGCCTTTTCGTTTGCGCCGCGGGACGGTTGATGTGCCGCCCCGTTCGGGCGATGGAGAGCCCTCGGCGCTCCCACCCGCAGGATGAGTTCATGGCAGACGATCTGGACCGCACCTTCGACGTCGATCTGTTCGTCATCGGCGGCGGCTCCGGCGGCGTCCGGGCGGCCCGCATCGCGGCCGGCTACGGCGCCCGGGTCCAGCTCGCCGAGGAGTACCGGGTCGGCGGCACCTGCGTGATCCGCGGCTGCGTGCCGAAGAAGCTCATGGTCTATGCCGGGCGCTTCGCCGACGAATTCGAGGATGCCGCCGGCTTCGGCTGGTCGGTGCCCGAGCCGCGCTTCGACTGGCGCATCCTGAAGGCCCGGCGCGATGCCGAGGTGACGCGCCTGGAGGGCATCTACGACGCCAATCTCGGCCGGGCCGGCGTCACCGTCATCCCCGAACGGGCGGTGATCGAGGATGCGCACACCGTGCGCCTCGTCGGATCGGACCGCCGCGTCACCGCCCGCTTCATCCTCGTCGCGGTCGGGGCCCATCCGGTCAAGGAGCCGCTGATCCCGGGCGCCGAGCTCGCCATCACCTCCAACGAGGTCTTCGAACTGGAAACGCTGCCCGAGCGCATCCTCGTGGTGGGCGGCGGCTACATCGCCGTCGAGTTCGCCGGCGTCTTCGCCCATCTGGGCAGCCGCACCACCCTGCTGCACCGGGGCGACCGGCTCCTGCGGGGCTTCGACGACGAGCTCCGCGACGCCCTCGGCGAAGCCTATGCCAAGCGCATGGACCTGCGCCTCAACCGCACGGTGGAGCGCCTCGACCAGGCCGGGAGCGGCATCCGCGTCACCCTCGACGACGGCAGCACCCTGGAGGTCGATCAGGTCCTGACCGCCACGGGCCGGCGCCCCAACATCGCCGGCCTCGGTCTCGAGGCGGTCGGGATCGCCCCCGATGCCCGCGGCGCGATCCCGGTCGACGCCTTCTCGCGGACCCGCGTGCCGTCGATCTACGCGGTCGGCGACGTCACCGACCGGGCCGCGCTGACCCCGATCGCGATTCGCGAGGGCCACGCCTTCGCCGACACGGTGTTCGGCGACAAGCCGTGGTGCGTCGACCACGGCCTCATCCCCACGGCCGTCTTCTCGACCCCGGAGATCGGGGTCGTTGGCCACAACGAGGATGTGGCCCGTGACCTCTACGGCACCATCGACGTATACCGCTCGCATTTTCGCCCGATGAAGGCGACCCTGTCCGGCCGTGACGAGCGCATGCTGATGAAGGTCGTGGTGGACCGCGCCAGCGACCGGGTCGTCGGCGTCCACGTCCTCGGCCACGATGCCGGCGAGATCATCCAGGCCGTGGGCATCGCCGTGACCATGGGCGCCACCAAGGCGGATTTCGACCGCACCATCGCGGTGCATCCCACGGCCGGCGAGGAACTCGTCACCATGCGCAGCCCCGTGGTGACGAAGCATCCGGTGGGCGTCGGCTAGCGCCCCGGGGGCCGAGATCCCCGCGTCCGATCCGCCACCTGGACAGGCTCGAGGATCGACCGCCGGTCAGCCCGGCGGCCACTTGAAGTCGTCGGCCCGGCCGGGCTGGGGCAGGGGGGCGGCGCCCCGCACCAGGGCGCGCTCGACGGTGCCCGAGGGATCGGCGTCGCGGGGGCGTCCGCTGATCAGCGTCCCCCCCGGCGTCACCTCGGCTCGGCCGAGGGGCACCACCGGGCCGGCGAGGGGCTTGACCGGCAGGGCCGGGATGCCGGGCGGCTCCGGCAGGCTCGGGAGCATCGCGGTGATCTGCCGGTCGATGGCGGCGGCATCGTCGAGCTTGGCCGCCTCGCTTTCCAGCGGCGGCTGCGGCGCCACCGCCACGGGGGCGGCGAGCGCCGGCTGGGCCGGCGGCGCCCCCGTGCCCATCATCCGCTTCAGCTCGACGTCGGCGAAATGCGCCATCTTGCGCGCGCCCGCCTTGGTGAAGTGGACACCGTCCGCCGTGCGCAGCTTGGCTTCCTGACCTTCCAGGTCGGGCCCCGTCGCGGTGTAGCGGTTGCGGTCGTCGACGAAGCCGGGCCAGATATCGACGTAGGTCTGGCCGGCCTTGGCCACGCGCTCGCGGTAGATGTCGTTGATCGCGGCGATGTCCTTCGTCAGGGATTCGCTGCGCATGGGCGGAGCCCCGACCCAGATCAGCGGGATCTTCGCGTCCGTGAACACCTTGATCAGGGCGTCGACGCGCTCGGCATAGAGGGTGCGCCAGCGGTCGCTCAAGGGATCGAGGGTCTGGTCTCCCTCCCGGATGGGCTGGCGATCGTTCGATCCCATCATGACGAGGGCATAGGTGGTCTTCGGGTTGGCCTTCAGGAACTCCTCGGCGGCCTTCGGCCAGTCGACCACGTCCTTGCGCACGAGGCCGCTATCGGCCTTCGAGCGATCGACCACGCCGATCTCCGTATTGTCCTCGAAGACGTTCGACAGGCCGCCGCCGAGGTGGCCGGCCAGGGTATCGCCGAAGACCGCGATCCGCGTCGTCGGCTCGGCCTTCGGCGCGACCGGCTTCGGCTGGGCCACGACCGGGGCCGGGCGGGGACGGCGTCGGACGGCGCGCCCGTCATCGTGGCTTGAGCGCCCGTCATCGGCATAGCTTCGATTGCGCGGCGGCGCCGGGCGGGCGCTCGGCACGGGGGCGACCTGGGGCGGGGCGGGGCGATCCTCCCAGGGCCAGTAGAACTGGCGCGGCGCCTCCTGGGGCGGAGGCGCGTAGCGCCGGTTCGCCTGTCGGGCGGCGTAGCCGTCGTCGTCCCGGTAATAGTCCCGGGCCCGGCGGCGGGGGGATTGGTAGTCGCCGCCCCGGGGCGCGTCGTAGGAATCGCCCCATTGCGCACAGGCCGGCCCGGCGCCGGCGAGGAGCAGGGACAGACCGGAGAGGAAACACCAGGCCGCGCGCGATGCCGGCAAGGTCATGGGACGCCTCGATCAATCGGACCGGAGGACCGGTCGGGTGGCCGACACCTTAGAGGAGGATGCCGCCGAGGTCTAAGGCCGCCCCCGCAGGTGTTCCAGCAACCGCGGCGTCGCGTAGCCGTCCGCCGGCAGGCCCTCGGCGATCTGGTACTGCCGCACCGCCTCCCGCAGCTTCGGTCCGGCGCGCCCGTCCGCCTCGCCCGCGTAGAGGCCGCGCTCCGTGAGGCCCGCCTGGAGGGCTTGCAGCCCCGCCTTGTCGAGGCGTGCGTCGCGGACCGGCCAGGGCGCGGCGAGGACCGGCCCGCCGGCCAGTCGGTCGGCGAGATGCCCCACCGCCAACGCGTAGGAATCCGAGGTGTTGTAGGCGCGGACCACCTCGAAATTGTCGGTGATCAGGAAGACCGGCCCCCCGAGGCCGCCCGGCAGGAACAGGCTGGCGGTGCCCGCATCCGGCAGGGCCTGACCGTCGGTGCGTCGAACCCCGCGCCGGGCGAAATCCGCGAGGCCGCCGCGATAGCGGGCGAGATCGAACCCCGCCGGCAGGGTGACCGCGTAGCCCCAGGAGAAGGCCGGGTTCCAGCCCAGGGTCTTGAGGTAGGCGGCGATGGAGGCCAAGGCATCCGCTTCCGATCCCCAGATGTCGCGGTGCCCGTCGCCGTCGAAATCCACCGCGTGGGCCAGGAAGCTGGACGGCAGGAACTGCACCTGCCCCATGGCCCCGGCCCAGGAACCCTTCATATGCTCCGGCGTGACGTCGCCCCGCTCCAGGATGGTGAGGGCGGCCAGGAGTTCATCGCGGAACAGCGTGCCGCGGAACCGCGCCTCCGCCAGGGTCGCGAGGGCCCGGATCGTCGGGACGCTGCCGCCGCTTGCGCCGAAATCCGACTCGACGCCCCAGAACGCCAGCACGATCCAGCGCGGCACGCCGTAGCGCGCCTCGATCCGCGCGAGGACGGACGCGAGCCGCTTGGCGTGGGCCTGCCCCCGGGCGATCCGGCCGGGCGAGACTGCGCCGACGAGGTAGTCCCAGACCGGACGCCCGAACTCGCCCTGCTTGCGCGTGCGGGCGAGGATGTCGGGATCGGGTCCGGACATCCCCGCGAAGGCCGCCGAGAAGGTCCGGGCCGAGACGCCCCGCGCCTCGGCCTCCGGTCGCAGCGCGGCGATGAAGGCGGCGAAGCGGGACTGTGCTTCCGCCGTCGTTGCGGCCGGTACAGGCTGACCGCCCGCCGCCAGCACCGGCCCGGCCCCGAGCATGCCCGCAAGGGCGAGCGGCGCCCAGCCCCTCACAGACGGTTGCGCCGGGTCAGGGTCTCTTCCCAGGCGAAAGCCTGGGCGACGATCCGGTCGAGGTCGTCGTTCTGCGGCGTCCAGCCGAGATCGCGGATGCGCTGGGCCTCGGCGACGATCTGGGCCGGATCGCCGGGACGGCGCGGCGAGAGCCGAACCTCGAAGTTGCGTCCCGAGACCCGCTTGACCACGTCGATCACCTCGAGGACCGAGTAGCCGCGCCCGTAGCCGCAGTTCAGAGTCAGGCTCTCGCCGCCGGACCGCAGGTGGTTCAGGGCGACGCGATGGGCCTCGGCGAGGTCGGAAACCTGGATGTAGTCCCGCAGGCACGAACCATCCCGCGTCGGGTAATCGGTGCCGAAGACCTCGAGATGCGTCCGCTGCCCGAGGGCGGCCTGGGTCGCAACCTTGATGAGGTGGGTGGCGTTGGGCGTCGATTGCCCCGTGCGGCCCCGCGGGTCGGCTCCGGCCACGTTGAAGTAGCGCAGGATGACGTAGGAGAAGCCGTGGGCCCTGGCCGCATCGGCGATCATCCACTCGCTCATCAGCTTGGAGCGTCCGTACGGATTGATCGGCGACGGCCGCAGATCCTCCGGCACCGGCACGACCTCAAGCTCGCCGTAGACCGCAGCCGTCGAGGAGAAGATCACGTGCTTGACCCCGCAGCGAACCGCCGTCTCGATCAAGGCCCGGGTCTTGACGGTATTGGCCAAGTAATACTGCAGGGGATCCGCGACCGAATCCGGCACGACGATGCGCGCGGCGAAGTGCGCGATGGCGTCGATACGATGCTGGAGGATGACTTCCGTAAGGAGCGACTGGTCGGCGACGTCGCCGATGACGAGCTTCACCTCAGGTGGAAGCGCCCAGTCGAACCCGGTTGAAAGATCGTCGAGGACCACAACCTCCTCGTGCCCGGCGTCGAGCAGTGCCAGCACCATGTGGCTGCCGATATAGCCCGCACCGCCCGTCACAAGAACCGCCATGACACCTTCTCCCCAAACGTTTCACTGACGATATATCGGAAAACGAGCTTGTCGGTTATGCCCGTTACGTCGATGGCTCTATCGCCTTCCCTGGGCGGAGGCTGTACCGAGGCAACGTCAATCCACTCGGGGTTTTCCTCACCTCCCCTCGCTACCGGGTCTCGCTTGATGAAACCGATTCGCAAAGCCGTCCTGCCCGTCGCCGGCTTGGGCACCCGCTTCCTTCCGGCCACCAAGGCCGTTCCGAAGGAGATGCTCACCGTCGTCGACCGGCCGGTCGTTCAGCACGTCGTCGACGAGGCCCGCGAAGCGGGGATCGAGCACTTCATCTTCGTCACGGGACGCGGCAAGGCGGTCATCGAAGACCACTTCGACGTTGCCTTCGAGCTCGACCGGATGCTGCAGGAGCGGGGCAAGACCGAGGCCTACGAGGCCCTGAAGCGCGACCTCCCGGCCGCGGGCCAGACCAGCTTCACCCGCCAGCAATCGCCGCTCGGCCTCGGGCACGCCGTCTGGTGCGCCCGCGAGATCGTGGGCGACGAGCCCTTCGCGGTGCTGCTGCCCGACATGCTGAGCCGCGGCTGCATGCAGCAGATGCTCTCCGCCTACGAGCGCCACGGCGGCAACGTCATCGCGGTCGAGGAGGTGAAGCCCGAGGAGACGCACCAGTACGGCATCGTCGGCGTCGGCCAGACCTTCGGCCAGACCTTCGAGATCAACGGCATGGTGGAGAAGCCGAAGGCCGGTACCGCGCCCTCGAACTTCATCATCTCCGGCCGCTACATCCTCCAGCCCGAGATCTTCGACATCCTGTCGGCGGGGGAGACGGGCGCCGGCGGCGAGATCCAGCTCACCGACGCCATGATCAAGCTCGCCAAGGACCAGGCCTTCTTCGGCATGCACTACCAGGGCCGGACCTACGATACCGGCTCGAAGCTCGGATTCCTCACCGCGAACATCGCCTACGCCCTCGAGCGCAAGGACCTCTCGGAGGCCCTCAAGGCCGAGATCGCGCAGCTTCTGAGCGAGCACTGAGATCGCGCCCCGGCGCGGCCTGCTCGGTGCCTCAGGGAACGCCGAGCTCAAGCTCCAGAAAACGGGTTGAACGACGTGCAAAGGCCTTGATTTTTGTGCGTCGCACTTTAGATTGTGCGCTGCGGGACCGCGATGGCGTCGCGGTTCGGCAGCCCTTCTTGGGCGTTTCCTCCCTAGACTTCGGGCCGCTCTTCGGAGCGGCCTTTTTTTGTACCCGCTCCGGACGGTGCAGACGGACGCCCCAGGCACGACGCGCCTTGGGCTCCGCGCGCGACCCGGGGTTCGGGCGCGCGATCACGCGCGCACGCATGCCTGTGAAAGGGGTGGAAGGATTTGCACGCGATCCGGCATTCGGGATCGCGGAGCGAGGGCTCGGCCTCAGGCCGCAGGATATCGGTGGAGGCGCCTCTGGGAGGCGCGCGGGCCGGCCGCGCCTAGGGCTGCGGTCGGCTCGCGGGACGACGGACGCGACGGCGCCGGCGGGTCGTTTCAGTTCAGGTAGGTCCGGATCCAGTTCGGCGACAGCACCTCGCCATCCTCCGTGATGATCCAGGGCTGCTTGGCCGGATCGGACAGGGCGCCGGCGGCAGCCTCGATGGCCTCACGAAGGGTCCGGTAGCGCGCGGGCTGAGCGAGGGGAGCCGGAACCGGAGCGGTACGCCAGATCGTCAGATCGGCGGGACGTTCCAGGGCTTGGGTTTCCATGTGTGTGTTCCTTTGATCGTGAGGGTCATTCCCCGCGATGCCGGCTGCCCGGCGAAAGGTCTGTACGACCTCGAACCTGAACATTTGCTGCGGGACGTCTATCCGGGTGAATGGAAGCATCTCTAAGGCGGCTTTGAGGTCATTTCAGACAGGGATGAAATGCTCATCCGCACCTGAACGCTCTCTCCCTCATACAAAGCGCGCCGTTGCTGATCAGCGCGCAGAATATGGCTGCTTTTGGACGCCCTCTCGTTCTGTTTGTCGCCTCGGCTGACAATGTCGAGCCGTTGTTTATCTTTCGCCACAACCGGTTTCGGTGTGCTGACGCACCCTGGCCCGTCACGGTACCGAGCCAGTTGAAGGCCATTGCGTCACCGCCCAGTTAATGGCGATGCGACGCGATGCGGTTTTCGCAGCATGGTGAAGAGGATGACACATGCCCGATCGGTCTCCCCCGCGGCCGGCGGATCGCTTCCTGCGCTGGGCCGCGGCTGCAGTCCTCGGCCTGCTCGCACTCTTCGTGGCGCAGCCCTACCTGACCGGCTTCCTGTTTTCGGCGGACACCGCGCGGGCGATCACCGCCCGCGGCGATCTGGCGCCCGCCGAGACGACGACGGTGGAGCTTTTCGCCCGCGCCAGCCCGTCCGTGGTTCATGTCTTCGTGCAGGCCGCGGCCCAGGGGCGGGCCCTGATGGGGGTCGACAACGAGGGCGGTGAGCCGGGCGGGGGCTCGCAGACCGGGACCGGTTTCATCTGGGATGCGGCCGGGCACATCGTCACCAACAACCACGTGGTCGCGGCGGCTGCGCAGGGTGGGGGTGCCATCGCGGTCCGCCTGTCCTCCGGCGAGGTCGTGTCGGCGAGCCTCGTCGGCGCCGCCCCGAGCTACGATCTGGCCGTCATTCGCCTGGGGCGCACCACCGTGGCCCTGCAGCCCCTGGCCATCGGCACTTCAGCCGACCTCAAGGTCGGCCAGTCGGTCTTCGCCATCGGCAACCCGTTCGGCCTCGACCACACCCTGACCACTGGCGTGATCAGCGCCCTGCAGCGTCGCCTGCCCACCAGCGCGGGACGCGAGCTTTCCGGCGTCATCCAGACCGATGCGGCGATCAACCCGGGCAATTCCGGCGGTCCGCTCCTCGACTCCGCCGGGCGCCTCATCGGCGTGAACACCGCCATCTTCTCGCCCTCCGGGGCGAGCGCCGGCATCGGCTTCGCGATCCCGGTCGATGTCGTGAACCGGGTCGTGCCCGAGCTCATCCGCAACGGACGGACGCGCAATCCCGGCATCGGCATCATCGCGGGGCAGGAGGCGACCGCGGCCCGCCTCGGAATCGACGGGGTGGTGGTCCTGCGCGTGCTGCGCGGCTCTCCGGCCGCCGCGGCCGGCCTGCAGGGCGTCGACGCGCAGACGGGCGAGATCGGCGACATCATAGTGGGGGCCGGCGACCGGCCGGTCCACCGCCTCGCCGATCTCACCGCCGCCATGGAGGCGGCCGGTCTCGGCGCCTCGATCGACCTGATCGTCGAGCGGGACGGGCGCACGCGCCGGGTCCGCGTCACCACCACGGACGTGGCGGAGAGCCGGCTCTGAGGCCGGGCCCTCGTCACGCCGCGCGGCGCTCGCTAAAGCGACCCATCGCCCAGTGAAAGTGACCCATGGTCAGCCACCGTCCCTCCTGCGCCGTCCTGCTCTGGCTGGCCGGTGTCCTCGCCGCCGGTGCCGCCGAGCGCACAAAGCCCCATCTCTGCCCGCAGAATGCCCCCGAGGGCGTCCGCCTGCCGCCCCAGCCCGGCTGCGGCGTGGCGGGCCCGAAGCCGGCAGCGCCGGACAGCCAGGGGTTCCGTGACGTCGGCGGGGTGAAGTTGCGCGTCGGCGGCCGGATCGGTGCCGAGTACGGGTTCGCCCGGTGACGTTCCTTGCCGGAGCGGTCGCGCTCCTTCTCCTGTGGTGGTTCGGGCGGAACCTGAAGATCCGCCATCCGGCCCTGACGGCGCGCGTCCTGCGGCAGGTGGGGGGCTACGCCGCCCTCGCGCTGGCGGCCCTCTTCCTGGTGCGGGGCCGGCTCGAGTTCGCCATCCTGCTGGGGGGCGGTGCCATCTGGCTGCTGGAGGGGTCGGCGGGCTTGAACCGCCGGGTTCGGGGCCTTGCCGCCCGCTACGATCCGCGCCGACTCTCGGGGGCCACCATCCGCTTCGATGCGGCGGGGGAGGGGATCGCCCTGGCAGGTCCCTATGCCGGCCAACCCCTGTCGGTGATTCCTTTGCCCGCCCTTATCGCCCTGTTCGGACGCGATGCCGACACCGCCCGTCGGCTAGAGGCGTATCTCGACCGCCGGCATCCCGGTTGGCGTGTAGACGCTCAGGGCAATCCCGACCCGGGGCCGCGCCGCGCGGCGTATCCAGGGGCGATGACGGAGCAGGAGGCCTATGAGATCCTGGGGCTTGAGCGCGGGGCGTCCCTGGAGCAGGTCCGCGCGGCTCACCGGACGCTGATGAAGCGGCTGCACCCCGACCAAGGAGGCACGGCCGAGCAGGCGGCCCGCGTCAACGCGGCCCGTGACAGGCTTAACAACCGACATCGCTGATACTCCACGCGCGTTGTCAGACAGGGAATGTCGAGAGTACGGCCGTCCGGCGATACGAACCGGGCGCCCGTGTCCTGAGCCGGAACGCCCGAAGGGGCGCCGGTCCCTTGCGAACCCGTCAGCGCGAACTCAGCTGCGGGTGGCGAAGCAATTGAAGCCGTTGCGCTTCAGCGCGTTGCAGGCATCCTGTGCGCTGTCCTGCTCGGCGAAGCCCGAGAACCGGGCGCGGAACAGGGTCGCGCCGCCATGCTCGACCTTCACCGTATAGGGCGAAGCCTTCGAGAGTGCGCCGCCGGCCCGGCTGCGGGCCTCGGACAGCATGGATTTCGCCTTGTCCTCGTCGTCCATGGCGCCGAGCTGGATGACCCAGGCCGTGGGGGTGATCCGCGCGCCGGAAACCGGTTTCGCCGCCTCGGCGCGAGGACCGTCGATGGACGCCAAGCGGGCATCGGTCTTGCCGCCGGCCGGGAAGGCGGCCTGGCCGCCCGCCGGCGCATAGGCCTGCGCCGAGGCCGGGAGCGCGCCGGAGCGCCACCTCATGCTGGCGCTGCCGGGCGTCGTGGTGGCGGTGCGGGCGGGGCTGATATCGAGAGGCTGGCCAGCGCGCAGGGTCGACGCCGTGGTCTCAACATCCTCGTCGTCGGCGGAAGCCACCTGCGTCCGGGTGCGCGAGGCGCCGTCGGCGACCACGGCCGGGCGGGCGCGCTCCGCGACCTCGATGGTCGAGGGAGCCTGGCGGGCACCGGCATAGGCGCGGGGCAGGGACTGGCGGACGAGGTCGGCCATGATCCGGTCGCGACTGGCGCCGGATTTGCCGCCCAGCACGATCGCCACGATCTGACGGTCGTCGAGCTTGGCCGCCGTCATCAGGTTGAAGCCGGAATCGCGTGTGTAGCCGGTCTTGATCCCGTCCACGCCCTGGACATTGCCGAGGAGGCGGTTGTGATTGCCGATGACCCGGCCGCGGAAGGCGAAGGAGCGGGTCTGGAAGTACTTGTAATAGCGCGGGAAGCGATCCTGGATCGCCCGAGCGAGGATCGTGAGATCGCGCGCCGTGGTGATCTGGTCGGCATCCGGCAGACCGGAGGCATTGGCATAGTGGGTGCGGCTCATGCCGAGGGCCTTGGCCTTCTGCGTCATCATCTCGGCGAAGCGGGGTTCCGAGCCGGCGATGTTCTCGCCGATGGCACAGGCCACATCGTTGGCCGACTTCGTCACGATCGCCTTGATCGCGTCCTCGACCTCAATGGTGGAACCCGGCCGCAGGCCGAGCTTCGAGGGGGCCTGGGAGGCCGCGAAGGACGAGATGGTGAGCGGCGACTCGAGGGTGTAGCGTCCGCGCTCCAGCTGTTCGAACAGCATGTAGAGCGTCATCACCTTGGTGATGGAGGCCGGGTGGCGCAGCGAATCCTCGTTGATCGCGTGCAGCGTCTTGCCGGTCTTCACGTCCACCACCATGGCGGCGTAGGGTGGATTGTAGCCGCCACCGCCGCCACCGCGGTGATGATGGCCACGTCGCGCCTCGGCCGGGGAGGCGAGGGCGGCCAGGACGGCGGCTGCGGCGATCGCGGCCGAGAGGGCAGGCACCCGGCCGACGCGGGGAGTATGGCTACGCATCACGACTCACTGCCTCGACATGCACGACCCGCGGGCCGGCTTGCACCGCAACATCTCGGCGGGGGTGCGGCCGTGCCGCCGTAACCCCGCAACATCTGTCAATCAGGCTAGGTGGACGCAGTTACGGCCCGGTTAATGCAGCGAGACCAATTCGCCGGATCCGACCGTCATATTGCGATGCAATATATCGCTTGACGTCTTATGTTGCATCGCACACAAAAGGCCCCGGCCGGTCTTGGCCTCGCGGGCAATGGCCCGACACATCAGGGTAGCCCCGCGGGGGCGGAAGGATCGTCAGATGACGCAGATGTACGAGAAGGCCGCCGAAATGAACAAGGCCGGCCTCGCCACCGTGATGAAGAGCGTCTCCTCGCTCGCCAAGACCCATCAGACCGCCAGCATCGAGATGGCCGATTTCGCCAAGGAATCCTACAGCGCCGGCGCCGCGGCGATGAAGAAGCTCGCCACCGCGCGCACGCTCCAGTCCGCCCTGGAGATCCAGGCCGAGTACCTCAAGGCGTCCTACGAGCGCCTCCAGAACCAGGCCAAGGTGATGACCGACCTGTACCAGGGCCTCGCCCAGGAGGTCGGCGCGCCGCTCCAGACCAAGGCGCCGTTCGACCTCAAGATTTTCTTCGATCCGAAGACCTTGTTCGATCCGAAGACGTTCTTCAATCCGAAGGCCTTCGATCTCAAGGCTTTCCCAAAGCTTCCCGGCTTCTCCACGCCCGACCAGAAGGCAGCCTGACACACGGCTTTCCCGCGTCGGGCGAACGGTCCCGCCGCGAGCCCAGACGTTTTGCCAGTCCGGCCCCGTGCGATCGATCGCACGGGGCCATTTTCGTGTTCGGGACCGGGCGATCGCGGAGCACCGTCCGGGCGGTTCGGAACGCCGGTCCGCGGCCGTCTCGGACAAGTGCGCGCAGCCGACTGGCGAAGCAGCCGATGGCCCTATAGATTACCAGCGATGCGAGCGCGCCTCGCCGGCGCGACCCGCGGATGAAGCAGCCACCAAGCAGCATGCCGCACCAAGGGGTCGATGCGATTCAGATGACCGACGTCCTGATACGGGGCAGCGAATCCTCACGCGCGGACGGCCCCGAGACCTTCACGCTCCAGCGTCGCGTCACCGATGTGCGGGCGACGGACGAGCCACGCGAACCGGGTGGTACGGATGACGGCCGGTCCGGAACCGCCATCATCACCCGCACCAAGCCGAAGACCAAGCGACCGAGCCTCTACCGGGTTCTCTTGCTGAACGACGACTACACTCCCCAGGAGTTCGTCGTCCACGTCGTCGAGAAATTCTTCAACAAGTCGCAGGAAGTCGCGTTTCAGATCATGATGCACGTACACCACAACGGTGTCGGCGAGTGCGGGATCTTCACGTACGAAGTTGCGGAGACCAAGGTGACGCAGGTCATGGACTTCGCCCGCAAACACCAACATCCTCTCCAGTGCGTTATGGAAAAGAAATAGGCACCCCACACAGAGGCCACGCTTTGCCCAGCTTCTCTCGCAGCCTAGAACAAGCTCTCCACCGCGCCCTGGCGCTCGCCGGCGAGCGCCGGCACGAATATGCGACGCTGGAGCATCTCCTGCTCGCCCTCGTGGACGATCAGGACGCGGCCGCGGTCATGCGGGCCTGCAACGTCGAGGTCGACACCCTCAAGCGCAGCCTCGTCGAGTACGTCGACACCGAGTTGTCGAACCTCATCGGGGACGGCCGCCAGGATGCCAAGCCGACGGCCGGCTTCCAGCGCGTGATCCAGCGTGCTGTGATCCACGTGCAGTCCTCCGGGCGCGAGGAGGTCACCGGCGCGAACGTGCTGGTAGCGATCTTCGCCGAGCGCGAGAGCCATGCCGCGTACTTCCTGCAGGAGCAGGACATGACGCGCTACGACGCGGTCAACTACATCAGCCACGGCATCGCCAAGCGCCCGGGCGCCTCCGAGGCCAAGCCCGTGCGCGGCGCGGACGAGGAATCCGCCTCCGAGCGTCCGAGCGGCGACGAGGGCGAGGGCCGCACGAAGAAGAAGGGCGATGCCCTCGAGGCCTACTGCGTCAACCTGAACAAGAAGGCCCGCGACGGGCGGATCGACCCGCTGATCGGCCGCGAGGCGGAGGTGCAGCGCACGATCCAGATCCTGTGCCGCCGCCAGAAGAACAACCCGCTTCTCGTGGGCGAGCCCGGCGTCGGCAAGACTGCCATCGCCGAGGGCCTGGCGCGCAAGATCATCAACAAGGAGGTGCCCGAGGTCCTCATCGAGGCCACGGTCTTCTCCCTCGACATGGGCACCCTGCTGGCGGGCACCCGCTACCGGGGCGATTTCGAGGAGCGCCTGAAGCAGGTGATGAAGGAGATCGAGGCGCACCCGAACGCGGTGCTCTTCATCGACGAGATCCACACGGTGATCGGCGCCGGGGCGACCTCCGGCGGGGCGATGGACGCCTCGAACCTCCTCAAGCCCGCCCTGGCCAACGGCTCCCTGCGCTGCATCGGCTCGACCACCTACAAGGAGTACCGCCAGTACTTCGAGAAGGACCGCGCCCTGGTGCGCCGGTTCCAGAAGATCGACGTCAACGAGCCGTCGATCCCCGACGCGATCGAGATCGTGAAGGGTCTGAAGCCGTATTTCGAGGAGTTCCACAAGCTCAAGTACACCACCGAGGCCGTGAAGGCCGCGGTCGAGCTGTCGGCGCGCTACATCAACGACCGCAAGCTTCCGGACAAGGCGATCGACGTCATCGACGAGACGGGCGCCTCGCAGATGCTGGTGCCGGAGGCGCGCCGCAAGCGCACCATCGGCGTCAAGGAGATCGAGGCGACCATCGCCACGATGGCCCGCATCCCGCCGAAGACCGTCTCGAAGGACGACGCGGTGGTTCTCAAGAACCTCACCGAGAACCTGAAGCGCGTGGTCTACGGCCAGCCCAACGCCATCGACGCGCTGACCTCGGCGATCAAGCTGGCCCGCGCGGGTCTGCGCGATCCCGACAAGCCGATCGGCTCGTACCTGTTCGCGGGACCGACCGGCGTCGGCAAGACCGAGGCCGCCAAGCAGCTCGCCGCGTCCCTCGGCGTCGAGATGCTGCGCTTCGACATGTCGGAGTACATGGAGCGGCACACGGTCAGCCGCCTCATCGGCGCGCCCCCCGGCTATGTCGGGTTCGACCAGGGCGGCCTGCTCACCGACGGCATCGACCAGCACCCGCATTGCGTGCTGCTGCTCGACGAGATCGAGAAGGCGCATCCGGACCTGTTCAACATCCTGTTGCAGGTCATGGACCACGGTAAACTCACCGACCACAACGGCAAGCAGGTCGATTTCCGCAATGTGATCATCATCATGACCACGAATGCGGGCGCCTCCGACCTTGCACGCTCCGCCTACGGCTTCACCCAGGCCAAGCGCACGGGCGACGATGTCGAGGCGATCAACAAGCTCTTCGCGCCGGAATTCCGCAATCGTCTCGACGCGATCATCTCCTTCGGGCACCTGCCGAAGGATGTGGTGGCGAAGGTGGTCGACAAGTTCGTCCTCCAGCTCGAGGCCCAGCTCGCCGACCGCAACGTCACCATCGAGCTCTCCGACGAGGCGCGGGAGTGGCTGACCGAGAACGGCTACGACGACGCGATGGGCGCCCGCCCGATGGCCCGACTCATCCAGTCGACCATCAAGACCCCGCTGGCCGACGAGGTGCTGTTCGGGCGCCTGAAGGACGGCGGCGCTGTGCAGGTCGTCCTGCGCAAGGGCGAGGGCGCGGAGAAGGACGGGCTCGCCTTCGAGTTTCCGGCCGGTCCGGTCACGCCGAAGCCCGAGAAGGACGTGGCCAACGCAGCAAAGAAGCACAAGCGCACCAAGGCCAAGGCCTCGGCGCGCAAGACGAACGACAAGCGCGACGACAAGGGCGGCCCCAGCGGCGGCTCCGGCGTCCGCACCGTTCCGAAGGTGCCGCTGGTCAAGGCCTGAAAGGACGGGGCCTGAGATCCGCCAGGTCTGTTGGCTCGGCTAACAGGCCCAGTCGAAGCGGCCCCTCCCCGACGGGAGGGGCCGTTCTTTCACGTCCTCAGGGCGGCGGAAAACCGTATCCGGCGGTCGACACGCGGGCGCCGGATGGTTAGCAAGCGCGGGAATGGCGAGCGGGCACTGCGAGAGACTGGCCGGATACGCTTCCCCATCGCTGAGATCGGTTGAGGAGGGGCGTCCCCGATGAACGACTTGCATGAGGGTCCCCTCACGCCCATCGCGACCAAGCAGGCCCCCTCACCGAAACTCACGACTCGGGAGCAGCGCCGGCTGCGGCGCCGGCGCCGGCGCCGCGGCGAGGAGATCCTGGGCTGGATCCTGGTTCCGCTGATCGTCTTCGGGATCTACTGGGGCGTGACCGCGAGCCTCGATTTCCTCGGGACTTCGCCGGGCCAGCTCTGGGACCAGCTGATGCAGGTCAAGGCGATGATGGAGAAGCGAAGCTGAAACGGACGCCGGTCGATCGAACCGGCGCCGGTATCCTCCTGACCTGCGCGACCCTCGTGCGAAGCACCGACGCCGGCTTCCCGAGGGAATCGCCGGCATCGAGCTCGGGCGATCAGCTCCGCCGCAGGGCGTGGATCGAGAAGAGCAGGCCGGGATCGGTCCAGACCGCCTCGGCGCGCCAGCCGGCCTCGGCCGCCAGGGCCCGGAAGCGCTCGACCGTATACTTGTAGCTGTTCTCGGTGTGGATCGTCTCTCCCTCGGCGAAGGCGATGTCGCGGTCCGCGATGCGGATGGTCTGCGCCTTCAGACTGACGAGGTGCATCTCGATGCGGGAGGCCTCGGGGTTGAAGAAGGCGCGGTGGGCGAAGGCGTCGAGATCGACCTCGGCACCGAGTTCGCTGCGCATCCGCACGAGCAGGTTTCGGTTGAAGGCCGCGGTCACGCCGGCCGCATCGTCGTAGGCGGCATCCAGCACCGCCTTCTCCTTCACGAGGTCGACGCCGATGATCAGGGTGGCGCCGGCCCCGAGCACCCGCCCGAAATGCGCGAGCAGCCGGGTCGCCTGCGGCGGCTCGAAATTGCCGATGGTGGAGCCGGGGAAGAACCCGGCCACGGGGCCGTCCGACAGGCCGGCCGGCAGGGTGAAGGCGCGGGTGAAATCGGCCGCCACGGGGGTGATCGTCAGGTTCGGGAAGTCCCGGGCCAGGGCCTCGGCCTCACTCCGGAGAAAGCTCTCCGAGACATCGACCGGAACGTAGGCGGCGAGATCCGGCCGGTGCACCATCAAGCGCCGGACCTTCACGGTCGAGCCGCTGCCGAGCTCGACGAGGTTCGCCCGGGCCGGGAGGGTCGCGGCGATGGCCGCTCCCTGGGCGTCGAGGATGCCGAGCTCCGTGCGGGTCGGATAATATTCCGGCTGCCGGGTGATGGCCTCGAACAGATCAGAGCCCGCCGCGTCGTAGAAATACTTCGCCGACAGGAATTTCTGGGGTGCCGAGAGACCAGCCAGGACATCGTCCAGGAACTGACGCTCGGCATCGATGGCCGCGATCGGGGTCGCGTCCGTGAAGACGGGGTTGATGGTCAAGGAACGTCTCCGGTTACGCGACGATTCAGGGACGGGTCTTGGATCAGGACCGGGCGTCCGACAGGCGCAGGCCCGTGAACTGCCAGCGCTGATGGGGATAGAAGAAGTTGCGGTAGCCGACCCGCGCATGGCCCTGCGGGGTCGCCACCGAGGAGCCGCGCAGGACGAACTGGTTCGACATGAACTTGCCGTTGTACTCGCCGAGCGCGCCGTCCACTGGGCGGTAGCCCGGGTAGGCGGTGTAGGCGCTGCGGGTCCATTGCCAGACCAGCCCGAAGGCGTCGGGCAGCAGGTCCTCACGGGCCGCCACCTCCCACTCGAACTCGGTGGGCAGGTCTCGCCCGGCCCAGCGGGCATAGGCATCGGCCTCGTAGTAGCTGATATGGGTGACGGGCAGGTCGGGATCGACCGACCGAATGCCGGCGAGCGTCATGCTCGCCCACCCGCCGTCGGCCTCGCGCCAGTAGCCCGGCGCCTCCCACCCTTCGGCCTGGGCGGCGATCCAGCCATCCGAGAGCCAGAGCTCCGGCCGCGCGTAGCCACCATCGGCCATGAAGTCGCGCCACTGCCCGTTAGTGACCAGGGCCCGGTCGATGGTGCCGCCCTGGATCAGCGCATCGTGGCGCGGCGACTCGTTGTCGAAGGAGAAGCCCTCACCAGCATGACCGATGGGCACGATGCCCCGGCGCAGCTCCGCGCGTCCCCCTGCGCTCTGGGGCCGGGGAAAGCGCCAATCCGCGTCGTAGGCCGGTCCGAGGGGATTATGGGCGAAGGCGTGCAGGATGTCGGTGACCAGCAATTCCTGGTGCTGCTGCTCGTGATAGAGCCCGATCTCGAGGACCGGAAGCACCGCCTCGAGGGCGCTGGCGGACGCCTGACTCAGGAGGGCGTCGACCGAGCGGTCGACATGCGCGCGGTAGGCGGCGACCTCGTCCGCCGTCGGGCGGGTGATCAGCCCGCGCATGATCCGCGGCTGACGGGGGCCGGCGGCGACGTAGTACGAGTTGAACAGGTAGTGCAGCCGCTCGTCGTAGATGGCGTAGCCCGGCAGGTGCTCGCGCAGCAGAAACTGCTCGAAGAACCATGTCGTGTGCGCGCGATGCCACTTCGTCGGACTGGCATCCGCCATCGACTGGATTTGCTGGTCCTCGGGCGAAAGCGGTGCCGCCCGGCGCTCGGTCTCGTCGCGGACGTGGTGGAAGGCCGCGATCCAGGCCGCGCGATCCACCGGCGTCGCCGAGAGGGGCGGGGGCGGGAAGGCCGATCGAACGGCCTCGGCCGCAGAGGTCTCGCGAAACGCTGCCGTCGCTGCCATGGCGGCCACTCCCATATCCGAACCCGCAAACCTGAACGTGAGAGGGGAGATATGGCCGCGGCGGCATTCGGCAACGGAGGCCGAGCGGGGTCCTTCGTCGCGGCCACGCTCGCACCGCCGGATCGATCGCCTTTTTCCGGCCACGGTGACTTCCCCTTAACCGTCCGGGGCCGACACTTCACCGTTCACGCGGGACAGTCGGGCCGGACTCGGATGCGGATCGATCTCATGGCAGGAGCGACCACGGCGGCCGTGGCACGGAGCGTGGCGCCGGCGCCCACCATCCTGGTGTTCGACTCCGGGCTGGGCGGGCTGACGGTGCTGGAGCAGGTCCGGCGCGCCCGACCGGATGCCGCCTACGTCTACGCCGCCGACGATGCCGCCTTCCCGTATGGCCGCCTGTCCGAGCCGGTGCTGGTCGAGCGGGTACTCGGGGTCATGGAGCGCCTGATCGGCCTGCACGCGCCGGACCTCGTGGTGGTGGCCTGCAACACCGCCTCGACCCTGGTGCTGCCCGCCCTGCGCCAGCGCTTCGCCACCCCCTTCGTCGGCGTCGTACCGCCGATCAAGCCGGCCGCAGAGGCGACCCGCTCGCGGGTGGTCAGCCTCCTGGCGACCCCCGGCACCGTGGCGCGCGCCTACACCCACGAACTCGTCGAGACCTACGCGAATGCTTGCGCCGTCACCCTGGTGGGCGCCCCGAATCTCGCCGGTTTCGCGGAAGCGGAGCTGGCCGGCCAGCCCGTGGACGACGCGGCCCTGGCCCGCGAGATCGCACCCTGCTTCGTCACCCTGGAGGACGGCCGGCGCACCGACGTGGTCTGCCTCGCCTGCACCCACTACCCCCTGCTCCTCGCCCGGTTCCAGGCCCTCGCCCCCTGGCCTGTGACCTGGATCGACCCGGCCCCGGCCATCGCCCGGCGGGTGACGCAGCTGATCGGGCCGAGCCCCCGCGCCCTGGGCCGGGACGATGCGCCGGTGCTCGGGGCCTTCACGAGCGGTGCCGGCCTCACGGCGCCTCTGCGCCACTCCCTCGAATCGCGCGGGATCGGACGCGTGGCGGTGGAGGCGATGCCGCTCGGCCTGCAATAGGCGATCGGCAGCCGGCTCGGCATTGACGACGGCGGCTTCGTGCTCTAACGAGACGCCGGTAACGGGGCTCCGACGAGGGGCCCCGATGCTTTTCAAGCGCACCCGTGGGCGGCCATGTCCGTCCTGTCGCTCCGCTCCAGGCTCCCGGGCCCGGCGGAGAGAGGAGGGCGCGTTCCTCGATAGATCTCCATTGCGAGAGGAACCGCGATGTCAAAACGCATTCAGGCGAAGCACAAGCTCGATCGCCGCATGGGCCAGAACATCTGGGGCCGCCCGAAGAGCCCCGTCAATCGCCGCGAGTACGGCCCCGGCCAGCACGGCCAGCGCCGCAAGGGCAAGATGTCCGACTTCGGCACGCAGCTGCGCGCCAAGCAGAAGCTCAAGGGCTACTACGCCAACATCACCGAGAAGCAGTTCCGCCGCTACTACGCCGAGGCGATCCGCTTGCGCGGCGATTCCGGCGAGAACCTGATCGGCCTGCTCGAGCGCCGCCTCGACGCCGTCGTGTACCGCGCGAAGTTCGTTCCGACCCCGTTCGCGGCGCGTCAGTTCGTCAACCACGGCCACGTCAAGGTCAACGGCCAGCGCGTCAACATCGCCAGCTACCTCGTGAAGCCGGGCGACCTGATCGAGGTCAAGGATTCCTCGAAGCAGCTCGAGATCGTCGTCGTGGCCGCGCAGCTCGCCGAGCGCGACGTGCCGGACTACATCGAGGTGGATCACTCCAAGATGACGGCCCGGGTCACCCGCGTGCCGAACCTCGGCGAGGTTCCCTACCCGGTCCAGATGGAACCGAACCTCGTGATCGAGTTCTACTCGCGCTGATCCCACCGGATCATCGCCGAAGATGCGAAAGGGCCGCCCGCGAGGGCGGCCTTTTCTCGTTGGGGCGGACGGCTTCAGCGCAACGGCCGCCCCGTCTCAGCGGGGGAGGGCGCTACCCGGGGACGCGCGATTGCGCGACTGCAGGGCACGGGACGCATCCCGGGCGCTCGGCGGAAGTCCGGTGTCGGCGGCAGATCCCGGCGCGTCGCCCGGCGCACCCGGCACGAAGCCGCGTCCGTCCCGCCCACCCGTATCGAAGCCGTACCCCGCATTCACGCCGGCATAGAAGCCGGTGAAGTCCTCGGCCGCGGCCGGCGCAGGCGCCGCCAGGCCGGCCAGGCCGATCAGCGCGAGGAGGGTGGTCCGCATTCCGATCTCCGGAGGCAAGGTCGTGTCTCGAAAGGTCATGTCTCAAAACGCGAAACGGCGGCCCGGAAGGGGCCGCCGCTTCAGTCATGCCGTGAAAGGTGGCCGCAGCGCGGCCAGCCCGGGTCGATCAATCGTCGACGTTAATGCTCTGGGCCTCGCGGCCCTTCTGACCCTCGACGACGCCGAGGACGACCTGCTGGCCTTCGGCCAGTGAGTCGAGGCCGGCGCGGGAGAGGGCCGAACGGTGCACGAACACGTCCTTGCCGCCGTCGTTGACGGAGACGAAGCCGAAGCCCTTGGCCGGGTCGTACCACTTCACCGTGCCGGTCATCTCGGTGGACGGGCCGCTGGCGAAGCGTCCGCCGCCACGGTCGCCACCGCGGTCGCCGTAACCACCGCCGCCGCCGCCGCCGTAACCGCCGGCACCGCCACCGCCGAAGCGGTCGCCGCCCCCGAAGCCGCCGCTGCGGGGCGGACGCGCGTCGCGCATGGGCGCGGCCTCGGCCGTGGAGGTATCCACGCTGGTGACGTCGGTCACCTGCGGACCCTTCTGGCCCTGGGCGGTGTGAACCGTCAGGCGCGTGCCGGGGAGGAGGTCGGCATGGCCGGCAGCTTCGACGGCGCGGATGTGGAGGAAGGCATCGCCCGAACCGTCAGCCAGCTCGACGAACCCGAAGCCTTTCTCCTTGTTGAACCACTTGACCGTCGCATCGCGCTCCGGTCCAGAGGGTGCCGCAGCGGCGCGCGACGGACCACGGTCGAAACCGCCGCCACCGCCGAAACCACCACCGTAGCCACCGCCGCTCGGAGGAGCCTGATCCGGCCAACGCGGCTCGGCTCCACCCTCATCGAAGCCGCGCTTCTGCGGCCCCCGAAAATCACGACCACGTCCCATAGAAAGCTCGCAAAAACCGTCCGCCGACCATCAGTTTCGATAACCGCGTGCGCGCCATCCCAGACAGCCCACGCTCCGCTCTATCATTACTCCCAGCAGCGGTGACCAAGAATAACGCCTTAGTCCTGACTGAAAGCCGCCTTGATCGCAAGATGCTTCTGCCCCGGTTGGCGAGAGTTCCGTAACTTTCCTGCGGCAAAATGCGTAGCTTTTTAGCGCACCCCGGCGGCGGCGGCGGCCCGCGCCCGCCGCCGAGGCCTGTCTCGCGCCCGACGATCGAATCGATTTGCGGGTCGATGTTAGCAAAGCGCAAAGTCCCGGGCGGTAGGGTGCCGACGGGGCATGTCCGCCCCGAGCCGCCGGGCCCGACGCCGCATCCATGATCGCCACCCCGAGTTTTCCGGACCTCTCGGCACTGGTGGTCGACGAGAGTCTCTACATCCGCCGCATCGTGCGCGACATGCTCATGCGGGTCGGGATCAAGCGCGTGCTCGAGGCGCCGGACGGGGCCGAAGCCCTGGGCGTCCTGGCCGAGAGCAAGCCGGACCTCACCATCATCGACTGGGACCTGGCGATCCTCTCGGGCGAGGAGTTCATCCGCCTGGCGCGCACGCCCACCACCTCGCCGTCGCCCACCGTGCCGATCATCCTGATGCTGGCCCAGCCCCGCCGCAACGTGGTCGATCGGGCGATCTCCCTGGGGGTCAACGAGATCATCGCCAAGCCGTTCTCGCCCAAGACCCTGTGGTCGCGCCTCGACGAGGTGATCAACCGGCCGCGCCCGTTCTCGCAGGTCAAGAGCCTCCTCCGGCCCGTGCCGCGCATGGCCGCGGCCGGCAAGCTCGGGTGAAGACCGCTCTGAGCAGGCCCGGCCGGCTCCGTTCGAGCCGCCGAAATCATCCCGGATCCGATCGTGTTCGCGATCGAGGCTTTGCAGTTTGCCGGGGAGACCTGTAGCGTCTCAAGCGACTGTTGGTCCGGCTGTCCGCCTGGGACCATGATCGAGGATTTCGGCTCAGCCGATGAGGGACGAGAGCGCCGCGACCATGCCGGCCCGCCCGAGCGGCGGGACAACGCCGCTGGCGGTACCGGTGGCGCGCGCCGATGCGCCGGGTCCGGCCGGCCGTCCAAGCCGGCGCAGCGCCTATGCCGCCCTCGACCTCGGCACGAACAATTGCCGCCTCCTCGTGGCCGAGCCGGCCTCGCACGGCTTCCGGGTGATCGATGCCTTCTCGCGGATCGTCCGTCTCGGGGAGGGGCTCGGCAACTCGGACCGGCTCAGCGAGGCCGCGATCGAGCGGACCATCGAAGCCCTCCGGGTCTGCAAGGCCAAGATGCAGGCCCGCGGCGTGGTGCGGGCCAAGATCATCGCCACCGAGGCCTGCCGCCTCGCGGTGAACGGGGCCGAGTTCGTCGAGCGCGTGCGCAACGAGGTCGGTCTCGACCTCGAGATCGTCGACCGGCAGACGGAGGCCTACCTCGCGGTGACGGGCTGCGCCGCCCTGGCGGACCCCTATTCCGAGTCGGTGGTCATCTTCGACATCGGCGGCGGCTCCACCGAGATCGCCTGGCTCGACGGTGCGGCGACGAACCCCTCGGCCGACCCGACCCTGCGCATCCGCGCCTGGGACTCCCTGCCCGTGGGCGTCGTGACCCTGGCCGAGCGCCACGGCGGTTCCGACGTCACCCGCCTGACCTTCGAGGGCATGGTTGAGGAGGTGGCCGACCTCCTGGCGCGCTTCGCCATCCGGGCCGCGCCCGCCGCGAATGCCCGGCACTTCCACCTGCTCGGCACCTCCGGTACGGTGACGACGCTGGCGGCGATGCACCTGCGTCTCGCCCGCTACGAGCGCCGGCGGGTCGACGGTCTCTGGATGAGCGACGCCGACGTGGGCGAGGCCATCGACGACCTCCTCGACACCCGGCTCGAACAGCGCGCGGACAATCCCTGCATCGGGCGCGACCGGGCCGACCTGGTTCTGGCGGGCTGCGCCATCCTGGAGGCGATCCGCCGGGCGTTTCCCTCCGACCGCCTGCGCATCGCCGACCGCGGCCTGCGCGAGGGTCTCTTGATGAACATGATGCGTGAGGACGGCGTCTGGCGCCGTGGGAGCTACCGGTGAGTGACAGGCGTGGTGCCGGCGCGGGTCTGCGCGGCGAACTCAAGCAGCGGGTGAAGACGGGGCGGGGCCGCACCGCCTCCCAGAAGCGCTGGCTGGAGCGCCAGCTCAACGATCCCTACGTGGCCCGGGCCAAGCGCGAGGGCTACCGCTCGCGCGCGGCCTTCAAGCTCATCGAGATCGACGAGCGCTTCAAGCTCCTGAAGCCCGGCCAGCGCATCGTCGATCTCGGCGCGGCCCCAGGCGGCTGGTCGCAGGTGGCGGCCAAGATCGTGGGGACCAGCGGCAAGATCGTCGGCATCGACCTCCTCGAGATCGAGCCGATGGTCGGGGTCGACTTCATCACCCTCGACTTCCTCGCCCCCGAGGCGCCGACGCTGCTCACCGACCTCCTCGGGGGTCCGGCCGACCTCGTGCTCTCGGACATGGCCGCCAACACCACCGGCCACAAGCAGACCGACCACCTGCGGATCATCGGCCTGGCCGAGACGGCGGCCGAATTCGCCCGCGAGATCCTGGCACCCGGCGGATCCTATCTCGCCAAGGTGTTCCAGGGCGGCACGGAAGGGACGCTGCTCGCCGACCTGAAACGCGACTTCGCCAGCGTGCGCCACGTCAAGCCGAATGCCAGCCGGGCCGATTCGAGCGAACTCTACGTGCTGGCGACGGGCTATCGAGGGCCGACCGGGGCCGTCGTCGAACCGCGGGATCCCTGAGCCGAGCTCCTCCCGGGGAGGGGAAGCTCCCAGGTTAGGGGAAGCGTGACCATAATGCACTGCGTGCAACGCAGCGTGAAGGCTGACGCAGACCTCTCTATTTCCGACGACTTTCTGTTCAAGATCCGTTGCGACGTTTTTGAAGTAAAATTTGGATTTATGCACTATATTTTACGGATCTCGCCTGCCAAAGTAGAAATATAGTCCCGGACAGCAATCTTGCGCGCTGCAATATGAATGGTGCAGGACAGCATCTCCGCGAGATCGCTGCGAGCCATTTGAATGTCCGAGACGTTTCACCCTCAGTCCGGTGCCGAGACGGAAAAACTGTTCCACCGCCGCAAGTTCCTGGAGTTCCTGTCGGCCAGCCCGGTGGTGGCGCCCGGGATGGTGAGCGCGCTCGCCGGCCTGTCGGCCCTCGGCACCGACGCCGCCATGGCCCAGAGCTACGACGTCTTGCGGCAGTCCCCCGGCAATGTCGGTGAGATCATCGATTCGCCGAGCCAGGCCCTCAACGTCTTCGATTTCGAGCCCGCCGCGAAGAAGGCCCTGCCCCCGGCCCATTACGGCTACCTCGCCAGCGGCGTCGACGGCGACGAGACCCTGAAGGCGAATCGCGCGGGCTTCGAGAAGATCCGCATCCGTGCCCGCCGCCTCATCGACGTGCGCAAGATCGACACCACGGTGAAGATCTTCGGCGAGACCTGGGCAAGCCCGATCGTGCTCGCCCCGGTGAGCAGCCAGGCCGCCTTCCACCCCGAGGCCGAGTCGGCCGTGGCGCGCGGCGCCAAGGTCAAGGGTCACCAGATGATCCTGTCGACCGTGGGCAGCACGTCGATCGAGGACGTGATCAAGGAGCGCGGCGCGCCGGTCTGGTACATGCTCTATCCGACCGACGACTGGGCCGTGACCGAAGCCCTGGTGAGGCGGGCCGAGAAGGCCGGCGCCCCCGCCATCGTCCTCACCGTGGACCGCCAGGGCGGCCGCAACACCGAGACGCTGTTCCGGGAACGCCGCCTCGACACCCGCACCTGCTCGGATTGCCATACGCCCGGCTTCAAGAACGAGGTCAGCCGCAAGCCGATGTTCGACGACATCGATGTCTCGAAGGTGACGAACCTCTACGGCACCGGCATGACCTGGGACTACGTGAAGCGCCTGCGCGGCATCGTGAAGGGCAAGCTCGTCCTCAAGGGTATCGTCACCCACGAGGACGCCAGGAAGGCCCTCGATTACGGCGTCGACGCCCTGATCGTGTCGAACCATGGCGGCCGTGCCGAGGAGAGCCTCGAGGCGACGATCGATGCGCTGCCGGAGGTCGTCCAGGCGGTCAACGGCCGGGTGCCCGTGCTCATCGACGGCGGCTTCCGCCGCGGCACCGACGTGATCAAGGCCCTGGCCCTCGGCGCCAACGCGGTCTGCATCGGGCGTCCCTACGTCTGGGGTCTGGCCGCCTTCGGCGAGCCCGGCGTCACGGCGGTGCTGGCGATCATGCAGCGCGAGTTCGAGACGATCATGCGCCAGGTCGGCGCGACGAAGCTCGCCGAGATCACGCCTGCCAGCGTCAGCCGCGCCTGAGATCATCGACACGGCGGCGAAACCCGTGCGCCGCCCCCTCCGGATCGCTTCTCGGGCAGAACCGCCCGGGGAGCGATCCGCGTTCCAGGGCTCGGTTGGCGAACCGGCGGGATAGGTCGGGTAAGACTACGGCATCCATCGCGGTGCCCCGTTCGGCTCGCAGCATTGCGCCGAACGCTCAGGACGCCTTCGATCTTCAATCCCGGCCGACGCGGCGCTTCGTGAATCGAAGGATCGATGCGCAGCGCTCTCGCGCGGTTTCTTTGCGGAGCAGCAATTTTCCGATCTGCAGGGCCGGATCATTACGTTTTCATTAGCCCTGATCGCCACGATCACTCAGCGATGTCGCGGACTTCAACACATCCTCCATGTTCCGCAGTCCAGATTGCCGAACGCGATCCGGGCGCCTGCCCCGGACGGGCAGGCGGTGTGGAGTTGTCGATGGTCTTCCGGTGTCTGGTCTCCCTGTTCGCGGCCGGGATCGGCTTCGCCGCGACGGCGGCGACGGCCAAGGACGTCCCCTTCGCGAAGGTGGCGGATTGGGACATCAGCCGCAGCGGCGACGGCGCCAAGGCCAAGTGCATGATGGTGCGCGGCTACCAGGATGCGGACGACGAGAACGCCAGCGCGGTAGCGATCGGGACCTATCCGGGATTCCTGATCATCTCCCTGGGCTATCAGGGCTGGTCGCACGACAAGGGCGACCGCACCGTCGTTCTCCTGGCTGGCGGCAAGGTCGTCCTTCCGCGCTCCAAGTGGAAGGCCGACGATACCCAGTTGACCGGGGAGTTCCCGGACACACTTCTGCCGCACCTCCTGGGCGCCGACGCCATCGTCCTGCGCTTCAAGGATGGCGACGCCGACTTCAAGATCCCGGCCTTCGCCGAAGCCTTCGAGGCCCTGAAGCGCTGCAGCGGACCGCCGGACGAAGTCGCGACGGAGCTTCCGTCGCAGGGCCGTATCGCCAACTACGCGAGCGGGCTCTTCTTCCAGAAGGCGCTGAAGGATTGCGACGTCGCGAGCACGGGCAAGCAGCGCGCCGACCTCGAGGCCAAACTGGCGGCGATGCGTCCGGAGATGAGCCCGATCCAGGCGCTGATCGACATCGAACTCGGCAAGCGCTTCACGGACCCGAAGGCGCCGTTCTGCCCCAAGCCGGACGATGCGGCGGCTTTCGGCACAGCCCTGGGCCAGTACCTCGTCATGACTCCGGAAGCCTTCGCGGCCGAGACGGAGCGGCGCCAGAGTGAGAAGAAGGCGGCGGCGCGGCCGCCGGAGACCCGGATCAAGGTCTACGGGATGGGCCTGATCTTCCAGAAGGTCCTCGCGAGTTGCGAGATTCCCACCACGGCGCGGCAGCGGGCCGACTTCGATGCCAAGCTCGCGGCCCTGGCGCCCGAGATGGCCCCGGTCATGGAGGAGATCCAGGCAAAGCTGCAGCCGACCTTCGCGAAGCCGGCGACGGAGCTCTGCGCGGCGTTCCGCGACCTGTCGGACGACCCCCAGCCCATCGTCGCCTTCTCGACCCAGACGCCCGAGGACTTCGCCACCTTCATGGATGCCCGAGGGGCCGCCAAGGCGCCCCCCAATCCGGCGGAGACGCCGGTGCCCGGCGCCAAGCTCTGAGCCGCGACCGTCCACATTCCCACCGGAGAATCCCGTCATGAAGCGCCCGTCGCCCGCTCGGTCCTGCCTGTTCGGCCTCGTCGCCGGTCTGGTTTCCCTCGCGCCTGCGGAGGCCCAGGAAAGCCCTGTCCCGGAGCGCCCCCTGTTCGAGAGCCTGAACGGCTGGCAGGTCGAGCGTGCCACCAGCGTCACGGGCAGTCCGTCCTGCGTGATCGTGCGATCCTATGTCGACGAGGACGATGACGACGCCGACAATTCCATCACCTTCGCGCTGGAGAACAAGGCCCTCGTCGTGGTGCTGACCTACGGCAAGTGGCAGCACGACCGGGACGAAAAGATCACGGCCGCCACCGAACTCGGCGGCAAGACCGTGAACGCCAAATCGACCTGGACCGGCAACGGCACCCGGCTCGTCGGCACCCTGCCGGGCAACCTTGCCGAGAAGGCCGCGGAGTCCGAAGAGATCCTGATCAAGGGCAAGGGCTGGAAGGCGGCCTTCGACCTGACCGGCGCCGCCGACGCCTTCGCGGCGATGAAGCGCTGCAATGCCGGCGGGGCGCCGAAGCCGCGCTCCTGACGCCTCAGAGCCGGCAGGCGCCCTCCAGCGCCGTGTTCTCGGCCTCGGTGAAGACCCGGGACCGGATGAGGAAGCGCTTGTCGCGCCCGTTCTCCAGGGAGAACATGCCGCCGCGGCCGCGCACCACGTCGAGGATGAGGTGCGTGTGCTTCCAGACCGCAAATTGCGGCCGGCTGATCCAGAAATCGGCGCCCGCCACGGTACCGAGATGGACGTCGCTGTCGCCGGTGAGGAAGTCGCCCACCGGATAGCACATCGGCGACGAGCCGTCGCAGCAGCCGCCGGACTGATGGAACATCACCGGACCGTGCTCGGCCCGCAGTTCCGCGATGAGGTCGATGGCGGCGGGGGTCGCGGTGACGCGCAGGGGCGTCCCGTCGGCGCCGGCCTGGTCGGCGGTGGTCGGGTCGAGGGCGGTCTCGCTCATGGGGCGGTCTCCGGGAAAGGCCTTTCGGGAGAAATAGGGCGGAAAACGAAAAAGCCCCGGCCGTCATCCGGCCGGGGCAAGTCTCACGCGGGTCTGCGTGGCCTGAACGGGTCCTAGAAGAAGCCGAGCTTCTTGGCCGAGTAGCTCACCAGCATGTTCTTCGTCTGCTGGTAGTGGTCGAGCATCATCTTGTGGTTCTCACGGCCGATGCCGGACTGCTTGTAACCGCCGAAGGCCGCGTGGGCCGGGTAGGCGTGGTAGCAGTTGGTCCAGACGCGGCCGGCCTGGATGGCGCGGCCGAAGCGGTAGGCGCGGGTCCCGTCGCGAGTCCAGACGCCGGCACCGAGGCCGTAGAGGGTGTCGTTGGCGATGCTGAGAGCATCGGCATCGTCCTTGAAGGTCGTGACCGAGAGGACGGGGCCGAAGATCTCCTCCTGGAAGATGCGCATCTTGTTGTGGCCGCGGAACACGGTCGGCTTCATGTAATAGCCTTCCGCGAACTCGCCCTCCTTCACGTTGCGCTCGCCGCCGGTGAGGCACTGGGCGCCTTCCTGCTTGCCGATGTCGACGTAGCTGAGGATCTTCTCCAGCTGCTCCGAGGAGGCCTGGGCGCCGATCATCGTGGCGGGATCGAGGGGCGAGCCCTGGGTGATCGCCTCGACGCGCTTGATCGCCCGCTCCATGAAGCGGTCGTAGATCGACTCGTGCACCAGGGCGCGGCTCGGACAGGTGCAGACCTCGCCCTGGTTGAGGGCGAACATCGTGAACCCCTCCAGCGCCTTGTCGAAGAAGTCGTCATCCTCGTTGGCGACGTCGGAGAAGAAGATGTTCGGCGACTTGCCGCCGAGCTCCAGCGTCACCGGGATCAGGTTCTGCGAAGCGTACTGCATGATCAGCCGGCCCGTCGTCGTCTCACCCGTGAAGGCGATCTTGGCGATGCGGGGCGAGGAGGCGAGCGGCTTGCCGCATTCGAGGCCGAAGCCGTTGACGATGTTGAGCACGCCCGCCGGCAGCAGGTCGGCGATGAGCTCGGCCACCACGAGGATCGAGGCCGGGGTCTGCTCGGCGGGCTTGAGCACGACGCAGTTGCCGGCCGCCAGCGCCGGGGCGAGCTTCCACACCGCCATCAGGATGGGGAAGTTCCACGGGATGATCTGGCCGACGACGCCCAGCGGCTCGTGGAAGTGGTAGGCCACGGTGTCGTGGTCGATCTCGGAGATCGAGCCTTCCTGCGCGCGGACGCAGCCGGCGAAGTAGCGGAAATGGTCGATGGCGAGCGGGATGTCGGCGTGGGTCGTCTCGCGGATCGGCTTGCCGTTGTCCCAGGTCTCGGCCAGCGCGATCAGGTCGAGGTTCTCCTCCATCCGGTCGGCGATCTTGTTCAGGATGCGGGCGCGCTCGCCCGGCGCGGTGCGGCCCCAGGCCTCCTTCGCGGCGTGGGCGGCGTCGAGCGCCTTGTCGACGTCGGCGGCGTCCGAGCGGGCGACTTCGCAGATCACCCGGCCGGTGATCGGGGACGTGTTCTCGAAGTAGCGGCCGGCCACGGGCGCGACCCACTGGCCGCCGATGAAGTTGTCGTAGCGCGCCGAGAACGGCGCCTTCGTACCCTGGTCGAGAAATTCCGGCTTGTTCATCGCGTATCCTCCTGATTGTTCTTATGGGCAGCAGCCAAAGCCAGACGCAGCGTCAAATCAAGATGGACTTTTGGCCAACAGTCGGTCGCGCGAGCGCGCGGCTCGGATGATCGGCGCGCCCGATGGCGTCGTGGCGCGGGGGCGATGTTAGACCCGTTCGGGCGGGTTGGCGACCCGGGCGGCGCTCAGCGCGGCCCGAGGCGCGCCAGACGGCGGCTGCCGATCCGCCGGGCCGTCTGCGCGTCGATCCGGGGACCCGCGCGCGCGCCGCCGGGCAGGTCGAGGAGGAGGCCCGTCGCCCGGCCGTCCGGCTCGATGTCGAGGGCGAGGCGGGTGCCGTCCTCGGCCACGAAGACGCGGTCGCTCTCCGGTGTCAGGGCAAGGCGCGCGGGACCGGCCCCGCGAGCGACGAGGCGGTCGCCCTCCCGGGCGAGGGCGACCACGGCGCGCGGCCCCGTCCGGTAGAACCCGACATAGCGGTCGAGCACGGCGGCCGGCACCGCGATCTCGTTGACCTCCGGCTGCCCGAGGGCGAGGGCGCCGAGGCGGCGGGACAAGGTCTGGGCCGGCGTGGTCTCGGTGTTGCCGAGGACCACGACCGTCAGGCCGAGATCCGGGTAGCTGTCCTTGATCGCCGAGAACCCGGCGAGGAAGCCCCCATGGGACAGGAGCCGCTCGCCGTAGGCGCGGCCGACATAGAGGCCGAGCCCGTAGCCGTGGCCGCCGTCGCGGACCATCTCGGCCAGGGAGGCCGGTCGCAGGACCCGGCCGGAGAACAGCGCGGCGTCCCAGGCCACGAGGTCGTCGAGCGTCGAGACGAGGCCGCCGGCCCCGAGGACGGCCGCCGGAACCTCGGGGGGCGCGTTGTGCCACTGCCCGGCGACCCGGTGGTAGCCGGCGGCCCGCTGCGGGATCACCGCCGCCGGATCGGCGTCCCCGGTCTCGGCGAGGCCGGCGGGGGCGAGGACCAAGCGGTGCAGCGCGGCCGCGAAGGGCGCGCCGGTGATCCCCTCCACGATCGCCGCCAGGAGGATGTAGCCGGTGTTGCTGTATTCCTGCGCCGAGCCCGCCGGGAACAGCAGCGCCTCGCGATAGAGTCGGCCCACCACGTCCATGGGCGTCCGGGCGGTCCGGGCGAGGAGGGTCGGGTAATCGGGCAGGGCCGTCACGTTGGGCAGGCCCGCGGTGTGGTCGAGGAGCATCCGCAGGGTGATCGGCGCCCAGGTCGCCGGCAGGCCGGGCATGTACCGCGCGGCCGGGTCGTCGAGCCGGAGCCGCCCGGCCTCCTGCAGCTTCAGGATCGCGGCGGCGGTGAACTGCTTCGTCAGGGAGGCGATCCGGAAGCGGGTCTCGTGCGTGTTGGGCACCGACCATTCGCGCTGGGCAACGCCGTAGGCCTGACAGAACAGCACCGCGCCGTCGCGGGCCACGATGACGGCGCCGGAGAAGATCCCGGCCCGGGCGTAGGGCCGCACCAGGGCGTCGGCCCGGGCGGCGAAGTCGGGCGGGGTGATCTCGGGCGAGGCGATCGAATCGGCGCCGGCCCGGGCCGGACGGCCCGGCAGGAGGGCCCCGAGGAGCCCGAACTGAACGATGCGGCGACGCGTCTCCTGCATGCTGCCGCCGTTCCGCTCCCCGACCCGCCGCGATCCCGGCATCCGGTCACGGTTCTCCGAAATTGTGGCGCGAGCGCGCCGAGGACCCCGCGCGGCTGCCATGCAGCGCCCCCGATGGCCCCGCCGCGCCGAAGGCACCAAGAGCCGGACGAAACGTTCTGGCTCGACTGATGATCCGCCGCGCCGCCCCAGCCCCCGAGGACCGTCCCAGGTGAGCACCACCCCGGCCAAAATCGCGCAGGCCCCCGCCGCGCACGCCCCGGCCGCCCCCATCCCCGTCACCGTCTCCGAACCGGCCGCCCGGCCGTGGACAGGCCCGGGCTTCGGCGAGTTCGTCGGCATCGTCGCGCTGATGATGGCCGTCACGGCGATCTCGATCGACAACCTGCTGCCTGCGTTTCCGGCGATCCAGGCCCGCTTCGGCGTGGTCGATCCGAACAGCCTGCAGCTCCTCATCTACGTCTACATGATCGGCTTCGGCACGGCGCAGATCGTCTACGGGCCGCTCTCGGACACCTACGGGCGGCGCTCGGTGCTGCTGGCGGGCCTGGCGATCTACGTCGTCGGCACCGGCCTCGCCATGGTGGCCCCGTCCTTCGGCTGGCTCCTGGCGGCGCGCATCATCCAGGGCATCGGCGCCGCCAGCGGGCGCGTCCTCTCGACGGCGATCGTGCGCGACCGCTTCGCGGGGCGCGAGATGGCGAGCGTGATGTCGCTCATCATGATGGTGTTCCTGATCGTGCCGATGATCGCGCCGGCCATCGGCGGCGCGATGCTGCTGTTCGGCTCCTGGGTCTACGTCTTCGTCTCCATGCTGGTGCTCGCCGGCATCCTGGTGATCTGGTTCGCCTGGCGGATGCCCGAGACGCTGCATCCGGAATACCGGCGCCCCTTCTCCCTCGCGGCGGTGGCCCAGGCGGTGGCCATCACCTTCCGCAACCGCGTGGCGGTGGGGTACGCCACGGCGCTCGGCCTGCTCACCGGCTGCATCATGGGCTATGTCGGCTCGGCCCAGCAGGTCTTCGACACGGGGCTCTACCATCTCGGGGGCCTGTTCCCCCTGGCCTTCGGCCTCGTCGCCGGCGCCATGGGAGCCGCCACCCTGGTGAACGCCCGCCTCGTCCGGCGCCTCGGCATGCGCCCGCTGTCCCATGCGGGTCTGAGCCTGTTCGTCGTCGTGGCGGTGGGGCAGGTGGTGGCGGGGCTCGCCTATCACGGCCACCCGCCCCTGGGGCTGTTTCTCGCGATCCTGGCCGCCAACCAGTTCCTGATCAGCTTCGCCATGCCGAACTTCAACGCCCTGGCGCTGCAGCCCCTGGGCGAGATCGCCGGCACGGCCTCGTCCTTCCTTGGCTTCTACACCACGATCCTGGGCGCGTTTTGCGGCTTCCTGATCGGGCATGCCTTCGACGGCTCGGTGCTGCCCATCGGCATCGGCTACGCCCTCCTCGGGGGCCTGGCCCTCGCGGTGGTGGCCTGGACGGAGCGGGGCCGCCTCTTCCGCGGCGGCGTCTCCGGTTGAGGACACCGCAGCCTTAACGCCGTCTTCAGGCGGTCGCGACAAAGCTCGGTCTCCCAGGATCCCTGACGGAGCCCCAGACGTGACCGGCCGTGCCCAAGACGGACTGCTCTTCCTCGCCCGGCTGCTGCTCGCCGCCGCGCTGCTGCCCACGGGGGTCGCCCGGGCCCTGAACGTCTCCGGCTTCGCCGTCACCCTCGCGGCCACAGGCCTGCCGTCCCCGAACGCCCTCGCCACCGCGGCCGTGATCGTCCAGGTGTTCGGCCCCGTCGCGCTGATCCTCGGCGTGCTGCCGCGCCTCAGCGGCTTGGCGCTCGCCGTCTTCGTCGGCGTGATGGCCGTGCTCCTGCACCCGTTCTGGCAGTTCTCCGGGCCGAGCGCGGTGGCCGAGCGCACCCTAATGCTGGCCGATTTCGGCCTCGCCGGCGGCTTCCTCATCTACGCGATGACCGGCCCCGGCCGCTGGAGCTGGCAGGGCTGGCGCCAGGGCGCACGCGCGTCGGCGGGCGCGGGCAAGGCATCGGCCAAGGCACCGGCCACTTCCTCGGCCGCCGCGCGGGGCGGATCGAAGCCCAAGCGCGCCCCCGGGCGGAATCCGGCCCGGGCCGCCGCCTGAGGTCCCGGACGCCCCCGCGTTCGACGGCATCGCGTCCTACGGCATCGCGTTGCGCGGGGCGGCGGCGGCGAGCCGGTGCCCCGAGACCTCGGCGCCGGCCTCCGGGTTGAGCCGCCGGAAGGAGAAGAAGGACATCACCGAGATCAGCGCCACCGCCAGGAAGGCCGGGGCGAAATCCTGCGCCACGATCTCGGTGCGGCCGTGGAACGCCGCGGCGCCCTCCAGGGCCAGCGCCCCGAAAGACACTCCGAGGCTGAGCGAAAGCTGCTGGGCCACGCTCGCGAGGCTCGTGGCCGCGCTCATCTCCCGGGTCTCCAACTCGGCATACGCGATGGCGTTGACGCAGGTGAATTGCAGGGAGCGCACGCAGCCGCCGATCAGCAGGACGCAGATGATGATCGCGTGCGGGGTCTCGGCGGTGAACAGGCCGTTCACCGCGAGGAAGGCCGAGGCGACCAGGGCGTTGACGAGCATCACCCGCCGGAAGCCGTAGGCGCGCAGGATGCGGGGGCCGACGAGCTTGATCAGGAGCGCGCCCGCCGCCGCCGCGAAGGTGATGAGGCCCGAGCGCAGGGGATCGAGGCCGAAGCCGATCTGGAGCATCAGCGGCAGCAGGAAGGGGATCGCCCCGGTGCCGATCCGGAACAGGCTGCCGCCGGTCACCGCCGCGCGGAAGGTCGGGTAGCGCAGCAGGTCGAGGCGGATCACCGGGTTGGCCAAGCCGCGCGAATGCCGGAAATACAGCCCCAGGAGGATCGCTCCGGCGGCGAGGCAGCCCCAGGAGACGCCCTCCGGGAGGAGGGGGCGGCCGGTGGATGCGAGGCCGAGCATCAGCGTGGCGAGCCCCAGCCCGGAGAGCAGGAAGCCGAGGACGTCGAGGGGTGGGCGCTCGGATTCGCGGATGTTCTCGAAGTAGAGCGTCGACAGCACGATGCCGGCGATCCCGATCGGGATGTTGATGAAGAAGATCCAGCGCCAGTCGAGATAGGTCGTGATGAAGCCGCCCAGCGGCGGACCGAAGATCGGCCCGATCAGGGCGGGAATGGTCAGGTAGGCCAGGGCGCTGACGAGTTCGCTCTTGGGCACGCTGCGTAGGATCACGAGGCGCCCCACCGGCACCATCATGGCGCCGCCGAGCCCCTGGAAGAACCGTGCGGCAACGAAGCCCGCCAGGGAATTCGAGGCGGCGCAGGCCAGCGAACCGGCCATGAACACCCCGAGGGCGACCCGGAACACCGTGCGGGCCCCGAACCGGTCCGCCATCCAGCCGCTGATCGGAATGAAGATCGCCAGGCTGACGAGGTAGGCGGTGAGGGCGAGCTTGAGGGCGATCGGGTCCTCATTCAGGCTCTGGGCGATGGCCGGGAGCGCGGTGGCGATCACGGTGGAATCGGTGTTCTCCATGAACAGCGCGGTGGCGACGACGAGGGGGACGATCTGGGACGTGCGCATCGGCGAGACATCGGTCCGGTCGGGCGTTTCGGATGCCTCATACCGACAAAAAGCGATGCCGCGGCAAGCGCGTATGCAATGACGAATGTCTCGGGATGAAAGGGACATGCCGCACGTGCAGGGCCCGGGCCTTCCGACGGCGTGGCCCTGCGGCCACATCGGCCCAGCATCGAACCGGCAGCGGCCTCGCTCACCTTTCCACAATGTTGCTGGAGCCGCTAAGCTCGACGGCATGATCGGGTGCCGCTCGACTCCGCTTCGGAGCCGTGCCGGGCGCTCCCCACCATGTCCCCAAGAAAGTCACCGATGCTTCCGAGGTTCGAACATCGACGCAGGCTGGCGGGCTTCGTCTCCTGCCTCGCCCTGGCGGCTGCCGTCGCCGGCTGCGGGACCGTGGTGCTCACGGAATCCGGCGCCCTGACCCGGTACGACCGCCTCGCCGGCAGCGACGAGACGGCCAGCTCTTCGCGGATCTTCGTCGATCCGGCGGCGCTGGCGGCCACCCGGACCGTGCGGATCGTCCCCACCGCCTTCTCGGAGGTCGTGGCCCCGGGCCTGACGCCGGCCGAGCGAAAGCTCGTGGCCAATGCGGCCGACCGGGCGCTCTGCTACGAACTCTCCCTGCGCTACGACGTGGTCTCAGGCCGGAAGGCGGACCTCACGGTGCGCTCGGCCGTGACCCGGATCGATCTCACCAACGTGCCGGCGGCCGGCGCCACGGTGGCGACCTCGGCGGGCATCACCATCGCGTCCCAGCTCGGCGCCGGCTTCGCGACGGCCGTCGGCCGCGTCCCGATCCCCCGCATCCCGATCGGTCTCGGCAGCCTGACCGTCGAGGCCGAGGCTCTCGACAGCCGCAACGTGCAGCGCGCCGCCATGGTCTGGGGCGGGGCCAGCAACGCCTTCACCAACCAGGCCCGGTTCTCCCCGGCCAGCGACGCCTACGACCTCGCCGGCGAGTTCGGCCAGGATTTCGGCTTCTACCTCGCCACCGGCCAGGACCCGTTCAAGGCGCCGCTCACGCTGCCGACCTATGACCGCGTCCGCATCACGACCCTCGGCGAAGCGCCCCTCGACCCCGATTGCGAGGCGTTCGGCCGTGCCCCGGGCCTCGACGGCATCCTCGGCGATTACGTCGGCGCGCCGCCGGAATGGACCGACAGGGGGCCGGCCGAGGGCCTGCCGGGCGCGCCCCGAGGCGTGCGCTAGGCGCAACCCCCACCGGAGAACGGCGTCCCGGGCGCATTTTCCTGTCGGACGCGCGCACCGGCGGCTTTGCGCCGGTTCCCCGTGCATGATACTGGCCCGTGCCAACCCAGTGACGTCGGAACGCCCGCGAGCGCCCGACGCAGCACCCGTTCCGGAGTTGGTTCATGGCCCGCATCACCGCTGATTCCATCATCGAGGGCCTGACCTTCGACGACGTCCTGCTGCGCCCCGCGGCCTCCTCGGTGATGCCCAGCGACGTCAAGATCGCGAGCCGGCTCACCCGCTCGATCCACCTGAACCTGCCGATCCTGGCTTCGGCCATGGACACCGTCACCGAGGCCCCGATGGCCATCGCCATGGCGCAGAACGGCGGCATGGGCGTCATCCACCGCAACCTCGAGCCGGCCGAGCAGGCCGAGCAGGTCCGCCTCGTCAAGAAGTACGAGTCGGGCATGGTGCTGAACCCCATCACCATCCACCCGGACGAGACCCTGGCGGATGCGTTCTCGTTGATGAAGCAGAACCGCATCTCCGGCATCCCGGTGGTGGAGCGAGGCCCCAACGGCTCCCGCGGCAAGCTCGTCGGCATCCTCACCAACCGCGACGTCCGGTTCGCCACCAACTCGTCCGAGACCGTCGCCGACCTGATGACCCGCGATCGGCTCATCACCGTGCGCGAGGGCGTGAGCCAGGACGAGGCCAAGCGCCTGTTGCACCAGTTCCGCATCGAGAAGCTGCTCGTCGTCGACGACCACTATCGCTGCATCGGCCTCATCACGGTCAAGGACATCGAGAAGCAGGTCGCCTATCCGGGGGCGGTCAAGGACGAGCAGGGCCGCCTGCGGGTCGCGGCCGCCACCACCACGGGCGACAGCGGCTTCGAGCGGGCCGAGCGCCTCATCGATGCCGGCTGCGACGTCATCGTGGTCGACACGGCCCACGGCCACTCGATCAAGGTGCTCGACGCCGTGCGCCGCGTGAAGCAGCTCTCGAACACCGTGCAGATCGTCGCCGGCAACGTCGCGACCCGCGACGGCGCCCAGGCGCTGATCGATGCCGGCGCGGACGCGATCAAGGTCGGCATCGGCCCGGGCTCCATCTGCACCACCCGCATCGTCGCCGGCGTCGGCGTGCCGCAGCTCACCGCCCTGATGGAGGCCGTCGAGGCGGCACAGAGCGCCGACGTGCCGGTCATCGCCGACGGCGGCATCAAGTACTCGGGCGACCTCGCCAAGGCGATCGCGGCCGGCGCCTCCGTGGCCATGCTCGGCTCGCTCCTCGCCGGCACCGACGAGGCCCCCGGAGAGGTGTTCCTGCACCAGGGCCGCTCCTACAAGAGCTACCGGGGCATGGGCTCGGTGGGCGCCATGGCCCGCGGCTCCGCCGACCGCTACTTCCAGGCCGAGGTCAGCGACACCCACAAGCTCGTGCCCGAGGGCATCGAGGGGCAGGTGCCCTACAAGGGCCCGGTGGCGGCGGTGCTCCACCAGCTCGCCGGCGGCCTGCGGGCCGCCATGGGCTATGTCGGCGCCCCGACGATCCCCGAGTTCCAGGAGAAGGCGCAGTTCATCCGCATCACCAATGCGGGCCTGCGCGAGAGCCACGTCCACGACGTGACCATCACCCGCGAGAGCCCGAACTACCCCGGCCGCGCCTGACCCGCGCTGCGCGCGCCCGTGTCGGACGTCCGGCACGGGTCGCCGCCCGATAGGAATCGCCGTGACCGTCCAAGCCATCCTGGCGCCCGTCTTCGCCCAGGTCCTCCTCACCTTCGCGCTGCTGTTCTGGACCGGGCGGATGCGCCTCTCGGCGGTGCGCGGCGGCGCCGTGAAGGACCGCGCGTTGACACTGGGCCAGCGCGACTGGCCGGCCCCGGCCCAGCAGGCCGCCAACACCTTCTCGAACCAGTTCGAGATCCCGGTGCTGTTCTACGTCCTCGTCGGGTTCGCCCTGGCCACCCGCAAGGCCGACCTCCTGTTCGTGATCCTGGCCTGGGTCTTCGTGGCCACGCGCGTCGTCCATGCCGGCGTCTATCTCACCACGAACCACATCCCGCACCGCTTCCGCGCCTATGCCGTCGGCACGCTGGTGCTGCTGGTGATGTGGATCCTCTTCGCGTTCCGGATCTTCCTGGCGCCGATCGGCGTCTGACCCGGGACGATGACGCGGCCTGACGGATGGGTGGCCGCATCGGGCCGCGATCCGCGAACGACGAAAGGGATCAGACCATGCGCGTGCTCGTTGTCGGCGCCGGAGCCACCGGCGGATACTTTGGCGCACGCCTCGCCGAGGCCGGCCGCGACGTCACCTTCCTGGTCCGTCCGGCCCGCGCGGCAAAGCTCGCCGCGGCCGGGCTGAGGGTCGAGAGTCCCGCCGGCAACCTGCACATTCCGGCGCCACAGACCGTCACCGCCGCCGACCTCGCCGCCGGCAAGGGCGGCGCCTTCGACCTCGTGCTGTTCTCGTGCAAGGCCTACGATCTCGACAGCGCCATCGCCGACGTCGCGCCGGCCGTCGGACCCGACACCGCGATCCTGCCCCTGCTCAACGGGATGCGCCACCTCGACGCGTTCGACGTGGTATACGGTGCGGACCGTGTGCTCGGCGGCTCCTGCGCCATCGTGGCGACTCTCGGCCCCGCGGGCGAGATCCGCCAGATGAACCCGCTCCACACCCTGACCTACGGGGAGCGCGCCGGCGGCCGCTCCGCCCGCGTCGAGGCCATCGAGGCCCTGATGCAGGGCGTGAATTTCCAGCCCCGCCTCAGCGAGAATATGCTACTGGAAATGTGGGAGAAATGGAGTTTCCTGGCGACCCTGGCCGGGGCCACCTGCCTGATGCGCGCCACCATCGGCGACATCATGGCCGCTCCGGGCGGGCTCGCCTTCATCACGGCGCTGATGGAGGAGTGCCGCGCCATCGCCGAAGCCGCTGGCTACCCACCGCGGTCGACCGTGATGGACAACACGCGCAGGACGCTCACCGCCGAGGGCTCGGCCTTCACCGCCTCTATGCTGCGCGACATCGAGGGCGGTGCCCGGATCGAGGCCGACCACATCATCGGCGACCTGATCGCGCGGGCCCCCGATGCGGCCGGGCATCCGATGCTCGACCGGGTCTACACGCACCTGAAGGCCTACGAGAACCGCCGCGCCCGCGAGTCGGCGGCTGCGAACCCTCAGTAGCGCGGGCCGGGCGGCGGGGGCGGGGGCGCGCCGTATTCGAGCTGGGTCTTGGCATCGAGCCGGCGCGGGGGCGGCGCCGACAGGTCGGGGGCGTCCGGCGCCGTGGAACAGGCGGCGACCGCCAGCATGACGAGGCCGGCGAGGCTGAGATGGATGACGGGAGACATGGGGTTCTCTAAAGCTCCAGGCGTCCGCTCCGCGCGGCACCGTGGCGCAAGCTGAGCCGTAAACGCGCCGGAAGCTCGACTGTATTGTGTCCGGCCGCAGTCCGAAGCGTGGCCGTATCGCGGCGCCCGCCGAAAGCGACTGCCCGGAACCCGAGGATCTTGCCCTGACGCCCCCCGCCCGCCTCTCCGCCGCCATCGAGGTTCTCGCCGATATCGCCGCGCGCCGCCGCCCCGCCGCCGATGCCCTGAAGGATTGGGGCCTCGCCCATCGCTTCGCCGGATCGGGCGACCGGGCCGCCATCGCCAGCCTCGTCTACGACACCCTGCGCCGGCGCGCCTCCGCCGCCTGGATCATGGCCGACGAGAGCCCGCGCAGCCTCGTCATCGGCATGCTGCGGCTCCAATACGGTCTCGCTGCCCCGACCATCGCGGAGATGTTCAGCGGCGAACGCTTCGCCCCGGAGCCACTGACCGCAGACGAACGGACGCGCTTGACGGACGGCACCCTGGTCGACGCCCCGCTCCATGTCGCCGGCGATGTTCCCGAATGGGTGCTCCCCTCCCTCGAGGCGACCTTCGGATCCGCTATCCTCGACGAACTACGGGCCCTCGGCCGACGCGCGCCCCTCGACATCCGTGTCAACACCCTCAAGCGCAGCCGCGCAGAGGCCCTGGCGGGCCTCGCCCACCTCACACCGGAACCGACCTCGCACGCGCCCAATGGCCTGCGCATCCCCATCGGCGACGACGGACGCGGCCCGGCCCTCCATGTCGAGCCGGAGTTCATCGACGGCTGGTACGAGATTCAGGACGAGGGCTCGCAGCTCGCAAGCCTTCTCAGCGGCGCACGGCCCGGCGAAACCGTCATCGATCTCTGCGCCGGCGGCGGGGGAAAGACCCTGAGCCTGGCCGCGATGATGGAGAACTCCGGCCGTTTGATCGCCAGTGACGACGATCCGCGCCGGCTCGCCCCGATGCACGAGCGCCTACGGCGCGCCGGCGCCGTCGCGGAGATCCGCACGCCCCGTGCCGGTAAGGCCCGCACCGACGTCCTCGCAGACCTCGATGGCCGCGCGGACCGCGTTCTCGTCGATGCCCCCTGCACCGGCTCCGGCACGTGGCGGCGTAATCCCGATGCCAAGTGGCGGATGCGCCCGAATGCCCTGAGCACACGCGTCGCCGACCAGGCCACGGTACTCGACCGGGCCGCAAGGCTGGTGCGCCCCGGCGGTCGCATCACCTACATCACCTGCTCGCTGCTCCCCGAGGAGAACGACGCGGCCGTCGCCGACCTCCTCGCGCGTCGGTCGGACGACTTTGCGGTGGTCTCAGCCTCCGAGATTCTCGCCGAGCACGCCCCCTATCTCGGCTCTGTCGTCCGCTTGACCCGGCACGGCCTCCAGATGAGTCCCGCCCGGACCGGCACCGATGGCTTCTACGTCGCCACTCTGGAGCGGCTGGCCTGAAACGAGGAATGGCCCCACATGGGGGCCATTCCAGACATCTGCTCAGGAGGAGCGGCGCAATTTAGAAGCAGCGGCGCTTCCGCACCACGACCATCCGGCCCATCGGCCCACGGCGCTTGGTGACGACGGTCTTGCAACGGGGGCCGCGGATCACCGTGCGCTCGACGACGCGGACCTGCTGGATCCCGCTGGTGGGTGCGATGCCGGCCGGAACGGGCAAGGCGGAGGCCGAGGTGGCTCCGAAGCCGGCGAGGGCGAGGGTGGCGATCCCGAAGATGGTGGCTCTCATGGCTGAGGCTCCTGTTCGTTGCTGGGGGCGCACGGTGTCGACGCCCGGCGGTGAACACCGGGTTAACGGTCCTTTGCGCCGCATCCCCAGCCCGATGCCGGCCGCGGGGCGGCTCTGCGGGGTGATCCGTTGCACCGGACCGAGGCCTCGTCTAACTCCGGTTCCATGACTACAGAGCACGATAAGATCCTCATCGTCGATTTCGGCAGCCAGGTGACGCAGCTCATCGCGCGCCGCGTTCGCGAGGAGGGCGTCTACTGTGAGATCGTCCCCTTCACCAAGGCGGCCGAAGCCTTCGCCGAAACCAAGCCCAAGGGCGTGATCCTCTCGGGCGGTCCCGAATCGGTGACGACCGACGCCTCGCCCCGGACCCCGCAGATCGTGTTCGATTCCGGCGTGCCGGTCTTCGGCATCTGCTACGGTCAGCAGACCATGGCGGCCCAGCTCGGCGGCGAGGTCGAGGGCGGGCACCACGCGGAGTTCGGTCGGGCCGAGATCGAGATCCTGTCGGATTGCCCCCTGTTCAAGGGCGTCTGGCACGTGGGCGAGCACTACCCCGTCTGGATGAGCCACGGCGACCGCGTCACGAAGCTGCCGGACGGTTTCACGACCGTCGCCATGTCGAAGAACGCCCCCTTCGCGGCGGTCGCGGACGAAGCGCGCAAGTACTACGCGGTGCAGTTCCATCCGGAGGTGGCGCACACGCCGCATGGCGCCCTCCTGATCCGCAACTTCGTGCGCGACATCGCCGGCTGTTCCGGCGACTGGACCATGGGCGCCTACCGCGAGGAGGCGATCGAGAAGATCCGAGCGCAGGTCGGCAAGGAGCGGGTGATCTGCGGCCTGTCCGGCGGCGTCGACTCAGCGGTGGCGGCGGTGCTGATCCACGAGGCGATCGGCGAGCAGCTCACCTGCGTCTTCGTCGACCACGGCCTCCTGCGCATGGGTGAGGCCGAGGAGGTCGTGCGCCTGTTCCGCGACCACTACAACATCCCCCTCGTCCATGTGGAGGCGCAGGACCTGTTCCTCGGCGAGCTGACCGGCGTCAGCGACCCGGAGCAGAAGCGCAAGACCATCGGGCGCCTGTTCATCGACGTGTTCGAGGCCGAGTCGAGGAAGATCGGCGGCGCCGCCTTCCTGGCCCAGGGCACCCTCTACCCGGACGTGATCGAGAGCGTCTCGTTCACCGGTGGTCCCTCGGTCACGATCAAGTCCCACCACAATGTCGGCGGCCTGCCCGAGCGCATGAACATGCAGCTCGTCGAGCCCCTGCGCGAGCTGTTCAAGGACGAGGTCCGTGTGCTCGGCAAGGAGCTCGGGCTGCCGGAGGCCTTCGTCGGACGCCACCCCTTCCCGGGTCCGGGCCTTGCCATCCGCTGCCCCGGCACGATCACCCCCGAGAAGCTCGAAGCTCTGCGCAAGGCCGATGCGATCTACCTGGAGGAGATCCGCAACGCGGGCCTCTACGACACGATCTGGCAGGCCTTCGCGGTGATCCTTCCCGTGAAAACTGTCGGGGTGATGGGCGATGGACGCACCTACGACCACGTCTGCGCCCTGCGCGCCGTGACCTCGGTCGACGGCATGACTGCCGATTTCTATCCGTTCGACATGACGTTCCTCGGTCGGGTGGCAACGCGGATCATCAACGAGGTCAAGGGGATCAACCGCGTGACCTACGATATCACCTCGAAGCCGCCCGGAACGATCGAGTGGGAATGAAGGGCAGGGGGGACCGATGAAAAAGATTTCTCTGCGCCCCGCAGTGTCGCTGGCAGGATAAATCGTCATGGCGCACGATACCCCTTGCTGCGCCCTAATTGGCATGTAGTATACCAAAGGTCCCTCCCAGGGATTCATGTGACGCAACTTTAACCCCGCAGGCCTTAGGGTCCGCGGGGTTTTCTCGTCCGAACTTTCAGCTCCCACACGGGCCGAACGACGGGCGCCAGCCCAATATTGGAAAGCCGCGCGATCTGTCGGAGCGACCCGTTTCTCTGGGTTGGGAAGTCACACCGATCACGCGATGGACGACGCGACCAAATCGTGAATGGGCCACGCTTGTATCTCAGGTGACGGCCTTCTACAGACCGACGCACCATCCGGCTGGACCGGATGAGTGCACAAATGCGAAGACATGCGAGATTGATTCGATGATTGAGCCTCAGGGTTCGTTCGCTCCACTCGTCGGGTTGAAGCATCGCACTCAGGTTTCCATTCTCTTAGTCGCCTCAAGTCTTTGCGTTGCTGGCTTCTTGTGGCTGCCCAGTACGCTCGCGGGTGCTGCAACGACGCCGACGCCGGCAGCCGTCACGGTCACACCACCGAGCAACGGCGATTTCGTCCTCAGCCCGGACCAGCTGGCCGCCATCGACACTGAGACGGTGGAGCAGCGCCTCTTCTACGAGGAGATCACCACCGAGGGTAAGATCGGCGTCGACGAGTATCAGGCCACCCCGGTGTTCTCCCCCTATCCGGGTCGGGTCATCGCCATCTTCGCGCGCACCGGCGAGCAGGTGCAGAAAGGTGAGCGCCTCTTCTCGATCCAGGCCAACGAGATGGTCCAGGCCCAGAACGATTATCTTGCGGCCTTGAACGTCCTGGCCAAGGCACGGTCGCAACTCGGCTACGCCCAGGCCGCCGAGAAGCGCCTGCACGATCTCTATGATTCACGGGTCACCACGCTGCGCGAGCTCCAATCCGCGCAGAACGATCTGAACACGGCCACCAACGATGCCCGGACGGCCGAGGTCGGTCTGGAGGCCGTGCGCAACCGGCTGCGCATCCTGGGCCTGCGCGACGACGAGGTCGCCAATCTACAGAAGGGCTCGATCAACCCCGAAACGGCGATCAACGCGCCCCTCAAGGGAACGATCATCCAGCGCAAGATCGGACCGGGTCAGTATGTCGGCACCGGGGGCAGCGACCCCTCGTACATCATCGGCGACCTGTCCAAGGTCTGGCTCATCGCGCAGCTGCGTGAGCCGGACGCGGCGAAGGTCGATCTCGGCGATCGGCTCAAGTTCCGCGTACTCGCCTATCCCGACAAGGTCTTCGAGGGGCGGATCAACTTCATCGGATCGTCCGTCGACCCGACGACCCGTCGCATCACGGTTCGGGCCGATATCGACAACACACAGAATCTGCTGAAGCCCGAGATGTACGCCACCGTGCGCATCATCAACGAGCGCGAAACCCTATCGCAATCGGTTCCCCGTGCAGCGGTCGTGCTGGAGGGCAGCAAGGCGAGCGTCTGGGTGTTGAAGGCCGACAACACGGTCGAGAGCCGCCGGGTCAAACCCGGCATCATCGACGGAAGCAAGATCGAGATCCTCGAAGGTCTGGCGACCGGCGAGCGTGTGATCTCGCGCGGCTCCCTATTCATCGACCGGATGGTGACCCGGGGCTGATCCGTCGGCTCCCGTCAGCAGGAACCCAACGCATGACCGGCCTCGTCCATCTCGCGCTGCGCCAGCGTGCCCTGGTGGTTCTCGCGTTCGTTCTGCTGCTGGCCTGCGGGCTGGTCGCCTTCCGAACCCTGAACATCGAGGCCTATCCGGACCCGACCCCGCCGATGATCGACGTGATCACGCAAGCGAATGGTCTGTCGGGCGAGGAGATCGAGCGCTACGTCACCGTGCCGATCGAGGTGATCACCTCCGGCTTGCCGAACCTGAAGCAGGTCCGCTCGGTCTCCCTCTACGGGCTGTCGGATGTGAAGCTGCAGTTCGGCTTCGAGTTCAGCTACCGCGAGGCCGAGCAGCAGGTGCTGAACCGGCTGGCCCAGCTCGACGCCCTTCCCAACGGCGCCAAGCCGACCATCTCGCCGGTGAGCCCCATCGGTGAGATCTTTCGCTACAAACTGACGGCGCCGGCGGGCTACAGCGTCCTTGACCTAAAATCCCTGCAGGACTGGGTGCTGCGTCGGCGCTTCCGCGCCGTGCCGGGCGTCATCGACGTCATCGGCTGGGGCGGCAAGACCAAGACCTTCGACATCGCCGTCGACCTCGACCGGCTCACCGCCTACGGGTTGACACTGTCGGGCGTCGTGAAAACCCTGAACGACAGCAACCTGAACGTCGGCGGCAACCGGATCAATCTCGGCACCCAGTCGGCTGTGGTGCGCGGTGTCGGCTTGATTCGCTCCACCGACGACATCGGCGAGACGGTGCTGACACAGTCGGGCGGCGCACCGGTGCTGGTCAAGGACGTCGCCACCGTCACGATCGGGCACCAGCCACGCCTCGGCATCGCCGGCATGAACGACGACGATGACATCGTCCAGGGCATCGTGCTGATGCGGCGGGGCGAGGAGAGCACGCCGACCATCGCTGCCGTGCAGGCGGAGGTGGGGCGCATCGAGGCCATGGGCCTGCTGCCGCCGGGCGTCCGGATCGAGCGGATCTACGACAGGGCCGACCTCATCGCGGTCACCACGCACACCGTGCTGCACAACATGCTGGTCGGCATCGTGCTGATCCTCATCGTGCAGTGGCTCTTTCTCGGCAATCTGCGCAGCGCCCTCATCGTGGTGGCGACCATCCCCTTCGCGCTGTTCTTCGCCGTCATCATTCTGGTGGTGCGCGGCGAGTCGGCGAACCTGCTCTCCGTCGGCGCCCTGGATTTCGGACTGATCGTCGATGGCACGGTGATCATGGTGGAGGCGATCTTCCGGCGGCTCTCCGGTCACGGTGCACCGACAGGGGAGGTGGTCCGGCCGGGCCTCGCAGGCAAGCTCCTGCGGATCTGCCAAGCCTCCGGGGACGTCAGTCGCTCGATCGTCTTCGCGGCGATCATCATCGTCACGGGCTTCCTGCCGCTCTTCACCCTGACGGGGGTGGAAGGCCACATCTTCGGGCCGATGGCGCAGACCTACGCCTACGCGCTGCTCGGCGGGCTCATCGCCACCTTCACGGTGACGCCAGTCCTCTCCGCCTACCTCCTTCCAGCCCATGTCGAAGAGGTCGAGACGATCCTCGTGCGGACCCTGGACCGGCTCTACCGGCCCGCCATCCGCGCCGCCCTGGGCAATCGCATCCTAACCCTCGGCCTCGCGCTGCTGCTCACCGCCGGCGTCGGCGTGGCGGGGCGCCAGCTCGGCCTGGAATTCCTGCCCAAACTCGAGGAGGGCAATCTCTGGCTGCGTGCCACCATGCCGGCGACGATCTCGCTGGAGGAGGGCAACCTCTACGTCAACCGGATCCGCCGCATCATCGCAGCGGTGCCGGAGGTCGAGAGCGTGGTCTCGCAGCACGGCCGCCCGGATGACGGCACCGATGCCGCCGGCTTCTTCAACGGCGAGTTCTTCGCGCCGCTCAAGCCGGCCGAGAAGTGGCGGCCGGGCATGACCAAGGACCGGATGGTCGGCGATCTCCTCGACCGGCTGCGCACCGATTTCCCCGGCGTGGAGTTCAACGTCTCGCAGTACCTGCAGGACAACGTCGCCGAGGCGGTCTCCGGCATCAAGGGCGAGAACTCGTTCAAGGTGTTCGGATCCGACCTCGAAACCTTGACGGCGGTCGCCAATCGGGTCGAGGCCGTGCTCCGCAAGGTGCCCGGCGTCACCGATCTCGGCGTGTTCACGTCGCTCGGTCAGCCCACGGTGCAGATCGACGTCGACCGGGTCCGTGCCGCACGCTACGGCCTCACCCCCGGCGACATCAATGCCACGGTCCGCACCGCCATCGGCGGCGACAGCGCCGGCGACCTCTACGACAGCGGCTCGGATCGTCACTATCCGATCGTCATCCGCCTCGCCGAGCAGTTCCGCCAGAGCGTGGCCTCCATCCGCAACCTGCGCATCTCCGGGCAGGGGCCGAACGGCACGCTGATGCAGGTGCCCTTGAGCGAGGTCGCCCAGGTCGCCCTCGTCTCAGGGCCGGCCTACATCTACCGGGAGGGCCAGGAGCGCTACCTTCCGGTGAAGTTTAGCGTCCGCGACCGCGACCTCGGCAGCGCGATCCTGGAGGCACGAGAGCGCGTGAACGCCGAGGTGGCCCTGCCGCGGGGCTACCGCCTCGAACTCGTGGGCGAATTCAACAACATGCAGGGTGCCCTGGCGCGCCTGTCGGTGACAGTCCCGATCGCCATCGGCCTCATCGCGATCCTGCTGTTCATGAACTTCGGCTCCGCGATCGACATGCTGCTGGCGCTCAGCGTCATCCCGATGGCAGCGGCCGGCGGCGTGCTCGCCCTGGTGATCACCGACACACCGTTCAGCGTCTCGGCGGCGATCGGATTCATCGCGCTCCTCGGCATCGCCGTGATGGACGGCATCATCGTGCTGTCGCACTTCAACGGTCTGATCAACGAGGGAGAGGAGCGAGTGCGGGCGATGCTGCGGACCTGTCACACGCAGCTCCGGCCGGTGGTGATGACCTGCGTGGTCGCCGGCGTCGGCCTCCTGCCGGCCGCCTTCTCGAATGGTGTCGGATCGCAGGTTCAGAAGCCCCTGGCGCTGGTCGTGGTTGGCGGCATGAGCCTGGCGCCGCTTCTCATCCTGCTGATCCTGCCGGTGCTCATCCTCACGCTTTCGCAGCGAAAGCCCGGACTGGCCGAGGAGGAGGATGGTGACCCGCGATCGACCGCGGCTTCGCAGCCGGCTTCGGTCACCGCTTGACCCGGCCTAACCGCGCGCCGACACCCGGCCGTTGACTGGGCTCAGAACGCGATCAGGGAACCTTAGGGGGGGTGGTTGAAAGGTGCCGATCGTCCCGCACATCAAGGGATGACGCGGCTGGCGAACAACGATCTCACGATGTTGAGGTCGTTCCGAAGGAGGGGTCGATCCCGCCGCCGCGACGAATAAGCGGGCGGCTTCACGACCCGCTCGGGAGCGGGTCGGTCATGCGACTGACACGAAAAGCGCTCAGTTGTTGATGGTCAGCGTGGCCTTCGTCACCGGCATGTCCGGCGGCGTCGCGTCCGCGATCTGATTTGTGGTCGGATGCGGGGTTCGAGCGTTCATCCAATCCGCACCGATCTGCACCGACAGGAGAAGCAGAAGCACCGCCATCAGGGCGTTCGCAGCCCGCTGGAAGGGACGAACGGACAGCCGCACAGTCGCTTCCAGTCGATCGGCATCCGTCGTCGCGGCGTCCAATCGGTCCGAGATCGGGAGAAGCCACGGCTCACTCGGAAGGGCCTGAAGCCCTCCCATTTCATGAGCGCCCGGCAGGTTCTGGAACAGTCCGCAGGACATATCCGTACTCCTGGTTGGTGAGTGGCAGCCGAGTGTGGAAGGCTGTTCGTTCATATTCAGTTAATCTGACTTTTTGTTCATTTCAAGTTCAGGGATGGAGAGCGCCTCCCTTCCAACGGTCGTCCTGTGTCCGATGGCAGCCTCAAGGGGCTGTTCGTACGACAGTTCCTCCTCCACGAACTGCCTGCAGGCTCGTGATGCGAGCCGCGGTCGACCTGTCCGCTGCGAGCCAGCATCGGATCAGCCAGAATGCCGGCAGCCCCATCGCGTCGACCATCAGCTCCGCAGTCCCGGCGCCTCCTGACCCGTGCGTGCGACGTACTCGGTGTAGCCGCCGCCATACTGATGGATTCCGTCCGGCGTAAGTTCGAGGACGCGGTTCGACAGGGCGGCGAGGAAGTGGCGGTCGTGGCTCACGAACAGCATCGTCCCCTCGTAGTTCGCCAGGGCGGCGATCAGCATCTCCTTGGTGCCCATGTCGAGGTGGTTGGTAGGCTCGTCGAGGACGAGGAAGTTCGGCGGGTCGTAGAGCATTCGCGCCATCACGAGGCGGGCCTTCTCGCCACCTGAGAGCACGCGGCAGCGCTTCTCCACGTCGTCTCCCGAGAAGCCGAAGCAGCCGGCCAGCGCCCGGAGAGAGCCCTGGCCCGCTTGCGGGAAGGAATCCTCCAGGAACCCGAACACCGTGCGGTCGCCGTCCAGCACGTCCATGGCGTGTTGCGCGAAGTAGCCGAGCTTGACGCTGCCACCAACCGCGACGTTGCCGTCGTCGGGCTTGGCGGTTCCGGTCACGAGCTTGAGGAGCGTCGACTTGCCGGCCCCGTTGATGCCCATCACGCACCAGCGCTCGCGCCGCCGGATCGAGAAGTCGAGGCCCTCGTAGATGGTGCGGCTGCCGTAGCGCTTGTGCACGTTCTTGAGCATCACGACGTCGTCGCCGGAGCGGGGGGCGGGCAGAAATTCGAAGGCGACGCTCTGGCGGCGCTTGGGCGGCTCCACCCGCTCGATCTTGTCGAGCTTCTTCACCCGGCTCTGCACCTGGGCAGCGTGGGAGGCCCGCGCCTTGAAACGCTCGATGAACTTGATCTCCTTGGCGAGCATCGCCTGCTGGCGCTCGAATTGGGCCTGTTGCTGCGTCTCGTTGAGCGTGCGCTGCTGCTCGTAGAAGGCGTAGTCGCCCGAGTAGGTGGTGAGCTGTCCGCCGTCGATCTCGACGATCTTCGTGACGATGCGATTCATAAACTCGCGGTCGTGCGAAGTCATCAACAGGGCGCCCTCATAGCCCTTGAGAAAGGCTTCGAGCCAGATCAGGCTCTCCAGGTCGAGATGGTTGCTCGGCTCGTCGAGGAGCATGACTTCGGGGTTCATCAGGAGGATGCGGGCGAGCGCCACGCGCATCTTCCAGCCGCCCGAGAGCTTGCCGACGTCGCCGTCCATCATCTCCTGGGAGAAGCTCAAGCCCGCCAGCACCTCGTAGGCACGCCCCTCCAGGGCATAGCCGTCGAGTTCCTCGAAGCGGGCCTGGACCTCGCCGTAGCGCTCGATCAGCGCCTCCATCTCGTCGGCCCGGTCGGGGTCGGCCAGGGCCTGCTCGACCTCCTTCAGCTCGGCGCCGATCTCGCTGACAGGGCCGGCGCCGTTCATCACCTCGGAGACGACGGTACGGCCGGACATCTCGCCGACGTCCTGGCTGAAATACCCGATGGTGATGCCGCGATCCGCGGCGACCTGGCCCTCGTCGGGCTGCTCCTCGCCGGTAATCATCCGGAACAGAGTGGTCTTGCCGGCACCGTTGGGGCCGACCAGACCGACCTTCTCGCCCCGCTGGAGGGCGGCGGAGGCCTCGATGAAGACGATCTGGCGGCCGTTCTGCTTGCCGATTTTTTCGAGGCGGATCATGGGATGCGGATCACGGGCTCATGTGGGTTCGGGCGGGTGCTGCGGCCTTACGGCATGTGTGCCCCGAGGGGTAGTGCAGCCCGGCACCGGGCCGGCGCGTCCTCCGCGTTCGGCGCCGATGGTCCTCGAGGCGAAGACCCGCTAGGCTGACGCTTTCACGGTCAAAACGGTCTCTCCGCGCCCCCGATGGTCCACACCGGCTACAATCCGGCGCTCGTCGCCCTGTCCGTCACGATCGCGATCTTCGCCTCCTACACCGCGCTGGATCTCGGTGGCCGCGGCCGGGGCTCGGCGGGCAGGCGCCGCTGGGCCTGGATCGCTGCCGCCGCCTGCGCGATGGGCGGCGGGATCTGGTCGATGCACTTCGTCGGCATGCTGGCCTTCGAGATGGGAATGCCGGTCGCCTACGACCTCGGCACCACGGCCCTGTCCCTCGCGCTGGCCATCGCCTGCACCGGTGCCGCCTTCGCGTGGATCAGCCGGCCGGGCGCGACGCGACGCGACCTGTTCGTCGCCGGCCCTGTCATGGGCCTGGGGGTGGCCGCGATGCACTACACCGGCATGGCAGCGATGCAGATGCCGGGCCATCTCACCTATGCCTGGCCGCTGGTGGCGCTGTCAGTCGTCATCGCGGTCACGGCAGCGACGGCGGCCCTCTGGCTCACCCTGCGCCAGAACAGCGTATGGCAGACGCTCATCGCCGCCACCGTGATGGGCCTCGCGGTGGCGGGCATGCACTACACCGGCATGGCCGCGGCGACCTTCTCGCCCGAAGGCGCCGGTGCGCATCCGACCGGTCTCGGCGCCGTACAGCAGAACCTGGCGCTGGCGGTGGCCGGCGCGACCTTCCTGATCCTATTCCTGGCAATGCTCGCCTCCTCCTTCGACCAGCAGCGGGTCCAGGGCGACCTCCAGGCCAGCGAGGGGCGCTTCCGCGCCGCGGTACAGGCCGTGCGTGGCGTGCTCTGGACCAACGATGCGGAGGGCCGGATGCTCGGCGAGCAGCCGGGCTGGAGCGCCATCACGGGGCAGAGCCGAGCCGAGTACGAAGGCTACGGCTGGGCCAAGGCCGTCCACCCCGACGATCAGCAGACCAGCATCGAGGCGTGGAACGAGACCGTGCGGGCGCGGCGGACCTTCGTTCACGAGCACCGGGTGCGCTCCGCCGATGGCGCCTGGCGCCACTACGCCATCCGCGCCGTGCCGGTCTTTCACGATGACGGATCGATCCGGGAATGGGTGGGCGTCCACACCGACATCACCGAGCAGCGCCAAGCCGAAGCCGAACTGCGCGAGTCCAACGAGGAGATCCAGCGCTACGCCTACATCGTGAGCCACGACCTGCGCGCGCCCCTCGTGAATGTCATGGGGTTCACGAGCGAGCTGGAAACGACCCGCGAAGACGTGCGCGCCGCCCTGCAGGGGCACCCGCAGGCGGAGCGGATCGACGCGGATCTCGGCGAGGCTCTCGGCTTCATCAAGGCCGCGGTGACGCGCATGGAGCGCCTGATCGCTGCCATCCTGAAGCTGTCGCGGGAAGGGCGGCGCAGCTTCACGCCGGAACGCCTCGACATGACGAGCCTGCTGTGCCGCCTCGCCGACGCACAGCACCACCAGACCGAGCAGGTGGGCGCCCGCGTCGTCATCGCGCCGGACCTACCGCGTCTCGTCGCCGACCGGCTGGCGATCGAGCAGATCTTCGGCAATCTCATCGACAACGCGGTCAAGTATCTCGACCCGGCACGGCCGGGGCGGATCGAGATCAAGGCACAAGTGCTGGGGGGCGGCCGCGTCCGCTACAGCGTCGCAGACAATGGCCGGGGCATCGCCGAGCGGGACCATGCACGGGTGTTCGAACTGTTCCGACGCTCCGGAGCGCAGGATCGGCCGGGGGAGGGCATCGGGCTTGCCCACGTCAAGGCGTTGGTCCGGTCCCTCGGCGGCCGGATCGAGGTCGCGTCGGAACTGGGGGTGGGCACAACCTTCAGCGTGACGCTGCCGCGCGAGACCGCTACAGGTCAGGGACAGGACGGGCCGCCGATGCGGCTCGCCGCCGAATAGGTGCGGAGGAAGCGTGAACGCCGTCGAAATCGTCATGATCGAGGACGATGAGGGCCATGCGCGCCTGATCGAGCGCAACATCCGCCGCGCCGGTGTGAACAACACCATCCTGCCCTTCCGGGACGGGACGTCGGCGCTCGAATATCTCCTCGGCGCCGACGGCACCGGCGAGGCGAGCGCCAAGCGCCACCTGCTGATCCTTCTCGACCTGAATCTGCCGGACATGACCGGCATCGACATCCTCGAGAAGGTGAAGGCGAACACCCACACCAAGCGCTCGCCCGTCGTCGTCCTCACCACGACGGACGACCAGCGCGAGATCCAGCGCTGCTACGACCTCGGCGCGAACGTCTACATCACCAAGCCCGTCAACTACGAGGGCTTCGCCAACGCCATCCGGCAGCTCGGGCTGTTCTTCTCCGTGATGCAGGTGCCGGAAAACCCATGACATCGGACCGCACATGACCGAGTCCGCGCCTCCAGGCCGCGGTCGCGTCCTCTACATCGACGACGACCCCGGCCTGGGGCGGCTCGTGCAGCGCGCCCTCACGGCGCGGGGCTACGCCGTGGAGCTTGCCCTCGACGGCGATGCCGGACTGGCGCGTCTCGGGCAGGGCGACATCGACGTCGTCGCCCTCGATCATCACATGCCTGGGCAGACCGGCCTCGACATCCTGCCGGCCATCCGCGCCCTGCCGGAGGCGCCGCCGGTGGTCTACGTCACCGGCTCGGAGGACAGCCGCGTCGCGGTGGCGGCCCTGAAGGCGGGGGCCGTCGACTACGTCTGGAAGGACCTGCAGGGCCAGTTCCGCGAGCTCCTCGGCGAGGCCATCGATACCGCTCTGCGGCAGGAGGCTCTGCGGCGGGACAAGGAGCGGGCCGAGCAGGCGGTGCGGGAGGCGCGCGACCGGGCCGAGATCATGCTGCGGGAGGTGAACCACCGCGTCGCCAACTCGCTGGCGCTGGTGGCGGCCCTGACCCACATGCAGACCAACGCGGTGACGGACCCGGCGGCGAAGGCCGCACTCCAGGAGATGCAGGCCCGGATCTCGGCGATCGCGGGCATCCACCGCCGGCTCTACACCTCCGACGACGTGGAGGCGGTGGACCTCGACGCCTACCTGGCGAGCCTCGTGGAGGAGCTCCAGGCAGCCATGAAGGCGGCCGGGCGCGACCACGCCATCCGCCTCGACGCGGCGCCGGTGCGGCTCGCCACCGACAAGGCCGTCTCGGTCGGCGTCGTGGTTACCGAGCTCGTGACCAACGCCTACAAATACGCCTATCCCCCTGAGGCGTCAGGGGAAATCCGGGTCTCCATCGCTCGGCAGGGCAGCGATGGCCTGACCCTGACCGTGGAGGATGACGGCATCGGCTGGACCGGCGAGGGCCAGCCGCGGGGCACCGGCCTCGGCTCCCGGATCATCCGGGCGATGGCGACGAACCTGCGCTCGGCCCTGGTCTATGGCGGCGGTCCGATCGGCACCCGGGCGACGCTCTCCTTCCAGCACTGAGGCGTCCCTAGACCAGCGCGCCCGCGTTCATGATTCCGTCCGGGTCGAGGCCGTGCTTGACCGCTGCGATCAGGCGCAGGCGGGCGGGATCCGAGTAGCGTTCCAGCAGGTCGCGCTTGAAGCGACCGATGCCATATTCCGCGCTGTATCCGCCGCCGTATTCCAGCGCGATCGTGTAGAGGTCGTGGGCAAAACCCGCCTCGATCTCGCGCGTGAACGCGACCCGGTCGCGGCCCGCCGGCACGACGAGGTTGTAGTGCAGGTTGCCGTCGCCGACATGGCCGTAGACCGAGAGCCGGACGTCCGGCAGGCGCTCGGCGAGCAGGGCGGCCCCGCGGGCGAGAAAATCGGTCAGGCGGGAGATCGGCACGGCGATATCGTGCTTGACCGATCCGCCGGCATGCTTCTCCCCCTCGGGAATCGTCTCGCGCACCGCCCAGAAGGCCCGGCGCTGGGTCTCGGACTGGGCCAGCACCGCGTCGACCACCCAGCCCCGCTCCATCAGGGCCTCCAGGCATCCCATCAGCACGTCGTCGAGGGGGATGCGCTCCGAGGAAGCGGTGAGCTCGAGAAGCACCGCCCCCCCGGGTCCGGCCTTCAGGCCGGTCTCGGCGCCGCGCATCTCCGTAACGAGGCCGAGGGAGGAGGCGGAGATCAGCTCGAAGGTCGAGGCGAGGTCGGAGGTTTCCCGGCGCACCAGGGCGGCCATCTCGGGGATCGGCGCCCCTGCGGCGAGTTCGAGCCAGGCGGTGGCTCGCTGGCCCTGGGCCGGCCAGAGCTTGAGGACGACCCCGGTGATGATGCCCAGCGTCCCCTCGGCACCGATGAAGAGCTGCTTCAGGTCGTAGCCGATGTTGTTCTTGCGCAGGGTCCGCATGTCGGAGAAGAGCGTTCCGTCCGGCAGCACCACCTCCAGGCCGAGGACGAGGTCGCGGGCCATGCCGTAGCGCAGGACCTGGAGACCCCCCGCATTGGTGCCGAGGTTGCCGCCGAGGCGGCAGCTGCCTTCGGAGCCGAGGCTCAGCGGCAGGAACAGCCCGTCGGCCTCGGCGGCTTTCTGGGCGTCCGCCAGGATGGTGCCGGCGTCGCACGAAAGGGTGAAGTTCAGGGGGTCGACGGCGCGGATGCGGGTCATCCGCTCCAGGGTGACCACGAGCTGGCGCCGGCCGGGCTCCGGCGTCGCCCCGCCGACATAGCCGGTGTTGCCGCCCTGGGGCACGAGGCCGAAGCCCTGGGCCCGGGCGAGCCCGACGAGCGCCTGGACCTCCTCCACGCTGCGCGGGCGCAGCACGGCGGGGGTCTCGCCCTGCATCAGGTCGCGCTGGTCGCGGGTGTAGCGCCCGGTCAGGGCGGGGTCGGTGAGGACCCCGCCGGAGCCCAGCAGGGCCTCGAAGGGGGCGAGGGCGTCGCGGTCCGGCAGGGATTCCGGCATGGGGGAGACTTTTCCTGGCTGAGGTCGCGCGGGTTCGATCGTCGGGGACGGACCATGTCGTGCGGCCGCCCCGAAAGGAAGCACCCGGCTTTCAACGGGGGCGGAGGTGTCAGCCCCATGACGAACCGGGCAACTCAGCCGTTCCGGAAGGTATAGCTGTAGCCGTTGAGCGCCGGGGCGCCGCCCAGATGGGCGTAGAGCACCTTCGAACCCTTGGGGAAGAAGCCCTTCTGCACGAGGTCGATCATGCCCTGCATCGACTTCCCCTCGTAGACGGGGTCGGTGATCATGCCTTCCAGGCGCGCCGAGAGGCGGATGGCCGCGACCGTCTCCTTCGAGGGCACGCCGTAGACCGGGTAGGCGTAGTCCGCGTTGAGCACGATGTCATCGGCCGTGATCGCCGGGGCGCCGATGAGCTCGGCGGTGTTGCGGGCGATCTCCAGCACCTGCGCCTTGGTCTGGGCCGGGGTGCAGGAGGCGTCGATTCCGATGACGTTGCGGGCGCGCCCATCGGCGGCGAAGCCCACCACCATGCCGGCATGGGTGGAGCCGGTCACGGTGCAGACCACGACGTAGTCGAAGCGGAGACCCATCGCGGCCTCCTGGGCCCGGACCTCCTCGGCGAAGCCGACGAAGCCGAGGCCGCCGAACTTGTGCACCGAGGCGCCGGCCGGGATCGCGTAGGGCTTGCCGCCCTTGGCCTTCACGTCTTCGATGGCCTTCGTCCAGCTCTCGCGGATGCCGATGTCGAAGCCGTCCTCCACGAGCTGGGTCTCCGCGCCCATGATGCGCGACAGCATGATGTTGCCGACGCGGTCGTAGACGGCGTCCTCGTGGGGCACCCAAGCCTCCTGGATCAGCCGGCACTTCATGCCGATCTTGGCGGCCACCGCCGCCACCATGCGAGTGTGGTTGGACTGGACGCCGCCGATGGTCACCAGGGTGTCGGCCCCGCTCGCGATGGCGTCGGGCACGATGTATTCGAGCTTGCGCAGCTTGTTGCCGCCATAGGCCAGGCCGGAATTGCAGTCCTCGCGCTTGGCGTAGATCAGCACGTCGCCGCCGAGATGGGCGGTCAGGCGGGGCAGGTGCTCGATCGGGGTCGGGCCGAAGGTGAGGGGATAGCGCTCGAATTGCGACAGCATGGGCGGGGTCCTTCGTGGTCAGCCCACAAACGCTAGCAAAGAGGCTGCGAAAGGTGCTCTCGAAATCGGGGTTCGGATTTTGCAATGTTCGGCTTGCAGCCCCTCGCGACGGACATCGCTTTCGTCGATAGTGCCCCTGGCGAAAGGATCTTCCATGGACGCAGGGCTGGACCGCATGGACCTGAAGATCCTGCGCCTGCTCCAGGCCGACGGGCGCATGGGCAATGCCGAGATCGCCAAGCGGGTGAACACCAGCGCGGCCACCTGCCACCGGCGCATCCAGCGCCTGTTCGACGAGGGCTACGTCCGGGGCGTGCGGGCGCAGATCGCGCCGGAGAAGGTCGGGCGCGGCTCCCTGGTGATGGTGGGCGTGGTACTGGACCGGTCCACACCGGAGAGCTTCGCCGCCTTCGAGGCCGCGGCCCGGGCCATGCCGATGGTGCTCGACTGCCACCTCGTGGCCGGCGATTTCGACTACTTCCTCAAGATCCGCGTCTCCGACATGGCGGATTTCAACCGCCTCCACAGCGCGACCCTGATCGCCCTGCCGGGGGTCCGCCAGACCCGGACCTTCTTCGTCATGAAGGAGGTGGTCGACAATGCGCCGCTAAATATTTGAGACTGGTTGCGACCGGGTCGCGTGGCTTGTTGAGAAGGCTGCCGGCTTCGCCCGACGCACGGCCCGGACGCAGGGCGCGTTCCCCTCCCCCTTGTGGGGAGGGGTCAGGGGGGGGGGTGGCTAAACTGGCGTCCGAAGATCGCTGGTCGCCCAACCACCCTTACCTTCAGCTCCTCCCCACAAGGGGGAGGAGGGCTGCGTCGCGCTCACGCTTTTAACCACCGATAAAGGTCCACCCCCATGTCCGACCAACCGCAGGGAATTCCGGAGGCCGTGCGCGCAGGGCGTCCGACGGTCTGGTGCAACCCGCAGGTCCGGTCGGCGGCCGAGGTCCTGCCCGGGCTCACCTTCGGCCTCGCCGAGGTGCGCGACGCGGAGGCGCGCTGGCGCCGGTGCGACCCGCTGCTGAAGGCGCTGTTCCCCGAGCTGGAGACCGGGCGGATCGATTCGCCCCTGCTGCCGCTGGCCCCGGAGGTCGCCGCCCATCTCTGCGGCAGCGAGGCACCGGCCGTCTGGGTGAAGGCCGACCACGACCTGCCGGTGACGGGCTGCATCAAGGCGCGCGGCGGCGTCTACGAGGTGCTGGTCACGGCCGAGCGGCTGGCCCTGTCGCGGGGCTGGCTGCGCGCGGGCGAGTCCTACGCGCGCCTGGCCGAGCCCGAGATCCACGCAGCCTTCGGGGCCTTCACCGTGGCGGTGGGCAGCACCGGCAATCTCGGCTTCAGCGTCGGCGTCATGGCCCGCGCGCTCGGCTTCCAGGTCGAGGTCCACATGTCCCACGACGCCAAGGCCTGGAAGAAGCAGCGCCTGCGCGACATCGGCGCCCGGGTGGTGGAGCATGCGGGCGATTACGGCAGCGCGGTCGCGGCGGCGCGGGAGGCCTTCGGGGACCGGGCGGACGCGCATTTCGTCGACGACGAGAGCTCGGTCGACCTGTTCCTCGGCTATGCCGCGGCGGCCTTCGATCTGCAGCGCCAGCTTGCAGCGGCCGGCATCGCGGTCGATGCCGCCCATCCCCTGGTGGTCTACCTGCCCTGCGGGGTCGGGGGGGCGCCGGGGGGCGTCACCCTGGGGCTGAAGCTCCTGTTCGGCGACGCGGTGCACTGCGTCTTCGTCGAGCCCGTCGCCGCCCCCTGCATGCTGGTGCAGCTCGCCGCCGGGCTCGACCGGCCGGTCAGCGTCTACGACATCGGCCTCGACAACCGCACCGCCGCCGACGGCCTCGCGGTGTCGAGCGCCTCGCTCCTCGTCGCCGGCACCGTCGGCCCGCTCATCGCGGGAATCGTCACGGTGACGGATTCCGCGCTCTTCGCCGGGGTTCGCGACCTCTGGCAGCGAGCGGCCCTGCGCCTCGAACCCTCGGCCGCCGCCGCCTTCGCGGCGGTCCGCACGACGCTCGCGACCCGGCCGGACTGGCGCGACGCCACCCAGGTGGTGTGGACCACCGGCGGGGCGCTCCTGCCCGAGGCGGAGTTCCAGAAGGCGCTGGCGGCCGCAGGGTGAGGGGGTCGGCCGAGGGGCAGCTCCATCACCCCCCGTGCCCTCCACCTTAAGCACCCCGTCATCCCGGGGCCGCGCAGCGGAACCCGGGATCCAGAAACACATGTGGTGCAATGACCTGCACTGTCGGCGGCTCTGGATTCCGGGCTCGCCTTCGGCGCCCCGGAATGACGGCGCGGATTTGTCGGCGATCGGAACGCCCGCAGCTAGTCGGGATCGGAGGCAGGCAGGGGCGGCTCCCCCCGTGGCCCTTCGCCCGCATAGGCGTTCAGGATCGATCGCAGCAGGCCCGGGAAGCGGGCTTCCACCTCGTCCCAGCGGGCGTGGTTGCGCATCTCGACGCCGTGGCGCTCGCTGCGGATCAGCCCGGCCTCGCGCAGCACCTTGAAGTGGTTGGAGAGCGAGGATTTCGGGATCACCCGGTCGCCCACCGTCGCGAGCGACGCGCAGGCCTCGACGCAGCCGGCCCGCATGATGTTGGCGAAAATCGCGGCCCGGTTCGGGTCGGCCAGCGCGTGCAGGATCGCACTTGCTTGCAGGTCCTCGGGCGCGGGGTGGAACAGCGGTCTCATGATTTCGACATCTAGGGTCTTGATCTCCGCTTCGGAAGTTCCGAACTTCCGAACTATGGGACGCAAGGCGCCATGGCGGCGCCGGCCCAGGGTCGAAGGATGCTGAGATGTCGAAGCTTCAGGGCAAGGTGGCCGTCGTGACCGGCGCGTCGAAGGGCATCGGCGCGGGAATTGCCACGGCGCTGGCACGGGACGGCGCGGCGGTGGTGGTCAATTACGCCTCGAGCCAGGCGGGCGCGGAGGCGGTGGTGGCGGAGATCACCGCCGCGGGCGGGCGGGCGATCGCGGTGCGGGCGGACGTCTCGAAGCCCGCGGAGGCGCAGGCCCTGATCGCGGCGGCGGTGGCGCAGTTCGGCCGGCTCGACGTGCTGGTCAACAATTCCGGCGTCTACGAATTCGCCGCGATCGAGGAGGTCACGGAGGCGCATTACCGCCGGCTCTTCGACGTCAACGTGCTCGGCGTCCTGCTCGCCTCCGGGGCGGCGGCCAAGCACCTCGGGGAGGGCGGGAGCATCGTCAACATCTCCTCGGCCATCACCCACGTGAGCACCCCGGCCGCCGCGGTCTACAGCGGGACCAAGGGCGCCGTGAACGCGATCTCGGGCGTCCTCGCCAACGAGCTCGCCCCGCGCCGCATCCGGGTCAACACGGTCAGCCCGGGCTACGTGGTCACCGAGGGCACGCACAGCGCCGGCATCACCGGTTCGGAGATGGAGGCCGGCTTCGTCGCCCAGACGCCGCTGGGCCGTGCCGGCCACCCGGGCGACATCGCCGACGTCGTCGCCTTCCTGGCCTCGGACGAGGCCCGCTGGCTCACCGGCGAGAACATCACCGCCAGCGGCGGCATCCGCTGAACAGTCCGGCCTCGGGCGCCCCGTAGGGGCATTGCGAGGCCGGCCCGATCAGAGACCCGGCGGCGCCCAGATCGGCAGGGAAGCGGCGTCGACGGCGCGGGGGAGCAGGCCCTCGGCGCGGAAGGCGTCCGCGATGGTCTGCTGCTCGGCGAGGGCGGCGTGGGTGACGGGCTCGACCTGGTAGCTGCGCCGGGCATTCGCCTGCCGGACGATGGCCGGGTCGAGCTTCCACAGGGCGCCGAGGCGGGCGGCGGCGGCGTCCGGGTTGGCCTTCACCCAGGTCCCGGTCTCGCGCAGCTTGCCGAAGAGCAGCGCGAGCACGTCCGCGCGCTGCGTCGCGTAGTCGGCCCCGGCCAGGTAGTAGCGCTTGTACTGGGACAGGCCAGTGCCGTCGCGCAGGACGCGGGCGCCGGTTTGCTGCTCGGCCGCCGACAGGAACGGGTCCCAGGCGACCCAGGCCTCGACGCTGCCGCTGGCCAAGGCCGCGCGCCCGTCCGACGGCGTCAGGTAGGCCGGGCTGATCGCCTTGAAGGGCAGTTTTTCGGCCGCGAGGGCGGCCAGAAGCAGGTAGTGGCTGCCGGCCCCCTTGGTCACCGCGACCTTGCGGCCCTTCAGGTCGGCCACCGTCCTGATCGGCGAATCGGCCGCGACCAGGATCGCCTGCGCGGTCGGCGAGGCCGCCTCCTGGGCGATGTAGGCGATCCGTGCCTGGGCGGCCTGGGCGAAGATCGGCACGGTGTCGGCCACATCCGCCGACACGTCGATCTGCCCGGCATTCAGGGCCTCCATGATCGGCAGGCCGCTGGTGAACTCGTGCCACGTGACGGTGACGTTCAGCGGCGCCAGGGCCTTCTCCAGGGCGGACTCCTCCTTCAGCAGGGCGATCAGCGTCGAGGATTTCTGGAAGCCGATGCGGAGCTTGCCCGCCTCGGCGGCCCGGGCGTTTCCGGGGACCAGGGTCAGGGCGAACAGGCTGAGCGCGGCGGCGGCCCGCAACGCGTGGCGGCGATGGATCATGGGGGTCTCGTCTCGTCAGGGATGCTTGTGGATGGGGTCGACCCAGTGGACCGTCTCGGGCCGCTCGACGGGCTCGACCTCGGTGATGTTGACCACCACGGCCTCGTTGTCGGAGCGCACGAGGACGCAGTTCAGGGGCTGGTCCGGATCGGCGTTGATCTCCTGGTGCGGCACGTAGGGCGGCACGAAGATGAAGTCGCCAGGACCGGCCTCGGCCACGTATTCGAGCCGGTCGCCCCAGCGCATCCGGGCGCGGCCCGAGACCACGTAGATCACGCTCTCCAGGGCGCCGTGGTGGTGGACGCCGGTCTTGGCGTCGGGGGCGATCGCCACGGTGCCGGCCCAGATCTTCTGGGCGCCGACCCGGGCCTGGTTGATCGCCGCCTGCCGGAACATGCCGGGGGTCTGGGCCGTGTTGGCGTCGAGCTTGTCGCCCGGGATCACCCGCACGCCGTCGTGCTTCCAGCGCTCGGCCGGGGCCTCGTGGTCGTGCGGGTGATCGTCGTGACTGTGGTCGTGGTTGTCGTCGTGGTCGTGGTCGTGGTCGCCGTGCATGGCTCGCCTCTCGCGCTGGACTTCGCGGCCTATCGTACCGCAGCGGCGCCCGGTTCGAAGCTGCGATCGAGGATCGCCGCGGCCTTCGGCGCGCGGGCCTGCGGGATCAGCCCGGAGCGGACGTAGAGGTCGATGTTGCGCTGCTCGTCGGCGATGACGGCCTCGTCGATCGGCACGGCCCGGTACTGCGCCCGGGCGAACCAGCGCAGGGGCACCGCCTCGGGCAGGCCGATGAGCTTCGACCAGATTGCGGCGTAGGGGGCGGGATCCTTCAGGGCCCAGTCCCGGGCCGCCACGAGACGCCGGCCGAAATCGGCGAGCTGCGCCCGCTTGGTCGTCAGGGCGGCGTCGCTCGCCACCGCGAAGCTCAGGCCCGGGGTGATGCCGTTGCCGTCCCGGACCACCCGGGCGAGGCCGGCGAGCTCGGCGGTGGAGGTGTACGGCTCCCAGGTCGCCCAGGCGTCGACGCTGCCGCTGGCGAGCGCGATCTTGGCGTCCGCCGGCGGCAGGAAGCGCAGGGTCACGGCGCTGGCCGGCAGGCCCGCCTCCTCGAGGGCCGCGAGCACGACCTGATGGCCGATGGAGCCGCGATTGGTGGCGATGCTCTTCCCCTTCAGGTCCGCGACCGTCCGGATCAGCGAATCCTTCGCCACCAGGATGGCGAGGCCGTCCTGCCGGTTGCGGAAGGCGAGGAAGGCCTTCACCGGCACCCCGGCGGCGGCCGCGAAGGTGAAGGGCGCGTCGCCCACCCCGCCGGCATCGATCGCCCCGGCATTCAGCGCCTCCAGCAGCGGGGCCGCGGCGGGAAACTCGCTCCAGTCGAGGCGGTAGGGCAGGTCGGCCAGTACGCCGGCCGCCTCCATCAGCGCCCGGGCGTTGCCGCGCTGGTCGCCGACGCGCAGCACCGCCTCGTCGGCGCGGGCGAGACCGGCGAGGGCCAGAAGCGCGAGGACCGCGAGGGGAAGCCGCATCACGCCGCCTCCGCCCGGGTCGCGCGTTGAGCCAGCAGCCGGCGGACCGCCGGGATCAGGGTGCGGCCATACGCGAGGGTGTCCTCCAGGGGGTCGAAGCCCCGGATCAGGAAGGTGCGCACCCCGAGGTCGTGATAGGCCAGCAGCGCCTCGGCGACCTGCTCGGGCGTGCCCACCAGGGCGGTGGAATTGCCCGACGCCCCCGTCTCCCGGGCGATGGCGGTGTAGAGCCGCGTGTCGAGGCGGTTCCCCTGCGCCGCTGCGGCCAGGAGGCGACGCGAACCCTCGTTCTCCGGGGTCGCCGCCGGGCCGAGCCCCTGCGCGGCCTGGGTGGCGCGGGTCCGGGCCAGGATGTCCTCCGCCCGGGCCCAGGCGGCCTCCTCGGTGTCGGCCAGGATCGGCCGGAACGACAGGCTGAAGCGCGGGGACCGCCCGTGGGGCGCCGCCGCGGCGCGGACCGTCCGAATCGCCTCGCAGACTTGGTCCAGGCTCTCGCCCCAGAGGGCGTAGGTGTCGGCGTGCCGGCCCGCCACCGCGATGGCGGCCGGCGAGGCGCCGCCGAAATAGACCGGGATGCCACGCGGATCGACCGGCTTCACCTCGGAGAAACCGCCCGCGACCCGGTAATGCGCGCCGGCGAAATCGAAGGGGGTGGCGGCCGTCCAGGCCTGCCGGGCGATGGCCAGGAACTCGTCGGTGCGCGCGTAGCGCTGGTCCTTGGTCAGGTGGTCGCCGTCCCGGGCCAGCTCGCGGTCGTCGCCGCCGCTGATCGCGTGGAGCGCGACGCGCCCGCCCGTGAGCTGGTCGAGGGTAGCGAACTGGCGCGCCGCCACGGTGGGGGCGGTGAAGCCCGTGCGGTGGGCGATCATCAGGCCGATGCGCTCCGTCACCGCCGCGACCTGCGCCGCGAGCAGGAGCGCGTCGGGCGCCGTGGCGTAGAAGGCCACCAGGATGCGGTCGAACCCGCCCCATTCATGGGCCTGGGCCAGCAGGCGCAGGTAGTCCCGGTCGATGGCCGGGCCCGTAGGCGCGTGGATCTCGGACTGTTCGCGGGGGGCGGCGAAGCCGATGAACTCGACGGCGTCCGGTTCGAGGAAGCTCATGACGTCCCTCTCAAGGGTATGTGTCGGCGACGGGCGGCCGGGCTCGGCCAGGGCTCGCCGAGCCGCCTGCATCGTCCCGTTCACTGCCCCGCGAGTCAACGAGAACGTTCTTTTTAAAGAACCTACCAACGGAGGAGACCATCCCACGCCGCATCGGCATCCTGGAATATCCTGCGTCTATGCTCCCGCAGGCTCCGTTTCGGCGGAATTAGCCGCATACCTTCCGACCGCGTCGTCGCCGGAATACGCGCTTGTTCTCTAAAACGAACGTCCGTAAGAGCCCGGTGGAGTACCACCCGGGAGCCCATCGCCATGATCTCCACCCACCGGCCGCTTCCCATCGCGATCATCGGCGGCGGCTTCAGCGGCTTGATGGCGGCGGAGCAGCTGCTTCGCGCGCTGCCGGTGGACCGCCCCGTGCTCCTCTGCGAAGGCAGCCGCCCCTTCGGCCTCGGGCTCGCCTACGCCACCCCCAACCCGGACCATCTCCTGAACCTTCGGGCGAGCCAGATGAGCGCCGACCCGGAGCGGCCCGAGGACTTCGCGGACTGGCTGGCATGCACGCCCCTGGGTGCGGCGGAGCGGCAGGGAATTCGCGAGACCGAGGCCGGCACCTTCGCGGCGCGCGGGCTCTACGGTCGCTACCTCGCCGAGCGCTGGGACCACGTGGCGGCTGGGGCCGGCGACCGGCTGATCCCCCTGCGCGCGGCGATCCGCGACGTGGAGCCGGTGCCGGAGGGCTTCCGGCTGCACGGCGCGGGCGTGCCGCCCCGGCTCGTGGCGGGCCTGGTCCTGGCGATGGGCAACCTTCCGGGCCCGGCGCTCGCGCCGGGCCGGCACCGGCTCGATCCGTGGCACCCGGAGGCGTTCGGCACCCTCGACCCGGCGCGCGACGTGCTGGTGATCGGCACGGGCCTGACCATGATGGATTCGGTGGCGGCCCTGCGCCGCGAAGGGTTCGCCGGCCGCATCGTCGCCGTGTCCCGCCGGGGGCTGCTGCCGAAGCCCCACGCCGCCGTCCCGGCAGGCCGCTCCCCCGACCTGACGCCTCAGATCCGCAGCTCCGCCCGCGCACTCGTCGCCGCCATCCGGCGCGAGATCGCGGTGGCCCAGGCCGCCGACGCCGACTGGCGCGGGGTCATCGACGCCCTGCGCCCGATCACCGACGCCCTCTGGGCCGGGCTGCCGCGGGCCGAGCAGGCGCGAATCCTGCGCCATGTCCGCCCCTACTGGGACGTGCATCGCCACCGCACGGCGCCCCCGGCGGCGGAGGCGATCGCGGCCGAGATCCGCAGCGGCGGCCTCGTGGTCCGGGCCGGGCGCATCCTCGCCATCGACGAGGCGCCGGACGGGGCGGTGGTGACGCTGCGCCCGCGCGGCACCGACGGACGCGAGCGGATCGCGGTCCAGGGCATCCTCGACGCCACCGGCTTCAGCCGGCTCGCCGAGACCGACGACCCGCTGATCCGCAACCTGCTGGCGCGCGGCCTCGTCCGGCCCGGCCCGTTCGGCCTCGGGATCGCGGCGAGCCCCGGGGGCCGGGTCGCTGGCGCGTCGCACGACGCCCCGATCTGGGCCTTCGGGCCGATGCTGCGCGGCGTGGTCTGGGAATGCATCGCGGTGCCGGACATCCGCGACGCGGCCCGCCCCCTGGCCCGGGCGGTGGCGGAAAAGCTCGGCGACCGCCTGGCCGCCTGAGCCTTTCGCCGAAACGGTCCTCGGTGCGACGCCCCTCTCCGCCGCGCCGGATCTTTAGGAGCACATTCCCGGGCGATGCGGCTATCGTCTCTTCCATCGGCCGCACGGATACGCCGACGATCGGAGCCGACGCCATGAGCCAGCCGTCCCAGCATCACCGCCACCTCGCCTTCCGCCCCGCCCCCTGTCGCCGCTGCGTAGGACGCGACGCGACGCAGACAGGACAACAGTTCGGCGGGAATGACGACCATGAGCTTTCACACCACAGCCTTTGAGCCGACCGGGGCCGCGAACCCCGCGATCCTGGCCGGACCGCACAACGTCCGGCGAAGCTACGGCCGGGCGGCCGCCGCCGCGGCGATCGAGAACGGGCTCCTGCCGCAGGAACTCGCGGAGGTCCTGGCCGGCCGCAGTGTGGTCGAGGCCTTCCCGGTCGCCTGGCGCGAGAGCGTGTCGGACTACGCCGACCGCGCCGTCGCCGAGATGATGGTGGCCTATCTGAGCCAGCCCATCGCCTGAGGAGCGGGCGCCTCGACGGCCGCCCGGCGCATCCCTATCCGGCCGTCCTCCGGGCGCGGGTGTGCAGCAGGTTGAGGATCAGCGCGGTCCAGCCCGTCTGGTGCGAGGCGCCGAGGCCGCGGCCGGTGTCGCCGTCGAAGAACTCGTGGAACAGCAGGGCCTCTTCGGCGCCGGGGGCGGGCGGGATCGGCGGCCGGTCGCCGAAGGCCGGGCGGCGGCCCTCCGCATCCTTGGTGAACAGGGCGATCAGCCGGTCCTCCAGGGCGTCCGCGATGGCGGCCAGGGTCCGGTGGTCGCCGGAGCCGGTGGGGTATTCCACCAGGAAGTCGTCGCCGTAATAGGTGTGGAAGCGGCGCAGGGCCTCGATGATGAGGTAGTTCATCGGCATCCAGACCGGCCCGCGCCAGTTCGAGTTGCCTCCGAACATGTTCGAGGTGGAATCCGCCGGGTCGTAGCGCACCGTGAAGGAGGCGCCGAATTCGTTCAGCGCGTAGGGCTGGTCGCGGTGGGCCTTCGACAGGGAGCGGATGCCGTGGGCCGAGAGGAACTCGGCCTCGTCGAGCATCCGGCGCAGGAGCGCCTTCATCCGGTGGCCGCGCAGGAGCGACAGCAGCTTGCGGTCCTGCACGCCGCCCTCGTCCCAGCGGGAGACGAGGCAGGCGAGGTGCGGGCGGTGCTCCAGGAGCCAGTTCAGGCGCCGCGCGAAATCGGGCAGGCGCTGCAGCACCCAGGGCTCGATCACCTCGACGGCAAAGAGCGGCACCAGGCCGACCACCGAGCGGACCCGCAGGGGCAGCATGCCGCCGCCGGGGATGTCGACCTCGTCGTAGTAGAACGCGTCCTCCTCGTCCCAGAGGCCGAAGCCCTCGCCGCCCATGTCGGTCATCGCCTCGGCGATGAGCAGGAAGTGCTCGAAGAACTTCGAGGCGGTGCTCTCGTAGACGTCGTTGTGGAGCGCCAGCTCGAGGGCGATGCGCATCATGTTGAGGGCGTACATCGCCATCCAGGCGGTGCCGTCCGCCTGGTGGATGCGGCCGAAGCCCGGCGGCGGGCGCGAGCGGTCGAACACCCCGACATTGTCGAGGCCGAGGAAGCCGCCCTGGAAGACGTTGCGGCCGTCCGCGTCCTTGCGGTTCACCCACCAGGTGAAGTTGATGAGGAGCTTGTGGAACACGCCCTCCAGGAAGGCGAGGTCGCCGCGCCCGCCGCGCCGGTCCCGGTCGATCTCGAAGACCCGGTAGGTGGCCCAGGCATGGACCGGCGGGTTGGCGTCGCCGAACTCCCACTCGTAGGCCGGCAGCTGGCCGTTCGGGTGCATGTACCATTCGCGGGTGAGGAGCAGGAGCTGCTTCTTGGCGAAGTCCGGATCGAGCAGCGCCAACGGCAGGCAGTGGAAGGCGAGGTCCCAGGCGGCGAACCAGGGGTATTCCCACTTGTCCGGCATCGAGAGCACGTCCGCTCCGGCGAAGTGGCGCCAATGCGCGTTGCGGCCGTTGTCGCGCTCCTTGGGCGGCACCGGCTGCAGCGGGTCGCCCTTGAGCCAAAGCCGGACGTCGTAGGCATAGAGCTGCTTCGACCAGATCAGGCCGGCGGCGGCCTGCCGGTAGATGGCGCGGGAATCGGCATCCCCGATGCCGTCCTGCAGCGCCTCGTAGAAGGCGTCCGCCTCGGCGATCCGGCGATGGACGATGGTGCCCTCGCGGTCCACGGGGCGCAGGCGCGGGCCGGCCGCGAGGCGAAGGGTCACCCGGGTGGTCTCGCCCGGTTCCAACTGGCGGAAGTAGTGCAGCCCGAGCTTGGTGCCGGCATCGCGCCGCACGGCCCCGTCGTCGCCGTCCACGATCGCCGCGTGCAGGCCGTCCTTGAACGGGCCCGGAGCGTCGGGCTCCCAGCCGTGCAGGCGCAGGTTGGTGTCGTTCTCGCAGAACAGCGGGTCGGGATAGCCGTCGAAACTGAGGCGGTAGAGCCCGAGGCGGGGGTGCTCGCAGGCGATGCCGCCGTCGGGGCGCAGGGTGAGGGCCGGGCGCCGGTACGCCGCCGTCTCGCACCAGGACCAGGTGTTGCGGAACCAGAGCTGCGGGATGATGTGCAGGTCCGCCGTCTCGGGGCCGCGGTTCACCGCCGTGATCACCACGTGGATGTCCTCGACGTCCTCCTTGGCGTATTCCACCGTGACGTCGAAGAAGCGGTTCTCGGCGAACAGACCGGTGTCCTCGATCTCGTATTCCGGCTGGTCACGGCCGCGCTGCAGCCCCTCGCGCACGAGGTCGTCGTAGGGGTAGGGCCCCTGCGGGTAGCGGTAGAGGAACTTCAGGTAGGCGTGGCTCGGGACCGCATCGAGGTAGTGGTAGACCTCCTTGACGTCCTCGCCGTGGTTGCCCTCCTCGTTGGCGAGGCCGAACAGGCGCTCCTTCAGGATGTGGTCGCGCCCGTTCCAGAGGGCGAGGGCGAGGCACATCTGCCCGCGCTCGTCGCAGAGGCCGGCGAGCCCGTCCTCACCCCAGCGATAGGCCCGCGAGCGCGCCTCGTCGTGCGGCAGCGAGCGCCAGGCATTGCCGTCGCGGCTGTAATCCTCCCGCACGGTGCCCCATTGGCGCTCGCTGAGATACGGGCCCCACAGGGACCAGGGCCGCTCGCCGCGCCCCTGCTCGGCGATGCGGCGGCGCTCGGCCCAGCCGTCGAGCTCGCTCATGCCAGCCTCCCGGCGCCGGGCGCCCGGCGCGCCGCCGTCCCGGTCCGGGGCGGGGCAGGGCGGGCGGAGGGGTCGGCGGTGGGGCGGGGCGGGAGGAGGGCGATCATCAGGTCCGGGGAACTTCGGGGCAGGGGACTTCGGGGCGGGGAATTTCGGAACGGGAGGCGGCTCAGATGCATCATCAGCGCCAAGCCGGCCAGACGCCGTGCCGTATTCGCATCCGCGGACCCGGGCCCCGGAGGTCACCACATCGTCTGGCGCGCCCGCTCGGCCCAAGCCGCGTCGTAGGCCTCGCCGCCGACGCGCCCCCCGCTCAACCCGGCCAGGATCTCGCCGGGGCTCGGCAGGGTCTTCGGATCGACGTGGCTGTCCGGGCGCCACAGGCCCGAGCGGATCAACGCGCGGGCGCATTGGAAGTAGACCTCGCCCACGGTGATCACGAGGGCGGTGCGCGGCGCCTTGCCGTCCACCGCGAAGCTCGCGAGCAGGGCCGGATCGTCATCCACCACGGCCCGGCCGTTGACCCGCAGGGCGTTGCCGATGCCCGGGATGAGGAACATCAGCCCCACCCGCGGGTCGCGCACGACGTTGCGCAGGCTGTCGATCCGGTTGTTGCCGCGCCGGTCCGGCAGGATCAGGGTCCGGGGTCCGGCGACGCGCACGAAGCCCGGAACATCGCCGCGCGGCGAGCAGTCCAGCCCCTCCGGGCCGACGGTCGCCAGGGCGACGAAGGGCGCGACCGCGATGAAGCGCCCGTAATCCGGGGTGATGTGGTCGGCGACCTTGGTCGTCGAGGCCTCCCCGACGGCCCCGGGGGCTCCGTAGATGCGCTCCAGCTTTTCGATCGTCTCGACGGCCGCCATCGGTTTCCTGTCCCATCCTGGTGATCTGTACGCGCGAAACCTGGCCCCTCATGGAGACGCCTCGTGACGCCGCTGTGTCCGGCGCGACACGGGTCGGCTTTGTCGGTACGACCACCGGCACCGGACGGGCCGGGCCGCGTTGCCCGCTCGCAGCCGCATCCATCCGCACCGGAGACCCGCCCCATGACCCTCAAGATCCTCGCCGCCTCGGCCCTCGTCCTGGCGAGCCTCGGCCCGGTCCAGGCGCAAGGTCTCGTCCAGGGCGCGCAGGAAGGGGCCGCGCGGGGCGAGCTGGCGGCCGGCCCCCTCGGCGCGGTGGTGGGCGGCGCGATCGGCGCCGCCGTCGGCACGGCCAACGGTATCCTCGGCGTCGACCGGCGCGAGCGCTTCCGGATCTACGCCAGCGCCGAGCGGCGGCCGTCCTACGCCTATCCGGGCACCGTCCGGGTCGGCGCCGTGCTGCCCGAGGACGGGGTGGTCTACTACGACGTGCCGTCCGAATTCGCGCTGAAGGGCTACAACTACACCATCGTCAACGACCACCCGGTGCTGGTCGAGCCGGGCACCCGCCGCGTGGTCGAAGTCATCGACTGACCCGCGCCGGAGCGCGTCGGCCGGAGAGGCCCGAGCGGCACCTGCGGGGAGGGGCCCGCCACGACGGGAGAATCAAGCGGCGAGGCGGTCCTCCGCCTCCCGCAGGGGCGGCATGGCCGCCGCGGGGGCGGAGGGCTTCGGCCGCCACGCCGCGTCGAGGCTGAGGAGGGCGGCCCGGACTTCGTCCAGGCACGAGGGCTCCCCCTCCGCCATGCCCTCGGAGGCCGCCACCTCCTTGAGGTGTTCGTCCTAGGCCCAGCGCCTCAGGATCTCCCGCTTGACGCCGCGCATCAGGCGCGGGTGATCGAGGACGGCCTGGATGGTGCCGAACACTGCGGCCGGGTTGACGAGCGCACGCTCCCAGTCCGGGTCGCGGCGTCCAGGGTCCGGCGCTACGGATGGCGACCTGTGTCCGACGGCGAGGATGGTGTCACGCATGGGGGTCTCGCGCTCCAGTCAGGCACCGAGCGGCGCCGCGGCCTGCACCGCGACGCTGGCGGCGAGGATTACCAGGGCCACATCCCAGGCGGTCACATGCCAGGCGGTGACGTCCCAGGACCTCCCGCGCCGGGTATCGCCGGGTGCGTCGTCCCCGGTGATCGCCACGGCGAGCCAGACATAGCCGGCGCCCGTGAGGAGCCCTGCCAGGATCGCGCCCGCCAGGGCCGGCCCGGCCAGCCACGCCCGCAGGAGCACGGCGAGCCCGACGCAGAGGCCTGTTGTGACGACCCCGTCGACAAGGCGCGTCACGTCGGCGCCGTGCCACGGCATCCCGGCCCGGCGGTGCCCGTCCGGCCGATGGGGCGGGCTTTTCAGCGGAAAGGTCGGCATGCCGCACCTCCGCCCTCAGTTCAGGCCGTCCGCCGCAGCGGCCTCGCCCGCCTGGCCGTCGCGGGCGCAGATCCCCGCCACCGGTACCGCGTCCAGCGCCTGGAGCGCGGCCAGCACCGCGTCGAGGGGCACCGGCTCGGCCCGGCAGCCCTCGAGGCAGCGCAGGGCCGGGCAGGACTCGACGGTGCGCGAATCCGAGGCCCAGGAGGCCAGGACGGCGCGCTTCTCGGCGAGCGACAGGCCCGGATAGGTCAGCACCTCGCGCGGGTGCCGGAAGACGTCGCCCGGCGCGACGAAGGCCTCGAACGGATCGACGGCCGTCGCCCGGAGGGTCGCCGAGGCCAGCGGCCCCAGGCGCTCGATGGTCACGTCCGACAACTGCATGACATCCTCCTCTTCGTGAGCAAGAGTCTCTGGGTGAACGGGGATCTCCTCGGGAGCGCGGGATCGGCGGGCGCGACCCGAGGGTCCGCGCCCGCCGCGTCAGGCCGCCCGGGCTCGGGCGCCGGTCAATGGGCCGTCCCGGTCTGCACGCCGCCGGTGATCGCGATGCGGCGCGCCGAGGCCGGAACCTGGGCCGAGCGGGGCAGGGTCACGCTGAGCACGCCGTTCGAAAAGGTAGCCTCCGCCTTGTCCTCCTCGACCGCGAACGGCAGCGCGATCGTCCGCTCGAAGCGGCCGTAGGCGCGCTCCGTGTAGCCGCGGGCCGCGTCGCTCGTCTCTGAGCGCTTCTCGCCGCGCAGGGTGAGGACACCGTCCTCGATCAGCACCTCGACATCCTTCTCGTCGAGGCCCGGCAGCTCGGCCGAGACCCGCAGGCCCTGGTCCGTCTCGACGAGTTCGACGCTGGGCCAGCCGGCGGCGCCCCGGCCGAGGGCGGAGGCGCCGTTCAGGCCGCTGAAGACGTCGTCGAACAGGCGGTTCATCTCGCGGTGGAGGGTCAGGACGGGGCTCAGCGGCTCGGACCGCATCGGCCCGAGCACGGCGGCCCCCGCGTTGCGCGTCCAGGGAAGAAGATCTCTCACACTCATGTGCACTCCATCAGCAGGGTTGACGTCCAAAGGTTTTTCGCGGGCCCGGAGGTCTTCACGGCACCACGGGTCCGCGAGGGATCGGATGTCCGAACGGGGCCGGATTCGGATCGCCCGGCGACCGGGCGGGGCATCAGGCGGCCTCGGGCTGTCCCTGGCCGTGGGTGCTCTCGCCTGTCCTTTGGCTTTCGACGCTCCGAGCGCCGGGCTCTTGCGTTTCCCTCGGCTCGGGTTTCCCGATCCGGGCCGGCGCGTTATCCTGTCCGACGGCGCCCGGGGCCCCGCCGATGGCGATGCGGCGCGGCTTCAGAGCCTCGGGAACCGCGCGCTTGAGGTCGACGGTGAGGAGCCCGTTCTCCAGGGACGCCCCGAGCACGGTGACGTGTTCGGCGAGGTTGAAGGTCTGGCGAAACGACCGAGACGCGATTCCCCGGTGGAGATACTGCCGCTCGCCCTCCGGGCCCGTCTTCTGGCCGGAGACCAGCAGGGTGGTGTCGTGCTGGACGAGGTCGATCTCGTCCGGCGTGAAGCCGGCCACCGCCATGGTGATGCGATAGCTGTCCTCGGCGGCCTTCTCGATGTTGTAGGGCGGCCAGGCCGTCGAGGCCTCGACCCGCTCGGCCTGGGTCAGCAGATCGAACAGCCGGTCGAAGCCGACCGAGGACCGGAACAGGGGTGACACATCGTAAGTCCTCATGACCACATCCTCCGTTGAGCAACGTGATGACGAGGGACGCCGGACGCGTGCGCCGGCGCCCTGATCGCGGGCCATCGAGCCCCGCACGCGCGAAACGTCGTCGTTTGCGTGCGGTTCCGGGCCGCGATCGATTTTTTTCGGGGTTCCGTTGCCTCGGCACGGCATCCGGGGGCGCCGCCTGCACGGCGATCACGCCGATGGGCGTCCGGGCGGCGGTGACCGGTGGTCTCGGGCGGCCCCTGCTCGGCCGTTCCTTGGTGGAGGCGGGCCTGCGGATTCTGCAGGCCCCCGAGCGCGGGCCGGCCCTGCCGAGAACGGAGGTCCCGGTGATCGGCGCGGACCGCGCGGGCGAACTCCGACGCCCCGCATCATGGTCCCGACCGGGAGCCTCGCGGGGGCGACGCTGGCCCTGCGCGTCGCCCTGCCGTAAGCCACCCGCCTGGATCGCATAGAGGGAGAGCCTGCGATGAAGGTGGCCGTGATGGGGGCGGGGTCGGTGGGGTGCTATTACGGCGCCATGCTGGCGCGCGCCGGGGCCACCGTCACCCTGGTCGGACGGGCGGTCCACGTGGACGCGATCCAGGCGCGCGGCCTCCTCCTGGAGACCGCGGCCGGGCAGGAGGCGGTGCGCCTGCAGGCCACGACCGAAGCGGCGGGGGTGGCCGGCGCCGACGTGGTGCTGGTCTGCGTCAAGTCCGGCGACACCGAGACGGTCGGCCGGACGATCGCCCCGTTCCTGACGCCCGACGCAGCGGTGCTGAGCTTTCAGAACGGCGTCGACAACCCCGAGCGGCTCCAGGCGGTTCTCGGCCGGCCGGTGGTGCCGGTGGCGGTCTACGTCGCGACCGGGATGCCCGGCCCCGGCCATGTCCGGCATTACGGCCGGGGCGACGTGGTGATGGGTCCGTTCCCCCGCTGCGCCGAGGTGGCCGCGCTCTTCGCCGCCGCCGGCATCCCGACGGAGGTCTCCGACCGCGCCCTCGACGCCCTCTGGGGCAAGCTGATCGTCAACTGCGCCTACAACGCCCTCTCGGCGATCACGCGGCTGCCCTACGGCCGGCTTCTCGGAGTACCGGGCATCGACGCCGTGATGACGGACCTCGTGGCCGAATGCGTCGCCGTCGCGCAAGCCTCGAGCATCGCGGTGGCGCCCGACATCCTGATCCAGGTCCTCGCCCTCGCGGCGACCATGCCGGACCAGATCTCCTCCACCGCCCAGGATCTGGCACGAGGCAGGCCCAGCGAGATCGCCCATCTCAACGGGTTCATCCTGCACAAAGGCCAGGCGGCCGGGATCGCCACGCCGGTCAATCAGACGCTGACGGCGCTGGTTCGGGCGCTGGAGGGACGGGATGGGCCAGGTTTGTCCTGAGCCAAGCTCAGAGGACCGTTCGCCGAGCCCGGCCGAGGACAGGCCGGAACGGTTCAGGCAGCCGGTGCGTGCTCGCCCATCACGCGGGCAGACAAGCCCGCATCAAAGTGTAGGGCCTGGCTCCGGAACTGCGACGCGAGGCTCGGGTCCAGCGCGGCGACCAAGCGGCTCGCGGCGGCATAGGCGATGGGGGAGACCTGCCGCACCCGCGTGGCGTCTCTGCGATCAACGAGGGCCTGGATTTCCTCGAGGCTCGCGCCGGTTGTCGGTCAACCCCCGCCGAGAACATCTCGCGCCGGTCAAAGCTCGGCGCGAGCTTCTCGGTCCGTGGTGCTTTCGTGGGTCTCGTTCGAGCGCGTTTGCCCCCATGAAGTCGACCTCGACTTTGCGCCTGCCGGCGGACGGCGGCGGCGGATCTTTCCCTTAATCGGTGCCGCCATGATCCTTAGGCCTGAAACGCTTGATCGAGGCCTATGCCTCGATCAAGCGTCCCATCGACGCTGGAATGGTCGCTGGATAGAAGCCGGTCGCGGTTCTGGGTGACGCGCGAATGATCCCAGGCCTGATCGTCGATGCCCAGCCCAAAGAACCAAAGGAACAGCAGGTCGAACTCCCGCCGCTCAGTCAGCTGCCGCGAAATTAGCGCACTTTGTCACGGGTCGGGATCCTAGAGACGTGCGATGATCGCCACGACGGAAGCAACCGAGACAACAACCGCTTGGGGTGGCCGCCGGAAAGGAACCGGGCACCAGCTGCAAATCGTGTTTAGCAGCATGGCACGCAGTCTACGATGCATTGCAGTCGGCGAAGGCTGAGTGCTATCAGGGCCACGCTCGGCCAAGGAGCCTGCGCAATAAGCTAGCCCTCGTTCGGTTCGGCGCATGCCGGGGACATCTCTGGGCGTTTTTTGAAGAGACGACGTCCCGAGCCTCGGCGTCTCGCCTCCCATGGCATGGTTTGAATTGGCATGAAGTTTCTGCGGAAGAGGAAAGCTTTTCAGCGACATATCGGCCTGATTCGCAAGACGGTCCTGTTTAGCGAAAGATTTTATAAGAAAAACTACGGCCTTAGCCGCTACGTTAGCGCGGAACGGCACTTCTACACCATCGGCTGGAAGATGGGCTTCAACCCTTCACCGTTTTTCGACACGTCATTTTACCTCAGTGCCTACCGCGACGTTCAAGAATTCGGCATCAATCCGCTGATCCATTATCTACTGGACGGCGGCCCCGAATTGCGCCGTCCATCGGACGACTTCGACGTTCAGGCTTTCATCGCCGCGCATCCGACCCTCCACGTTACGAAGAAAACGCCTGCGGAGCACTGCGTCGAGCTTTACGGGAACTACCACTGGCGCGATCGATCCGCGCCACGGCTGACGACGTCCAATGCGGCCTTGGCGACCTTCCGGTCGGTCTTCAATGCCGACTTCTACGTGTCCCACAATCCAGACGTTGCTGCAGCAAACATCGATCCGCTGCAACACTTCATCCATAATGGTCAGTTCGAGCACCGCGACCCGGCCTCCGGCTTCGATTCCGACTTCTATTACCGGACGGTCGTACGGCAGGGGGGGCACGCGAAAAGCCTCGTCGACACCTATCACGAGCAGGTACAGCACACCGTCCCGCAGACGGCGAACGCCGAGTCGCTCTCTATCGACCTGAGCCGCCGCCCCGCCGAGGCGCCCGCGCTGCGCCTCTGCGTCCATGCGCATTGCTTTTACCCGGAATTGATCAAGGAACTGATTCCGGGCTTCCGCAACCTGCCGGCAAACGCCACTCTCGTCCTCACCGCCGTCTCGTCGGCCGATGCGCAGTTCATCGCTCGCGCCTTGGCCCGACATTCAGTGACGCAACCCACCGAGATCCGAGTCGTGCCGAACCGGGGCCGCGACATCGCCCCCTTCCTGGTGGGATGCCAGGACCTCTGGCGCGCCTTCGACATCGTCCTGCATCTGCACACCAAGGTCAGCACCCACGTTTCCTGGGGCGAGGAGTGGCGCCACTACCTCTTCGACCAGACCTTGGGATCGAAGGCGCTCGTCGACTGGGTCCTGGAAAGCTTCGCGACGGACCAGATGCTCGGCTGCCTGTATCCGCGCAACTTCTATCGGATCCGCGAATATGTGAATGCCGAGCAGAATAGCCGCGCAATCGGCGACTTCCTCGCTACCCTCGGACTTCCGGCCGATGCCGGCGTCCAGCCGGACTACCCGGCGGGGTCGATGGCCTGGTACCGGACCGCAAGCCTGGCGCAGATTGCCAACGCACTCACGACCCTCGATCGATTCGAGGAGGAGGCGGATCAGGTAGACCTGACGCTCGCGCACGCCTTGGAGCGGATCATGACGCTGGTCGTGCGCGCCTCGGGCTACGCGGTGCGCAACTACATGACCGAGCGACGGGAGCGCCTGATTCCGGTCTTAGGGCTGCCTGATCGCGAGAGCAGCACAGCGACAGCCGCCACGCTCTGGCCGCGGGATACGCCGCGGATCGCCCGCTGCCCGCCGCTCCCGGTGGCGCCCGTCAACCGGCTCTACAACCCAAAAGCTCTTGACGTGCATTGGGTTCTGCCGGCTTTCGCACAGGGTGGCGCTGGTGGCCACATGACGATCTTCCGACTCGTCGAGTGCCTCGAACGCTTTGGACATCACCAGACCCTCTGGCTGCAGAATGCCGGGCACTTCGCCGATCAGGCGCTAGCCAAGCGCCTGATCCAGCGATGGTATCGGCCGATCGGCTCGCGGGTCCATGTACGTTTCCTGCCGGACGACGTACGGCAAATCTCGGCCGACGTGCTCATCGCCACGGATTGCTGGACTGCCTATCCGGTCGCGCAAGTGCAGAACGTCAAGGACCGCTTCTACCTGATCCAGGACTTCGAGCCCTCCTTCCACGCAGCCGGAGACCTGAACCTGATCGCCGAGGCCACCTACGATTTCGGGTTGGCGAATCTCTGTGCCGGGAATTGGCTCCTCGAACTTATGCAGGCGCGCGGCGGCTGGGCGCGGGCCTGGGAGCTTTGTGCCGACCACGACGTCTATTTTCCGGGCAAGACGCTGCCCGCGGCCGTCAACCGGCCGCTCCGCATTGCCTTCTATGCACGCCGCTACACGCCGCGCCGGGCCGTCACGCTTGGCTTCGCAGCCTTCGCCCTGTTGCAAGAGCGCGGATTTCTATTCCGGGCCGAGTTGTTCGGCGAAGCGGACCTGAAGTTCGACGAAGCGTTCCCGCATGTCCAGCACGGCATCCTGACTCCGAAGGAGCTCGGCGAACTGTACCGTGCCTGCGACCTCGGTGTGGTCTTCTCGACGACGAACTACTCGCTCATTCCACTGGAGATGATGGCCTGCGGCCTGCCGGTCATCGAGATCGACACCGAGAGCACTCGGGCGATCTTCAAGAACGACGAAGTCACCTTCACGGGTCCGATGCCATACGTTATCGCCGACGCGATCGAGAGCCTCGCCGCCAATTCGGATCGCCAGGCCCTGCAACGGGCGCGGGGCTTCGCCTTCACGCAGGCGACCTCCTGGGAACGCAGCGCTCGCGTATTGGAGGGCGCCCTCCTGGAGCGGCTCGGCGAGACCGGCTTCACACCGGTCTCCCTCGAGACGTTTCCCGCGCCCGCCTCGCTGAAAGGCGCCCATGCCACGGTCTTCATCCCGACCTACAATGCCGGCCCGGATTTCACCCGTGTCCTCGACGCGCTGTCCCGCCAGAATTGCGATTTCCCCTACGATGTGCTCGTCATCGACAGCGGCTCGACGGACGGCACCGCCGAGCGCGTGCGGGCGCGCGGCGGCAAGTTCCGGGTCGAGACGATCGACAAGGCCGCGTTCCAGCACGGTCGGACGCGCAATCTCGGAATCGCCCGATCGGAGGGCGATTACGTCGCGCTGCTGACCCAGGATGCCTGTCCGAAGGACGCGCGGTGGCTGTCGGCCCTGGTCGGCGGCTTCGCGCGAGGCCCGCGCGTCGCGGGCGTGATCGGCCGGCACGAGGCCTATCCGGACCACGATCCCTTCACCCGGCGCGATCTGCAGGAGATGTTCGACCGCCTCGCCCTCCTGCCCGATGTGATCGATCGCGAAACCGGCCTGCCGAGCTTCTTCTACCCGGGTGGCCAGAGCTGGGCGATGACCCTGCAGTTCTACTCGGACAACAATTCGGCGATGTCCCGGGAAGCCTGGAAGATCCTGCCTTATCCGGACGTCGAGTGGGGCGAGGACCAGATCTGGGCGGCGGAGGCCCTGAGGCTTGGCTTTCAGAAGGCCTATGTCGACGAGGCAGTGGTCTACCACTCCCACGCCTTCGACGCGACGCAGCAACACACTGTCTCGGCCACGGAGGGCCAGTTCTGGGCCGAACGTTTCGGGATCGAGCTGCACCCGGATGCAGAGGCGGCGGTCATGGGGATGAATGAGCGTGACCGAGCGTTCGCTCTAGAGACGGGGATTTCCGACAAGGTCCTCTCAAAGAGGTACTTACACAATCAGGCGACCGTGAAAGGACGTTGCGCTGGTTTTGACATGGCTTACGGGGTAGACATATCGCCTCGGTTTTCTGCAAAGCGGGCATGACTGAGCAGTTTCAACGCATCAAGATTTCGGTCAGTCGCCCGAGCTTGCATCGTGTTAATGTCGCGTCGCGGTGGCCGCGTTGCGCAACGCGCGGCAGTCATGGCTCCACTGACGCTGCTCGATCGAACGGTTTTTGTGGCTGAGACTATGTTTTGATAATCAGCGTATCTTCTGAGGATCTAGCCGTCCGATGAATTTGACCTATGATTTGTCGGGAAAGCGTGTCCTTGTCGCCGGCCATCGCGGCATGGCTGGATCGGCTCTCGTGCGACGGCTCGCCGCAGAAACCTGCACGATTCTGACCCTCGGGCGAGATACGGTCGACCTGCGGCGTCAGGCCGAGGTCGAACGCTGGATGGCGGCGGAACGGCCGCAAGCGGTGTTCCTTGCCGCCGCCAAGGTCGGCGGGATCGTCGCCAACGACAGCGCCCCGGCCGATTTCCTCTACGACAACCTCATGATTGAGGCGAACCTCATACAGAGTGCGCATGCGGTCGGCGTCGAGAAGCTGCTGTTTCTCGGGTCTTCCTGCATCTATCCGAAGATGGCGCTCCAGCCGATTTCGGAGGACGCCCTCCTGAGCGGACCGCTCGAACCGACCAACGAGTGGTACGCGGTCGCCAAGATCGCCGGCCTCAAGCTCTGCCAAGCCTATCGCAGGCAATACGGATGCGATTTCATTTCGGCCATGCCAACTAACCTCTACGGGCCGGGAGACAATTACGATCTTCGGGGCAGCCATGTCCTGCCGGCCCTGCTGCGCAAGGTACATGAAGCTAAGCGCGAAAGCCGGGACACCATCACGCTTTGGGGGACGGGTACGCCATTCCGGGAATTCCTGCACGTGGATGATCTAGCCGATGCCTGCGTTCACTTAATGAAACTGTATTCCGGGGAAGGGCCGATCAATGTCGGCTCCGGCCAGGAGCTCACGATTCGCGCGCTGGCTGAGGTCATTGCCGAGGCGCTCGGCTGGCAGGGACAGTTGGTCTTCGACATCACCAAACCCGACGGCACACCGCGCAAGCGCCTCGACACCACTCAACTGGAGAGCCTCGGCTGGCGGCCGCGCATCAGCCTGCATGAGGGGATTGCCGACGCCTACGCCTGGTTCCGGAAACATCACCCGGAAGCCTGACATAGGACTTGTAAATCGGCTGCCGAGTTGAAGCCCGCTGTTCAGGCCCGCTCGCAACCCCTATTTTTCTCGTGGCCCCGAAGGAGCGAAGCATGTCGAAGACGCAGAAAACAGCTCTGATCACGGGCGTCACGGGACAGGATGGCGCCTATCTCGCGGCCTTGCTACTGGAGAAGGGCTACATCGTTCACGGCATCAAGCGCAGATCCTCATCTTTCAACACCGGACGAGTGGATCACCTTTACGAAGATCCACGCTTCGCGCCGACGGATTTCCACATGCATTACGGTGAGTTGACTGATGCTACCAACCTGATCCGGATCATGCAGGAGACCTTACCGGACGAGGTCTACAATCTTGGCGCCCAGAGCCACGTTCAGGTCAGCTTCGAGACCCCTGAATATACCGCCAATTCCGACGCCATCGGCACCCTGCGCCTCCTAGAGGCGATCCGAATCCTCGGTCTGAGCCAGAAGACGCGGTTCTATCAGGCCTCGACCTCAGAGCTTTACGGCAAGGTCCAGGAGGTGCCCCAGCGCGAGACCACGCCGTTCTATCCGCGCAGCCCTTACGCGGTGGCCAAGCTCTACGCCTACTGGATCACGGTGAACTACCGTGAAGCCTACGGCATGCATGCCTCGAACGGCATTCTGTTTAACCACGAAAGCCCGATGCGGGGCGAAACCTTCGTCACGCGCAAGATCACCCGCGCGGTGGCCGCGATCGAGGCTGGACTGCAGCCCATGCTCTATCTCGGCAATCTCGACGCCATGCGCGACTGGGGACATGCCAGCGACTATGTCGAGGGCATGTGGCGCATCCTCCAGCAGGACGTGCCCGACGACTACGTACTCGCCACCGGCGAGATGCACTCGGTGCGAGAATTTGTCGAGCGTTCATTCGCCGTCGTCGGTCGGACGATTGCGTGGCAGGGAGAAGGCGTCGCGGAGGAAGGCCTTGACGCGAAGACCGGCCAGGTTCTCATCAAGATCGACCCGGTTTATTTCCGGCCTACAGAGGTTGACCAACTCCTTGGCGATCCAACCAAGGCGCGCGAGAAGCTCGGATGGAACCACACGATCAAGTTTTCTCAAATCGTGGAAGAAATGGTCCGCGCCGACATTTCGGCCATATTGCCCCAATCAAAATAGGCTCCGCCTTATACAACCAGTAAACATTTAAGCAGACTACTTCGGCACCGTCTGGTCCATTATTTTTTAACTTTCTGCCGAGAGATTTCTAGTGCGCCTATCGTATCTGAGCGGATGGGTACGCTGCAGAGCGAACTCTGCTACGTCGGCGTACAACCGAACCGGAAAGCCGCCGACGGGACCGGGACGTATTGCCTCCCCCCGAACCACGGAAGACACGATCACGGTTATGAGGGTGCGCATCTGTTAAGATCAGAGATCGGTCCACTCTGGACGATCTTCACCAGACCCCGACGCTGCTCCCCGCTCGGTTTGGAGGATCTGCCCGGCACCTTCCCGTCGGCGAGCCCTGTCAGACCGCTTGCGCTGCCCTGCAGGACCCAGATGTGCGCGATCTGAAGCGCCATGTTGCCGATGCGGGTCGCCTGGTGCGCGAGCCACATTCGTAGAAAACCGATCCGACATCCTTGACCCGCAGGAACCATCCATACACGGATTGAAGTCGGGGCTGTACGGCGGAAAGCAGAGAATCCGTGCGCCGGCCGCCTTTATGGCGGCTTGCGCGGCCTGACCCTTCTAACTGCCGAGGTTGTTCATGACGACGATGTCACCGGGAACAAGTTCGGGCACCAAAAACCTGATCGACGTGAGCTTGGAAGACCTCGCGGTTGATCGGCCCGTCGAGCACGAACGGTGCGGCGATCCCGGACAGGCGTAGGCCCGCCACCAGGGTCGCGGTCTTCCAATGGCCATGCGGCAGGGGCGAGCGCAGCCGCTCGCCACGGGAAGACCGTCCGTACCGCCGGGCCATGTTGGTCGAGGTCCATGTCTCGTCGAGGAACACGAGGCGGGCCGGATCGAGATCGGGCTGGCCCTCGAACCAGGCCTCGCGGGCCGCCTTTACATCCGGGCGGCCCTGCTCTGTGGCATGGGCTGACTTTTTTTGTAGGTGATACCAACCCTCACTGATCAGAACGCATGGGCCCATCGGCGCAATCCGATGGACATGAGGCGCCAGGGTTGGGCGATGATCTTGTTCCAGGT
>NZ_LMMK01000012.1:0-961 GCF_001422795.1 Methylobacterium sp. Leaf88 | reverse complement strand
GGGCATGACCAAGCCTGCCCCGACGCCCCGGGCCGGGCAGATCGCCCCGAAGATGTAGGCCGAGGCCGTGCGCTGGTCCTTGGGGGCCGAGGGTCGCGTTCCGCCCTTGGCCCAGCGTCGGGTCAGGGTGTTCTTCTGGCCGATACGGGCCTCGTCACAGAACCAGACTTCTACCGGCTTGCCGCCGACAGCCTGCGCGATGTCCGCCAGACGGTCGGGGAAGTCTTTATGGGATGGCCCGCTCCTCACGTCCTAACGGTACGCTGTTGGCGACAGGAGGAGAGGACCGATGATCAAGACACCCATCGCAGTGCTCGGGATCGACCTGGGCAAGTACACCTGCAGCTTGGCGGGATTGGATATAAATGGGGCCATCGTGGTTCGGCGCCGCATGACGCGCGAGGCCGTGATTGCCTTCGCGGCGAGCTTGCCGACCTGCATCGTCGCGATGGAAGCGTGCTGCGGCGCGCACTTCCTCGGTCGCACGCTCGCTGCACAGGGCCACACGATCCGGCTGATGTCGCCTGAGTACGTCCAGCCCTACGTCAAGGCGCAGAAGACCGATGACCGCGATGCGGAGGCGATTGCCGAAGCCGCGACACGACCGACCATGCGGTTCGTCTCGCTCAAGAGCGAGACGCAGTTGGACCTGCAGGTCCTGCATCGAGCCCGCGAACGCCTCGTGCTTGCACGCACCAGCTTGATCAATCAGCTACGCGCGGTGCTTCTGGAGCGTGGCATCGTTCTGCCGAAGGGCCGCCTCGTCCTGATGCGTCGCTTGCGAGAGATCGGGGTGGACGAGTTGCCCGTAAGCGGTCGAACCCGCAGGCTGATCGAGGATCTCTGCGAAGAAGCATCGGCCCTGGACGAGCGAATCAGAGCCTATGATGAGGAGTTTGCCGACCTGACGCGCACCGATGAGCAGGCGCGACGCCTCAGCAGTATCCCCGGCGTCGGCATA
>NZ_LMMK01000011.1:81019-104595 GCF_001422795.1 Methylobacterium sp. Leaf88 | reverse complement strand
GCGACACCGAGTTCGCCGTCGTCCGCGCCGGCCTGAACTACAAGTTCGGCTCCTACTAGGATCTGAACCCACGGCCTCCCGCGCGGTCGATCCGGTCGCGCGGGCCCCGGCCAACAAGAAAGCCCGGCCTCGCGGCCGGGCTTTCTTGCGTCTGGGCTCCTCTTCAAGACGGGCGTCCGTTCGGGGCCCGTCGATCGTCGCCCGCGCGTCCGGTCTTCCGAAGGCGCGGGCGATCGCCGTCTCAGATGTCGAGCTCGGCCCCGTCGGCGAAGGCGGCACGCTCGGAGATGAAGGTGAAGCGCGCCTCGGGCTTGTTGCCCATCAGGCGCTCCACCGCGTCCCCGGTGGAGTCGCGGGCCTCGTCCAGCACCTCCACCCGCAGGAGCGTGCGCTTCTTCGGGTCCATGGTGGTCTCCTTCAACTGGGCCGGCATCATCTCGCCGAGGCCCTTGAAGCGGCCGATCTCGACCTTGCCGTTCTTGAACACCGTCTTGATCAGTTGCGCCTTGTGGTCGTCGTCGCGAGCGTAGGCCGTCTTGGCGCCCTGGCTGATCCGGTAGAGCGGCGGGATCGCCAGGTAGAGGTGCCCGCGGTCGATGAGCTTGGGCATCTGCCGGTAGAAGAACGTGATCAGCAGCGAGGCGATGTGGGCGCCGTCGACGTCGGCGTCCGTCATGATGATCACCTTCTCGTAGCGAAGGTCCTCCGAGCGGTAGCCCGTGCCGGTGCCGCAGCCGAGCGCCTGTGTCAGGTCCGAGATCAGCTGGTTGGCGCCGAGCTTGTCCCGGCTGGCCGAGGCGACGTTGAGGATCTTGCCGCGCAAGGGGAGGATCGCCTGGGTGGCGCGGTCGCGCGCCTGCTTGGCCGAGCCGCCGGCCGAGTCACCCTCGACGATGAAGATCTCCGAGCCGGCCATGCCGGCCTTGGAGCAGTCGGCGAGCTTGCCCGGCAGGCGCAGCTTGCGGGTGGCGGACTTGCGGGCGACCTCCTTCTCCTGGCGCCGGCGCAGGCGCTCCTCGGCCCGGTCGATCACCCAGTCGAGGAGCTTGTTGGCCTGGGCCGGGGAGGCGGCGAGCCAGTGGTCGAACGCGTCGCGGATCGCGGTCTCGACGATGCGCGAGGCCTCGACGGTGGCGAGCTTGTCCTTGGTCTGGCCCTGGAACTCGGGCTCGCGGATGAAGACCGAGAGCATCGAGGCGCAGGTCGCCATGACGTCGTCCGTGGTCACCGCCGTCATGCGCTTGGCCTGGCCGACGCGCTCGGCATGCTCGCGCAGGGCCCGCAGCAGGGCGACGCGCAGGCCGCTCTCGTGGGTGCCGCCCTCCGCCGTCGGGATGGTGTTGCAGTAGGAGGCCGAGACGCCGTCGTCGGTCACCATCCAGGCCACGGCCCATTCGAGGGAGCCGTGCCCGCCCGGCTTGGTGATCTTGCCGGAAAAGATCGCGTCGGTGACGAGTTCCTTGCCCTCGAGATCGCGGGCGAGATAGTCGCGCAGGCCCCCGGGGAAGCGGTGCACGGTCTCGGCCGGCACGTCGTCCAGGCCCTCGAGGAGGGCGGGGGCGCAGCGCCAGCGGATCTCGACGCCGCCGAACAGGTAGGCCTTGGAGCGGGCCATCTTGAACAGGCGGCGGGGATCGAACTTCAGCGCCCCGAAGATCTCGGCATCGGGGTGGAAGCGCACGCGGGTGCCGCGCCGGTTCTGCACCCGGCCGACGGTTTCCAAGGGACCCTGGACATGCCCCCGCGAAAAGGTCTGGCGGTAGAGGGTCTGGCTGCGGGCGACCTCGACCTCGAGCTCGTCCGAGAGGGCGTTGACCACCGAGATGCCGACGCCGTGCAGGCCTCCGGACGTCTCGTAGACCTTCGAGTCGAACTTACCGCCCGCGTGCAGGATGGTCATGATGACCTCGAGCGCGGACTTGTTCGGGTATTTCGGGTGCGGGTCGACGGGGATGCCGCGGCCGTTGTCGGTGACGACGAGGTGGCCGCTCTCCTCCAGCTCCACCTCGATGAAGCTGGCATGGCCCGCCACCGCCTCGTCCATGGAATTGTCGATCACCTCGGCGAAGAGGTGGTGCAGGGCGCGCTCGTCGGTGCCGCCGATATACATGCCGGGGCGGCGGCGCACCGGCTCCAGCCCCTCCAGCACCTCGATGGTGGAGGCGTCGTAACCGGCCTCCGCCGAGACGGGGGGAAGCGGCGCCACAGCGTCGAGCTTGCGGCGCTCGGCGGTCTTCGGCAGGGGCGCCTTGCCGCCGGCGAAGAGATCGCGTGCGGGGTCGCTCACCGGAGCGCCTCGCGCGGGTGAGGGGGCAGCCGCGGGCTTCGCGGGCCGGATCGCAGAGGGAGACCGTGCAGCATTCGCCTTCATCCTCTCACCATACCGGAACAAACCGGAAACAGAAAGGGGTTCCCGCTCCGAGAGGCGGGAGCCGGAAGCCCCCGCCGCACAGGGCGTACCACCCCATGACATGGTATGGGGGTGGTTAAGAAGGCCTGACGGTGGCGTGATCCGTGGATCGTCGCGCCGGGCACCGCGCCCGTGGGCCGCCTCAGGTCCCGACGCGGCCGCCCCCGCGGCGGGTGATCGTCAGCACCGCGGGGCGGGGCGGCATCGCCGGGTCGAAGTCCGGCCAGCGGGTGGCGGGCGCCTCGAAGGTGGCGGGCACCGCCTTCGGGTCCTCCTCGTCGGCCTCGCCGGGATGCTGGACGGCCACGAAGAAGGTGGTGTCGTCGGGGGTGAAATAGGGGCCGCACATCTCGGCGCCGTGGGGCACGCGGAAGAAGTGCTTGCCCGTGCCGCGGCCCGGCCCGTCCGTCTCCACCGCCCAGATGCCGTCGTTGCGGCCGGTGCGGGAGGGCGCGTTGCCGTCCGTGGCGACCCAGAGCCGGCCGAGGCCGTCGACCGAGCAATTGTCCGGCATCCCGAACCAGCCGTTCGTCGTGGTGGCCGACGAGAAGGTGGCGCCGACCTGGGCGATGCTCGGATCGCCGCAGCGGACCAGGATCTCCCAGGTGAATCCGGTGGCGGCATGGTCGCCGTCGTCGGGGGTGAGCTCGACGATATGGCCGAACCGGTTGTCGGCCCGCGGGTTGGCGGCGTCGACCTGATCGGCCTTGCGCTTCCCGTTGTTGGTCAGCATCACGTAGACCTTGCCGGTCTTCGGGTTGGCCTCGACGTCCTCGGGCCGGTCCATCTTGGTGGCCCCGAGCCGGTCGGCGGCGAGCCGGGCGCCGATCACCACGTCGGCCTGGGATGCAAAGCCGTTCTCGGGCGTCAGCGGACCCTGCCCGAAGACCAGCGGCATCCAGGTGCCGCGCCCGTCGGCGTCGAAGCGGGCGACATGCAGGGTGCCGGAATCGAGGAGGTCGCGGTCGCCGCTGTCGGCCCGGCCCAGGGTGACGAACTTGTAGACGTAGTCGAAACGCTCGTCGTCGCCCTGGTAGATCACGTACTGCCCGGCCTTCGCGACGATGCCGGCCGCGCCCTCGTGCTTGAAGCGCCCCAGGGCCGTGCGCTTCTTGGGGACGCTCGTCGGGTCGAAGGGGTCGATCTCCACCACCCAGCCGAAGCGGTTCGGCTCGTTGGGCTCGCGGCCGAGGTCGAAGCGCGGGTGGAAGCGGCCCCAGGCATAGGCGTTGGCCGGCAGGTTGAAGCGCTTATGGTTGGCGGCCTCCGGCGAGTCCTTCGGCAGGGCGCCGGAGAAGTAGTAGTTGATGTTCTCCTCGCAGGTCAGCCACGTGCCCCAGGGGGTCGTGCCGCCGGCGCAGTTGTTGATCATCCCGAGGGCCGACCGGCCGCTGGGATCGGCGCCGGTCCGCACCCGGTCGGTGCCGGCGGCCGGGCCGGTCAGCGCCATCGGCGTCGTGGCGGTGATGCGGCGGGCGTATTTGGAATCCGGCACCACCGTCCAGCGGCCGTCCCGGCGCCGGATCTCGAGGACCGAGCCGCCATGGGCCGCCATCTCGATGTCGACGAGCGCCCGGGTCATGCCCTGGAAGTCCACCGCCTTGCCGTCCTGGCGCCCGAGGCCGGGGAACATGAGTTCCTCGTTGGTGTATTCGTGGTTGACGACGAGGAGGCCGTGCGCCGCCGGGTCGGCCGCCCCCGGCATGGGGAAGTAGCCGACGAAGTCGTTGTTGTAGCCGAACTGCTGGGCCTGTGCCGCCGCGGACTGGTTGCGCGGGTCGAAGGCGGGTGCGCCGGGCAGCACCGGGTCGCCCCAGCGGATCAGGATCTCGGCATCGTGCCCGGCGGCGACGTGGTGGTGCGCGTCCGAGCCGGCCTCGATCTCCGCGAACGGGAATCGGGAGTCGCTGGCCGGCGACGCCGGACCCACCGCCCCGCCGGCGGCCAGGGCGCGGGGCGTCACCACCGCCGCGATGGCGCCGACCCCGAGGAGCCCGCGCAGGAGGTCGCGCCGGTCGAAGCGCGCCGCCACCACGTCGCCGAAGGTCGGGTTGGCGCTGCCGTTCGACCCGCGATCCTCGGCGGCCTCGGCGGCCTGCGAGCGGTTCTGGTTCGATGCGGTCATGGCGTGGCGGGTCCGGTGCGGGGCGCGGGCTGACGACCGTCCCCGCTACCCCGCCCGCATGGCACCGGTGTGACAGCGGCCGGTGCCCCGGCCACCGATCCTTAAGCCTTCCGGCGCGCCGCGGCGGCGGGCTTCTCGGCCGCAGCCTTGGTGCTCTTCGCCGGTTTCTTGGCGGCCGTCGCCTTCGCGGCGGGCTTGGCCGAGACCTCGTCCCCGTCCGCTGCAGCCGTCTTCCCGGCGGCCTTCGCCGCAGGGGCCTTCTTGACCGCCGCCTTCTTCGCCGGGGCCTTGGCGCCCGCCGCCTTGCGGGCCGGAGCCTTCTTCTTGCCCCCGCCCGCGGCTTCCCGGGCGGCGATCAGCTCCAGTGCCTGGGGCAGGTCGACCGCCTCGGCCGCCATGGTCTTGGGCAGCGTCGCGTTGGTGGTGCCGTCGGTGACGTAGGGGCCGTACTTGCCCGACTTCACCGCGATGGGCTTGCCCGTCTCCGGGTGCTCGCCGAGGGGCCGGCCCGGATCGGCCGCCGGCCCGCGCCGGCCGCCGCCCTGCTCCTTGGCGACGATGAGGTCGATGGCCCGGTTGGCGCCGATCTCCAGCACGTCGTCGTCGCGCCCGAGATTCGCGTACATCTTGCCGTGCTGCACGTACGGCCCGAAGCGCCCGAGATTGGCCAGGATCGGCTCGCCGGTCTCGGGGTGGCGGGCCACCTCGCGCGGCAGGGCGAGCAGCTTCAGGGCCATCTCCAGGTCGACCGAGGACGGGCTGGTGCCCTTCGGGATCGAGGAGCGCTTGGGCTTGGGCGCCTCCTTCTCGGCCGCGGCCTCGCCGAGCTGGACGAAGGGACCGAAGCGGCCGTCGCGCACCGTCACGGGCAGGCCGGAGGCGGGATCGTTGCCGAGCACCCGCGTGCCGGGCTGACCGCCGTTCTCCGACGAGCCCTCGCCGTCGCCCTCGACGCCCGAGGCGGCGAGCTGGCGGGTGTACTTGCACTCCGGATAGTTCGAGCAGCCCACGAAGGCGCCGAACTTGCCGAGCTTCAGGGAGAGCTGGCCGGAGCCGCAGGTGGGGCAGGTGCGCGGGTTCGAGCCGTCGGCCTTCTCCGGGAAGATGTGGGCGCCGAGCAGGTCGTTGAGCGCGTCGAGCACCTCCGCGACGCGCAGCTCCTTGGTGCCGGCGATCGCGGCGGAGAAGTCGCGCCAGAAGTCGCGCAGCACCTCGCGCCAGTCGATCTCGGCGTTCGAGACCCGGTCGAGCTGCGTCTCGAGGTCGGCGGTGAAGTCGTACTCGACGTAGCGCTTGAAGAAGCTCTCCAGGAAGCCGGTGACGAGGCGGCCCTTGTCCTCGGCCACGAGGCGCTTCTTGTCGATCCGCACGTATTCGCGGTCGCGCAGGGTCTGCAGCACGGCGGCGTAGGTGGAGGGCCGGCCGATGCCGAGCTCCTCCATGCGCTTGACGAGGCTGGCCTCGGAATAGCGCGGCGGCGGCTCGGTGAAGTGCTGGGTCGAGGCGATGCGCTCGCGCTTGAGCGGGTCGCCCGCCTTCATGGGCGGCAGGCGCCGGCCGTCCTCGTCCTCCTCGTCGTCCTTGCCCTCCTGGTAGAGGGTGAGGAAGCCGTCGAACTTCACCACCTGGCCGGTGGCGCGCAGCTCCAGCGTGCGCGGCCCGACCTGGGCGACGACGTCCACCGTCGTGCGCTCCAGTTCGGCCGATTCCATCTGGCTCGCCACCGTGCGGGTCCAGATCAGCTCGTAGAGCTTGGCCTGCTCGGCATCGACGGTGCGGGCCACCGCCTTGGGCAGACGGCCCATGTCGGTGGGGCGCACGGCCTCGTGCGCCTCCTGGGCGTTCTTGGCCTTGACGCTGTATTTGCGCGGCGCACCCGGCAGGTAGCGCTCGCCGTATTCCTGGGCGACGACCCGGCGCACGTCGGCGATGGCTTCGGGCGCCATGTCGACGCCGTCGGTCCGCATGTAGGTGATGAGGCCCACCGTCTCGCCGTCGATCTCCACACCCTCGTAGAGCTTCTGGGCGGCGCGCATGGTCTGGGCCGGCGCCATCCCGAGCTTGCGGGAGGCCTCCTGCTGCAGGGTCGAGGTGGTGAAGGGCGGGGCGGGGTGGCGCTTGGCGGGCTTGGCCTCGACGCTGCCGACCGAGAAGGTGCCGAGCTCGAGGTCGCGCTTGAAGGCCGCCGCCTCCTCGCCGGTGCCGACGTCCAGGCGCTGGATGCGCTTGCCGTCCGCGCCGGTGAGGCGGGCCTCGAAGCTGGCGCCGGTCTCCGTCACCAGGGTCGCCACCAGGGACCAGTATTCCCGCGGCTTGAAGACCTCGATCTCGCGCTCACGCTCGCAGACGAGGCGCAGCGCCACCGACTGCACGCGCCCGGCCGAGCGGGCGCCGGGCAGCTTGCGCCACAGCACCGGCGAGAGGTTGAAGCCCACGAGGTAGTCGAGCGCCCGGCGGGCCAGGTAGGCGTCGACCAGCGCCTGGTCGATCTGCCGGGGCTGGCGCATGGCGGTCTCCACCGCCGTCTTGGTAATGGCGTTGAAGGTCACGCGCTCCACCGGCATGCCCTTGAGGGCGCGGCGGGCGGTGAGCGCCTCGACCACGTGCCAGGAGATCGCCTCGCCCTCGCGATCCGGGTCGGTGGCGAGAATCAGGCCGTCGGCGCCCTTGAGCGCCTTGACGATGTCGGAGACGCGCTTCGATCCGCGATCGTCGAGCTCCCACAGCATGTGGAAGTCCGCCTCCGGATCGACGGAGCCGTCCTTGGCCGGAAGGTCTCGGATATGGCCGAACGAGGCGAGAACCTCGTAGTCGCGGCCGAGATACTTGTTGATCGTCTTGGCCTTGGCCGGCGACTCGACGACGACGACTTTCATGTGCTGGTACTAGCCTCTCGTCAGGGCCTGACCCGCAGCAACGTCCATGCGCAGATTGTGCGGGGGGCGTCGCCACCCGTCCGGAGAGGGGGTCGGCGCGGGGGAGAAGTGGGTCAAGCCCAGGGGGATGTCAAATGGCCCCCCTGGCCCGGCCCGGCCTCACCCCCGTTTGGCGAAGGTCAGGGCGGCGTCGAGCGCCCCGTTCAGGGTGGTCACCAGCACGTCGGCGGAGAGGGTGCGGCGCAGCCGGTCGAGGGAGGCCGGATCCCGCTCGCGCCAGAAGCCGACGAGGACCCGGACGCCGGGAATCGCCCGCCGCGCCTGGCGGACGTTCAGCCGGATCTGCGACAGGCTGACGGGCTCCAGGTAGGAGAAGCAGACCAGGGCGATCCCCGAGAGATCGTCCGGCGTTTCGCCCCGGCGCAGCTCCGCCATCGACATCACCTGTGCGCCAAGGCCGTGCCGGCCGAGGATCTGCCCCAGCATCGCGGTGGCCGCCTCGTCGAAGGGGCCACGGCTCGACACGCAGAGCACGGGCCGGGCCGCCCGCCAGCGGGCCGGGAGGTCCTCCGGGCGCAGCACCACGGCGGCGACCTGCCGGTCGGGCCCGATGGCGGCGATGGCCGCCGAGGTCTCGGAATTGCCGGCCGAGGCGGAGGAACCGATCGTCCGGCCCGCCGGCACGGTCCCGAGGCGGGCGACCACGGCCCGGAGCGCGGTGCCGACCTCGTCCTGGCGGGTCCGGTCGAGGGTGCCGCGGGAGAGGTCCTCCTGCGCCATCAGTAGGCCGGCCAGCACCACCTCGTCGTAATAGGTGACGAGGGCGCGGGCCTTGAGGAACATCCGGCCCTGGTCGATCGCCTCCTCGGGGTCGCCCGCCAGCATGCGCTGGTAGAAGATCTCCGGCGGCGACAGGGCGGGGCGGTCGCCTAGGATGACGTCGAGATACCAGAGCCGCTCGATGTGGCGTCCCAGCACCACGAGGCAGACGGTGATGGGGGTCGCCAGCACGAGGCCGATCGGTCCCCACAGGAAGGCCCAGAGGGTGGCGGCCAGGATCACCGCGATGGGCGAGAGCCCGGTGGAATGGCCGTAGAGCAGGGGCTCGACCACGTGGCCGGCGATGGGCTCCACCACCACGAACAGGATCGCGGTGGCGATGACCATGCTCCAGCCCGGATCGACGGCGGCGGCCACGATGAGGGGCAGGAGGGCGCTGATCGCCGCGCCGATATAGGGCACGAAGCGCATGATCGCGGCCAGCACCCCGAACAGGATCGGGTTCGGCACGCCGATCCACCACAGGCCGAGGCCGATCACGAGGCCGAAGGCGATGTTGAGGACGAGCTGGGCCAGGAAGAACCGGCTGAGGCGGGCCACCGCGTCGTCGATGGCCGCCGTGGTCCGGCGCAGGTCCCCCGAGCCCGCCAGCCGGATCGCGCGGTTCCGCAGGTCCTCCCGCTGCAACAGAATGAAGATCGTGAAGATCAGGATCAGGCCCGTGGTGGCGAGGGGATGCAGGATCGGGCCGGCGACGGCGCCGAGGGTTCCGAGCAGCCCGGCCTTGGCCGAGGCGATCTGGACGTGGAGGGGATGGGCGAGGCTGCCTGCGCTGCCTTCGGGCGGGGTCGCGTTCGGGTCCGGCTGCAGCTCGGCGCTGAGATCCTGCACCATGTCGACCATGCGCGAGAGGGTGCCGCTGCCGGCGGTCGCCTCCTTCAGGGAGGCGATCTTCTCGCGCATCGTCACCTGGTAGCGGGGCAGGTCGGAGGCGAGCTGCGCCGTCTCGTTGGCGATCAGGAGGGCGACCCCGAGGAGCGCCCCGAAGGCGGTGAGCACCACGACCAGGACGGCGAGCGCCCGCGGGACCCGGATGCGGCGCAGGAGGCGCACGCCGGGCACCAGGACGAAGCTGAGCAGGATCGCCAGGGTCACCGGTACGAAGACGTCGCGGCCGAGATACAGGGCCGCCGCGATGGTGATCACGAGGAGGCAGGAGGCCAGGGTCGTGAAGACCGGCATCGCCTGCCGCAGGAGGCGGGCGGTGATGGGATCGTCGCTCATGGATGGATCGGTCTCGTTGGGGTGAGCGACGCGGCAGCCGATGCGACGGCATCGGGCGCGCGGGGCGCGCGGCCGGGCGGGCCGCCTCAGGCGATGGCGGGCGCCTGCGGACCGACGGCGGCGTTGATCTGGGTCAGCAGCTTGGAGAAGTCCACCGGCTTCGGATGGTAGTCGTTGCAGCCGGCCTGGATCGCCTTGTCGCGATCGCCCGACATGGCGTGGGCGGTCAGGGCGATGATCGGGATGCCCTTGGTGTCGCTGCCGGATTTCAGCACGCGGGCGGCCGACCAGCCGTCCAGGATCGGCAGGTTCATGTCGAGGAGGATCACGTCCGGCTGCCCGGTGCGGGCCTGCTGAACGCCGGATTCGCCGTCATGGGCAAGGATCACGTCGTAGCCGCGCCGCTTCAGCCGGCGGGACAGGAAGTCCCAGATCTCCTCGTGATCTTCCACCAGAAGAATTTTCGCCATCGCCCCAATATCCTTCGATCGTCTTCGGCCCCGATGCCGCGGGATCTGTCGTAACCCCGGACGGTCCGCACGGGACCCAGCCCCCGATACACGAGCCCCCCGAGCAAGACACGTGCGCGGGCCGAGCGGTGAACGCGCGATCGGCCGGAACGGTCCATGGCATCCCACGCGATCCAGCGACACAGGCGCCGTGCTGTGACGGGCTTGCCCCTCAGGGGGCGCGCGGCGCCGGTGCCGGAGGATCGAGGCTCGTCGGGGGACGGTCGTCGCTGTAGCGCCCCTGGCTCCCCGGGAGGAGCCCGGTGTTCTGCATCCAGATCATCAGCATCACGGCCGCCAGCAGCGTCGCGAAGGAGGTGAGGCGACCGATGTGGCGCCGCCGGACCACCATCAGGACGACGGTCGCCAGGAGCAGGAGGGACAGGAGGAGGAGCAGCATGCGGCCTTCCCGGACGGGCCGTCCGGCCGGAGACGGTTCCGGCACGGACCGCGGAGCCAACGGGATCGATGCCGCCGCCGTTCCACGGGCCGGGTCCCCGGGAAGCAGGAGCGGCCATGGCGGGCCCCGGGGATCCGCGACGGGATCGTCGAGGCGGCGAACGGCGCCATCTGCGGCTCGGATCCAGGCGGGCCGGCTCGACAGGACCTCGCCGATGACCGCAGCGGTCGACCGACCTCGCCGCCGGCCCTGATCGCGACAAGACCTTCCGTGACAAGACGGAGGGCGGCGTGACGGTGGTTTTCCACTCTACCTGAGCCGCGACCGTCAAGACCGGGTAGGATCGCCGAAGTCAGAGCCCGCGCCGCGCGTGGGATTTCGACGCGCGGCCGGACAATAGCCATGGAGATCAGCCAAGGATATCTCGGCTCTCTTTCTCCGATGTGCATTGCGGGTCGCCCCCGGCATCCGCTAAAGCCGGACAATGTCAGACTTGGAATCCCTCCTCGACCGCCTCAAGGACGCTCAGAGGACCCTCATCACCGAAGCCGCGAAGATCGAGATGCTGCCGCCCGACAGCGTCCTGCGACGCGTGGCCGACCTCGAGAACACGATCGCGGCCGTGGAAGCCCTGATCGAGGAGCAGGCGCATCGCCGTGGCCGCGCCACGGGGTAAGGCTCCGCCACGAACAGAAGCGGCACCGCCGCTCGTGACGCCGGACGGACGCTACCTCGTGGTGCGCGGCCGGCTCTGGCGCCGGACCCGTCCCGACCTCGACCCCGCCGCGCGCGACGCCCTCGTCGCCGCGCTGATGGATGCGCGCCGGGCCGTGAAGGCCGGCAAGGCGGCCGGGAATGCGGACGCGGTCGCGCAGGCCCGCCGGGCCGTCGACGCGGCCAAGCGCGGCCTCGGGGAGCGCGGCCCCGTCTGGTGGGACGACGGCGCGCCCGACCTCAACCGGCACATGGCCCACACCACCCCCTACGCCGATTGGTTCGCTCGGGAGACGGGTGCGGCGGGATAGCGCGCCGACTGGACCCGCGCGGCGATTTCGCCTATATCGGACCTGCGGTTGATGACCGGTTCGTAATAACGTTTCAGGACCCGGAGGGCAGTACTCCGGCGCCTCCACCACAAGCCCATCCACGTCAGCGGGTGGTCTTCTGATGGGGGCGAAATAGGATCGACTGGGCGGTAAAGGGATCGCGAGTTCGCTCTCACTTCGGTGCGGGACGATGCGGCTGTCGGTAAGGACTCGACCGGTTCGACGCAGGCAACCCCTGTTTCGAGCATTTGGCCAAAACTCTAAATGCCAACGATAACGTTGTCATGGATGCCCGCCTCGCGGCGTAAGCATCTTGCGGTAGGGTAACCGTCGAAACAGAACCCGGAGCTTCGGCTCCGGGACCCACCCTTTCCTGATCATCCCAGACCGTCGCGAGACCGTGGCCCGCGTACGCGCGGAGAGGCCCAGCGCGACCGCGCCTCGACGACTTCCCCAGTCCACGCACGAAAAACCCCGGGGCCGAGGGCCGCCGGGGTGTCCGCCGTTGCGAGGGCCGCCCCCACGCGGAGGGCGGCCGTGGGGCGTCGATCAGACCGGCGTGGTCGGGTAGGCGCGCACGCGGTTGCGGCCCTCGACGGTCCCGCCCAGGGCGTTGCCCGGGATGGCGTTCGGCGAGGTGGCAGCGGCGGCCTGCGGGGCGGTCCAGCCCTCGGCCCGCCAGTTCTGGGCGCGCTCGTCGACGTCGATCGAACCGTGCTCCTCCAGGATGTCCATCACCCGGGCCGCCTGGGACTGGTCGGCCCGGACCGTCACCAGGGTGCCGCCGCGGCGCACGCCCTCGCTGTAGGTATGGGCGTCGGTCTCGCTGAGGCCCGCGCCGGTCAGGCCGCCGGCGAGGCCGCCCGCTGCCGCGCCGATGCCCGCGCCCGTCAGCGTGGCCACGAGCCAGCCCGCCGCCACGACCGGGCCGACGCCCGGGATCGCCAGCAGGCCGAGGCCGGTCAGCAGACCAGCGGCGCCGCCCAGGACCGTCCCGACGGTGGCGCCCGCTCCGGCGCCGCTGGACGCCTTCTCCGGGGTGTCACCGTGGACGGGGGCGTCCACGTCGGAGGCGGAGCGCACGCGCCCGGCATGCCGGTCCCCCTCGTTGCTGCTCACGATGCTGATGTCGGCATGCGCCACGCCGGCGGCCTCGAGCTTGGAGACGGCCGTGCTGGCAGCGTCGTAATCGTCGTACAGGGCGGTGATGGTCTGATGAGCCATGGGAAACTCCTGTGTGCGGGCGAGGGGAGGGGTGGGCGGTGGCAGCCTACTGGGCCGCGACGTTGCCCTTGAAGTCGACGCCGACCTTGACCGGCTTGCCGTCGAGCACCGCTTCGCCGCGCCAGATGCCCTTGTCGTCCTTGGTCAGACCCTTGACGTCCTTGTAGCCGGCCTCGGTGAGGCGGTGGTGCGTCTGGGCCTCGGTGAAGCTGTTGGCGCCTTCCTCGAGCTTGGCGTTCGAGGCCGCCTTGGCGGTGGCCGGCTTGGTGGCGTCCGGCTTGTCGGTGTTGGGCCGGGTCACGGCCTCCTGGCCGCCCGAGGTGGCACTCGACTTGGCGTCCGGGGCCGGGGTGCCGGTGACGGTGGTCTGGGCGGAGGCCGAACCCGCACCGAGGATCGTCAGAAGGGCGAGGGTGGTCAGGGACCGTTTCACGGCGTTCTCCTTGGATAAGTCTAGGACGGGCAAGAGACCCTCTCAATTCCCGAGGACCGCAAAGCGTTCCAAGATGGAAACCGGCAATCCCGGTTCAAACGGCCAAGCCGAAGCGTTGTCATAAATGTTCCACCTTGCCCTGACAGTGATGACGGGATGAAACGACAAGATCACGAGCCGACAAAAAACCAATTTTGATCGACGCATACGCTGCATCCCGGCATCAGATCTGCCCTTCACCGCGAAAGAACACCTTCCGACCGAGACGAGCCTGTGTTCGAAGAACGAGATAGGGGATCGCCCGCCGGGAGGCCGGACGTCGTGCCCGCGCGCGCCCTCCCCGAACGGACGGCGAAGCGCACCGCCGCGAAAAATCTGTCCGGCCAGGGTTGCCAGCGCAAAAAGGAGCCTCTAAACACCCGCTCACACCGGGGGCGGCACCAACCCCCGCCGGTCGCAGGCGCCCGTAGCTCAGCTGGATAGAGCACCAGACTACGAATCTGGGGGTCAGAGGTTCGAATCCTTTCGGGCGCGCCATTTCTTTCCGAAGCCTTTGCTGGGAAAGACAAATTCTCCACCTGACAGCGTGATGCGGATGCCGGCGGGACTCCGTCGCGCCGATGAGGCGTGGACGCGTCGGGCCCTTGGAGGCCCTTCCGCGCGCCCTATCTTCCCGCCCATGACAGAGCCCCCGGACGACAACCTGGATCACTACGCGCTGGGGTTCTACGCCCCCGGCAAGGGCCTGCGCCGGGAGGACTGCCCCTATGCCGAGGGCACGCAGGCGCATGCCCAGTGGATGGCGGGGTATGACGCTGCCGTGAAGGCGGGGGAGGGCGCGTGATGGTCTTCCGCCTCCTCCACGTCCTGCGCCTCTGGACCCTCCTGTCCGTCCCGGCCGGCATCGTGATCGGCAAGCTTCTCAAGGCGAACCGCCGGGCGACCACCCGGCCCGTTGACCGCCCGTAGGGGCGCAGCGGCACCGGACCCCATCGGGAAAAACGCGCGCCCGCGTCGGCGCCGGCCGGCGGCAGGGTCCCGTCGCCCCCGGCGCCCGCCCCGGGGACGGCCCGTGGGGGTAGGGGACAGATCGGAAAGGTTCGGAACACGCATGTCGCCACGTCTGACCGCCCTTTCGAGGCTCGTCCGCGCGGCGGCCTGGCTGAGCGTGGGGACCCTGGTCTGGCTCTCCTGGATTCCGCGGGATTGGGAGGCGCGCACCTCCCTGCCGGGTCAGGTCGAGCACGCCATCGCGTATGGCGGGACCGCCGGCCTGTTCGTCCTCGGCTACGGTGCCGGGCTGCGCTGGTGGCGGATCGGCGTGCCGCTCACCGTCCTGGGGGTCGTCATGGAGATCGGCCAGCGCTGGGTGCCCGGCCGGACCGCGCAGGTCATCGACGCTATGGCCAGCGGATCGGGCGCGCTCCTCGGCGCGCTGGGCGGCACGATCGTCGCCCGCTATCTGCTCAAGCCCGAGCCCCCGTTCCGGTAGGGCGCGCCGGCTCAGCCGGACGTCCCGAAGGTTCACGCCTTCCGGGGTTCGGCGGGCGAGGCCTCGGACGTCCAGAGCAGCGAGGCCGCGACATAGGACGCCTCCACCGCCACGAGCATCCAGACCGCATCGGTCAGGACGATCGCGAGGGCACGCTGCTCCAGGGCCCCCTCGATGCCGATCGCGACCGCCAGCAGCGATACGATCACCAGAAGACCCGGCAGGCGCACGGCCTGGCTTGCGGCAGCTCCGAGCGAGGCAAAACAGATCAGAAGCATTTGCGCACCAACGACACCGGGAGCCAGACTACCTAGGTATTGAGAGGACACAAGCGGAAATAAACAGCACTTTTGTGCTTTGCACAATTTCAGCTGCACTGCGGTCGTTAGTCCATTATCAACCTTAGCACTCCGTGAGCGACCCAACAGAGGAAGACGACCCAGGCTAGAGCCAGTCCGAACCCCAGCCCCAGGACCATGAGGGTCGAGACCCCGTGCCCGGCGCGGCCGAAGGCGGCCCGCCGCGGCGGGAACGCGGGCCCGTCGACACGCGGTTCGGGATCGTCGGTTTTCTCCGGCAACCGCTCGATGAAGAACCCGAAGGCGATCGCCGTCGCCCGCACGGGCCGTATCGCGCCCTAAGCCGTCGCTCAGCACCGACCGCGTCGCCCGCGCCCTCATGGCGCGCGGCACATCTGGTGCGGGCGCAGGCGACGCGGGAACGGAGCGTTCCCGAACGGGAAGTCCCGATCCACGGATCACGGCGCAGTCCGGGCTGTTTCCGACTAGCCCGGCGGCGCCGCCGGATCAGGCGCGTCGAACGGCGCCCCCGCCCGCGGCGTCGCGGCGGCGCCGGCCGGGCCTGCGCCTTCCGATCAGGCGCCCGGGTCCTGCTCTCCGAGGGATTTGCGGTACTGCCATGATCGCGCCCTCCCCATGCTGTCCGAGGAGGGATGTCCCACGTGTCTGCTCACCGCCAACGCCCGGATTCGGCGGGGGTGTCGGAACCGGGCCGGGAGGGCGGTCGCTTCCTGAAGCCCCTGCGCGCGGCGCGCGGCCTATGCCGGCGCCCGCTCGCCACTGTGGTCGGGGCCGAATACGACACCGTCCTCTCGCAGCTGGAGACCGGACGGGGACGGATCCCACCGAATTGCTACCGCGCCTGGGCGGCCGTCCGCGACGTCCCCGTCAAGGCCCTCGTCCGGGCCCCGATTCGCGTCGACGGCCCGTTCACCCACGCGATCCTGTTCGCGGACCACGACGCGGTGGCGGCGAGCGGCTGAGGCGACCCGCCCCCGAGCCCGTCCCCGGCGCCGTCAGGGACAGGCGGCGTCCTCCTGCGCCGGTGCGGCCGACTTCGGGGCGTTGCGGGCGCGCTCGGCCCGCAGCTCCCGCTCGGCCATCAGCCAGAACTCGACCTCGAACCCCTCGGGGCGGTGGTTGCGCTCCCAGATCTCATGGGCGCGCTCGCGGATCCGCTCGAACGTGATCCCATCCTCGGACATCGTGCTCTCTGCTCCTTCAGTCTCGGTCACAGCGTCACAGCCCGGTTCTCCCTGCGGGGCCAACGCTCCACGGCGGGATTTGTCCCCCGATGCGCACAAGGCTGCCCCGGTCGCCCCCTTCGCAGGGCAGGCTGCCGAACCCCGGGGGATTTGACGGCGGCGCCGGAAACGGCCTAGCTTACCCGCGACGGTTCCTCTTTAACGAGGATCAAAAGGGAACGCGGTGAGGGCGAGAGCCCGAGGCCGCGGCTGCCCCCGCAACTGTAAGCGGCGAGCTCCTCATCAACACGTCACTGGGTGAACGGTCCGTCAGGACCCGGGCCTGGGAAGACGATGGGAGGGCGGTGACCCGCGAGCCAGGAGACCTGCCGTCAGTCGTGGTCACACGCGAAACGCATCGGGCGGGGTGTCCTGGTGGGTGTCGGGGCGTTCGCTTGCCGCGAACGGGCCGACCTCTTCGCGGTGACGTGCCACTCCGCGCGACTCGTCGCGTCAGCCGTCCCGTCGATGCCCGTCCTCGCCCGCAAGTCTTGCTCCCGCATGCTCCCTCCGGCCGCCCCGCGCGGCCCGGTGACGGCTGGGCCGCGGACACGCCGGCCCCGGGCCCCGCTTGCCGATTGTAATGTTATAACATTCAGTCTAGCGGAGACGGCAGGTCGGCCCCGACCGATGCCCGCGCCCTTGTTCGGTTGCCCCATGTCCGGTTGCCCCACGTCCCGTTACCCTATGCCCGTCGCCCCCATCCCGTCCCGAACCGCGAACGCGCGCGGGTCGCGGCGAGGCCCGACCTTGCCGTCGCGACACGTCCTGCCCCTGGCGGCCCTGCTCGGCGGCCTGCTGCCGATCTCCGCCGAGGCCGAGACCCGGGAGGTCCCGCCAGCCGTCACCCTGGAGACCCTGGAGGTCGCGGGCTCCGGGCGGGGCGGCCCGGCGCCCGCCGAGGGGCTCAACCTGCGCAGCCCCGGCCGCAGCGCCAGCCGCCTCGGCCTGACGGCCCTGGAGACCCCCGCCAGCGTCGACGTGATCGCGGGCGAGACCACGCGGCTGCGCGGCCAGAACACGGTGGCGGAGGCCGTCACCCAGAACGCCACCGGCATCACCACGGTGGCGGCGCCGGGCAACGGCAACGGCGCCTTCACGGCCCGGGGCTTTTCCGGCCCGAACTCGATCCAGCAGCTCTACGACGGCACCCGCCTGTTCGTGGGCGCCGGCACCGTCACCTTCCCGTTCGACACCTGGAACGTCGAGCGCATCGAGGTGCTGCGCGGGCCGGCCTCCGTGCTCTACGGCGATGGCGCCATCGGCGGCGTGATCAATGTCGTCACCAAGAAGCCGGTCTTCACGCCCCTCAACGAGGCCCGCGCGGCGGTCGGCTCGGACGGTCTGGCGCGTCTGGCCCTGGATTCCGGCGGCCCGATCGGGGAGGCGCTCGCCTACCGCCTCAACATCAGCGGCAACCGCGCCGAGGGCTGGATCGCCCCGGACGGGAGTTTCCGCAACCTCGCGGTCTCGGGCGCCCTGACCCTGCAGGCGACGCCGGACCTCGCCGTCACCCTGAGCCATGATTTCGGCTATCAGGAGCCGGCCCGCTACTGGGGCACGCCCCTCGTCGACGGGCGCATCCGCGACGCCCTCCGGTTCAACAACTACAACGTCCGCGACGCCCAGATCCTCTGGACCGACAACTGGACGCAACTGCGCACCGAGTGGACGCCGAGCGCCGACGTCACGGTCCGCAACACCGCCTACCGGCTCCAGAGCCGGCGCCAGTGGCGGGACGTGGAGCAATACGCCTTCAACCGCGGCACCGGCCGGATCGACCGCTCCGACTACCTCGAGATCTACCACCAGCAGGAGCAGATCGGGAACCGCCTCGACGCCACCTTCCGCGGCACCCTGTTCGGCTTCCGCAACGAATTCCTGGCCGGGTTCGACGTGAACCACATCGCCTTCCGGCACACCAACAACTTCTATTTCGACACCACCACCAGCGTCGATCCCTTCGCCTACGACCCGGGCCTGTTCCCGGCCGAGGGCCGCGCCCGGCCCGCCTACGCCACCAGCACGCGCCAGGCCTCGGTCTTCGCCGAGAACCGCCTGATCCTGTCCGACCAGGTCTCGCTCCTGGCCGGCGTGCGCTACGACGCGCCGGTGCTGCAGCGGACCGACCTCGTCACCGGCAACACCTTCGACCGCGACTTTCGGGCGCTGAGCTACCGCTTCGGCGCCGTCTACAACCCGACGCCGCTGCTGGCCCTCTATGCCCAGTACGCCACCGCCACCGATCCGGTGGGCAGCCTGATCTCCCTGTCGCAGAGTCTCGCCAACTTCCGGCTCTCCACCGGCAAGCAGGTGGAGGTCGGCGCCAAGGGCGTGGCCTGGGACGGCCGGGCCGAGTGGACGCTGGCCGGCTACCGCATCGTCAAGGACAACCTGATCTCGGCGGTACCGGGCCAGCCGACGCTCTCGACCCAGGTCGGGCAGCAATCCTCCCTCGGCGTCGAGGCGGCCCTGAGCCTGCACCTCTCCGAGGCCTGGCGCATCGACGCCAACCTGGCGCTGCTGCATGCCCAGTACGACACCTTCGACCAGGCGGTCGGCGGGGCGGTGGTGTCCTATGCCGGGCGCCAGCCCATCGACGTGCCGGAGCGCGTCGGCAACCTCTGGGTCACTTACGCCTTCGCCCCGGCCTGGGAGGCCCGGGTCGGCCTGCAGCACGTGGGCGAGACCTTCAGCGACTTCGGCAACCAGGCGAAGCGCCCGGCCTACACCCTGGTCAATGCCGGGCTCGACCACCAGGTCACGCCGGATTCGCGCCTGTCGCTGCGCGCCTACAACCTGTTCGACACGATCTACGCGATCAGCGGCAACGCGGTGAACGGGGTCGGCACCAACTGGCTGCTGGGCCGGCCGCGCTCCGTCGAGGTCGCCTACAGCGTCCGGTTCTGATGCGGGCCTCTCCGAAACGGGCCTTCCTGAAGCCCCTGAAGCGCGGGCTGATCATCGGCCACCGCTGGCTCGGCATCGCCACGGGGCTGTTCCTCGCCGCCTGGGTGCTGTCGGGGCTGGTGATGCTCTACGTGGCGTTTCCGGCCCTGACGGAGGCCGAGCGCCTGTCCCGCCTCGCGCCCCTCGCCTGGGACCGGGTCCTCCTCGGCCCGGACGCGGCCCTGGCCCGGGCCGGGCTCGACCCGGCCCCCGGCGGCCTCAGCCTGTCCATGCGGGGCGGGGCGCCGGTCTATCAGGTCACCACCCGCGACGACGCCCGGCACGTGGTCTCGGCCGAGACCGGGCAGGCCCTGGGCGAGATCGACGGGGCGGCCGCCCGGGCGTCGTTCGGCGAGGGCGCCACCGTGCGGGCGGTGACCCGCGACCCATGGACGGTGCGCGACCGCTACGACCCGGTGCGCCCCTTCCACGTGGTGGCGCTCGGGGACGCGGCCAGCACCGAGCTCTACGTTTCGGCCCGCACGGGCGCGGTCGTCCTCGACACCACCCGCCGGGAGCGCCTGTGGAACTGGCTCGGGGCGATCCCGCACTGGTTCTACCCCACGCCCCTGCGGGCGCGGGGCGAGCTCTGGCGCGGCACCGTGCTGTGGGTCTCCGGCCTCGCCACCGCCGGGGTGCTGAGCGGCCTGGCCCTGGGGATCTGGCGCCTGCGCCTGCGCCGGCCCTACGCCGCGGGGGTGAGCCCCTATCGCGGCCTCGGGCGCTGGCACCACCTCCTCGGCACCCTCGGGGGCCTGAGCCTCCTCAGCTTCGTGGCGAGCGGCTGGCTCTCCATGAACCCGAACCACTGGTTCTCGCCCCGCACGCCCCCGGCGGCCCTGCAGGCGGCCTATGCCGGGCCCCCGGCCGCGGTCGGCCGCGCGGCCCTCGACGGCCTGGCGCGGCCGGGGATCGTCGAGGTCCGGTTCACGCAGGTCGGCGGCCGGCCCGTGCTGGTCGCCGCCGATGCCCGGGGCCGCCGGGTCGCGGTCCCGCCGCCCACGGAGGCGATCTTGCGCGCCGCAGCCGCCCGCGCCCTGCCGGAGGCCCGCATCGCCGCGACCGAGACGCTGACCGCCTACGACGCCTACTGGTATCCCCACCACGACACCCGGCCGCTGCCGGTGCTGCGGGTGCGCTTCGACGACCCGGCCGCGACCTGGCTCCACCTCGACCCCGAGACCGGCGCGCTCCTCGACCGCCTCGATGCCAGCGGCCGGCTCCAGCGCTGGCTGTTCGAGGCGCCCCACCGCCTGGACTTCGGAAACCTGTTCCAGGCCCGCCCGGCCTGGGACGCGGTGATGTGGCTCCTCAACGGCCTCGGCGCGACCATCGCCCTCTCGGGCGTGGTGCTGGGCTGGCGCCGCCTGCGGCGCAGGGCGCGGCTCGGGTAGGGGCGCCGCGCCCCCGCGACGCGATCATCGCCTCCGGATCTTCCACGCCCGCGCCGACATCCTCGCGCCCTGCTCTTGAAGCCCGGACGCGCCTGTGCTGATCGATGGGCCGGTCTCTTCGGATCTATGGCAACATGATTCCGACAAAGAGAGCGCTTTGTCACTATAGTCCATTGTCTCCAGGCAATAGAGGCCTCACCCTAGACTGATAAAGAGGCGACGCGGCAAAGCGTCGTCAGCGATCAGGGGGGAAGGGCATGGCTGGCGCAACGCTGTCCGGGGCGGTCTTTACCGATGCCAACGGCAATGGCACGCGGGACGCCAACGAGACGGCCCTCGCGGGCGTCTCGGTCGACCTGCTCGCCGCCGACGGGAGCGGGGCCGCCCTGGCGACGGTCCGCACCGATGCGACCGGGGCCTACGCCTTCACCGCTCTCGCCGGCGGCGCCTACGCGATGCGCTTCACGCCGGCCGCGGCCGGATACCGGGGCAGCGCCGGGACGACGAACGCGAGCGGCCAGACGCTCGTCACCAACGTGAGCGTCCCGAGCGACGCGAAGACGACCGTCGACGAAGGGTTCTACAAGACCGGAAGCATCGCGGGCATCATCTTCAACGACACGAACGGCAACGGCGTCTTCAACGCGGGCGAAGTGCTGACGAACGGCGTCTCGGTCGATCTGTACAACGACATCGGCGTCCTCCTGGCCAGCACGACGTCGAGCAACAAGGACCCCTTCAAGCCGGGCACCAACGGGGTCTACAGCTTCCAGAACCTCGCCCCGGGGACCTATACGGTCGCGGTGACCGCCCCGGACGGCAAGGTCACCAGCGGCGTGACCACGCTGAAGGAGGTCGTCACCAGCGGCGCGGTGATCGCGTCGCAGAACTTCGGTGTCCGGAACAATCCCCCGACGGTCAGCCTGTCCGGGACGATCTTCGCCGACGGAGACGGGAACGGGCGCCAGGGCCCCGGCGAGGCGGGCCTCGCCGGCACCAGCGTGCTCCTCAGCGATGCGGCCACCGGATTCGCGCTCAAGACCACAGTCACCGACGCCGCCGGGCATTACAGCTTCGGGACGACGGCCGGGAGCTACCGCGTCACCGTGGCGACCCCGGAAGGCCTGAAGGGCACCACCGCCACGACCCTCGCGACGGGCAGTCTCGCCAGCGGGGCCGCGAACGCGCAGCTGAATGTCGGGTTCGCGCCGGATCCGGTCCTCGACAAGACCGGCGCCATTCCGGCCGCCACGGTCCTCAACGTCGTCCTGCGCGGCCAGTCGAACACCTATTTCCCGACGCTGTACGGCGACCTGCCGAAGCTCGAGGCGGCCATCGAGGCGCAGCTCGGGTTCGACGGCGTCCGCCAGAGGGTCAACGTGATCGGCACGCGCGACAACGCCGACGGCGCCAACACGGAATGGCCGGGCACGGGGATGCTCACCGACTGGCTGAGCCCGGTCAACGGCGACTACCGCAACGGATGGACGGCGAACGCCCAGGAAATCGGCCTTCTCAGCACGATCGGGCAATGGTCCGCGGCGCAGAAGGCCGCGCCGACCGCGGTCGTCTGGCTGCACAACGAGAACGACAGCCAGAACGCGGCTCTCACGCCCGCCATGTGGGAGAGCGCCGTGCGCTACGAGGCCGGCCTCGTGCGCGGCGTGCTCGGCCAGGATGCCGCCACCGTCCCCTACCTGTTCGTCAACGCCATTCCGTTCCCGGCGCAGACGCCCGCGGTGCAGTCCACGCAGCCGGTCCAGAACCAGGCCATCCGGGTCGGGCAGGCCGAGCTGACGGAGGACAAGGACTTCAACGCCGGCTACGCCGCGCGCCAGGCCAGCGACGTCGACATGGACGTCGATGGCCACGGCATCACCCGACAGCCGGGGAGCGTTCACTTCAGTCGCGCCGACGCGACTCAGATCTTCGATCGGATCGCCCTGTCGATCGCCGAGACGTTCCGGGCCTCGGCGCTGCCGGGCTCGCCCCTGGCGCTGGCCTCCGGCGACATCGACGACGACGGCCCCCGGGTCGTGCGCGCCGAGCGCGTGGCCGGCGCCCCCGACCAGCTCCTGCTCACCGTCGCGTTCGACCAGGCCACGTCCCTCCAGGCCCTCGGCAGCGTCGCCGCCGCCGGCACCGGCTGGAGCCTGCGCGCCGACTGGAACGCCGCCGCCAGCCAGGCGCTCGCCACCAGGGCCGAGCTCGTCGACGCCAGCCACCTGCGCCTCACCTTCGACCGCGACGTCCCCGCCGCCACCGAGCTGTTCTACGGATGGGGCGGCGCCCGCATCGCCCTGCCCGGACAGCCCGGCATCGGCGCCGCCATCTACGACGACAACGACCTGCCCCTCTGGGTCGACCCCCGCGGCCTCGCCGTCTCCCAGGCCGTCACCCAGGCGGGCCCGATCGCGGTCCAGTCCATCGCGGACAGCGGGCCCGGCATCGACGGCAGCGGCAACGGCCTGCTCAAGGCCGGCGCCGCCGTCACCCTCGCGGTCCAGTTCACCGACGCCGTCGCCGTGACGGGCACGCCCGTGCTGACCCTGAACACCGGCGCCACCGCCGCCTACGCGGGCGGCTCGGGAACCGGCACCCTGCGCTTCACCTACACCGTGGCCCCCGGCCAGACCGCGCAGGACCTGGCCGTCACCGGCATCGACCTGACCAACGCCACCCTGGCCGGGACCGACGGCAGCCCCGTCACCCTGGCCGGATTCACAACGGCCATGCCCGGCACCCTCACCATCGACACCACCGCCCCGTCCCTGGCCCTGACCCAGATTCCGGCGGCCACCATCCAGGCGACCTCCGCCGCCGGGGCCGCCGTGACCTTCGCCGCCACCGCCACGGATGCGGTCGACGGCACCGACCCGGTGACGTTCCGCGAGGGCACGATGGTGGTCGCCTCGGGCCAGACCTTCGGGCTGGGGCCCCACACCCTCACCGCCACCGCGACGGATGCGGCCGGCAATTCCGCCGATCCGGTCGGCTTCAGCTTCACGGTGGCCGACACCGCCAAACCCGTCATCGCCGTCACGGCCCCGGCGACGACGATCCAGGCGACCTCCGCGGCCGGGGCCGCCGTGACCTTCGCCGCCACCGCCG
>NZ_LMMK01000011.1:80750-80959 GCF_001422795.1 Methylobacterium sp. Leaf88 | reverse complement strand
GGTGGTCGCCTCGGGCCAGACCTTCGGCCTCGGCCCCCACACCCTCACCGCCACCGCGACGGATGCGGCCGGCAATTCCGCCGATCCGGTCGCCTTCAGCTTCACGGTGGCCGACACCGCCAAACCCGTCATCGCCATTTCCGCCCCGGCGCCCACCATCCAGGCGACCTCCGCGGCGGGCGCGCCAGTGACCTTCGCCGCCACCGCCA
>NZ_LMMK01000011.1:0-80685 GCF_001422795.1 Methylobacterium sp. Leaf88 | reverse complement strand
GGTGGTCGCCTCGGGCCAGACCTTCGGCCTCGGGCCCCACACCCTCACCGCCACCGCGACGGACGCGGCCGGCAATCCCGCCGATCCGGTCGCCTTCAGCTTCACGGTGGCTGGCACCCCGATCGCGGCGGCGGATACGGCCGCCCTCGAAGCCCACACCTTCGCGACGGGGAACGTGCTCGCGAACGACGTCGATCTCGGCGGTGCGGCCCTGCACGTCACGGCCGTGCGCACGGAGGACGGCGCGACCACCGCCGTGCCGGCCGGCGGCACCGTCACCCTCGCAAGCCCCCACGGGGCCCTGACGATCGGCGCCGACGGACGCTACGCCTATCTCGGGCGGAGCCCAGGGGCCGATTCCTTCGCCTACACCATCGCCGACAGCGACGGCGCCACCGCCTCGGCCACCCTCACCACCGCCGTCGCGGCGCACGGCCCCGCTGCGGAGGCGACCTTCGCCTTCGCCTTCACGCAGGCGATCCTGACCTATCAGAACGGGGCGGCGGTGCTGACGGGGCCGGATGGCACGGTCCAGGACGTGACCGGCATCGGCCGCCTTCACTTCACCGACGGCACGATCGACGAGGCCGACGGATCCCCCCTCGTGGACGATCTGTTCTACCTCGCCCAGAACCGCGATGTCTGGCAGGCGCGCGTCGATCCCGATCGGCACTATGCCGAATGGGGCTGGCGCGAAGGACGCGATCCCAACCCTCAGTTCTCGACATCGGGCTACCTGGCGGCCAATCCGGACGTGGCCGCGGCCGGTGTCGATCCGCTCACCCATTACGATCGGTTCGGCTGGCAGGAGGGACGCAATCCCTCGGCGGCGTTCGATACGGAGGCGTACCTGGCCGCCAACCCGGATGTCGCGGCGGCGGGGATCGACCCCCTCGCGCACTACCTGGAATACGGGCAAGTCGAGGGCCGCACGGCCCTGCCCGTCCCGCCCGCGGGGCCCGCCCCCCACCACCTCGATGGCGCATTCGATGCCACCTACTATCTCGCGCAGTACCCGGACGTGGCCCGCGCGGCGGCGGCCGCCGGCGGTGATCCGGACAGCTTCGCCTTCGCGCATTACCTGCGGTACGGGGCCGTCGAAGGGCGCGACCCGGACGCCTACTTCTCGACGACGGGCTATCTGGCGGCCAATCCGGACGTGGCCGAGGCCGGGATGAATCCGCTGCTCCATTACGAGGCCTACGGCTGGCGGGAGGGCCGCAACCCCTCCGCCCTGTTCGACACGAAGGCGTACCTCGCCGCCAACCCGGACGTGGCCGCCGCGGGGATCGACCCGCTCGCCCATTATCTCCAGTACGGCCTCGCCGAGCATCGGGACCTCGCGTGACGGGGCACACGGCGCCCGGGCACCCGGGGAACACGGCCTCGTCGAGCCGGATCAACCCGGTGCGCGCCCCCGCGTGTCGCGGCAGAGGGCGGCCGCCTCGGCCATGGCCTCGCGGCCCTGGCGCAGGGCGGCCTCCGCGTCGGGCAGGGAATAGAGGGCGCTCCGCACCACCTGGTCCGCCTCCCGCACGGTCCAGCGGTACCGGGTGGCATCCTCGGGGCAGCTCTCAACCTCCAGGGTGAGGGGACCCATCGCTTCGCGCGCCATCGTGACCTCCTGCGGTGCCGGGTTCGACGCCCGCGGCGGCGGGCGGACACTCGGGGAAGTCCATCCAGTCCGTGAAGGCCTCCGCCGGGTAGCTGTGCTGGCAGGAGGCGACGTGCCACGGCCGGGGATCGCCCAGGCCCGCCGGGTCCCAGCGGATCACCGCGCGCCGGTCCGGGTCGGACCGGTGGATCGCGATGATCCAGCGACCGTCATGCGGGGCCCGGTCCATCGCCCTCCAGGTGCGCATCCTGCTTCTCCCCCTCCGAGGCCACAGGAACGCGCGAACCGGCCGAACCGTTCGGCGAACCGTTGGGCGAACCCTTCGGAACGACCCCGGCGCCGAGGCCGGGGTCGGCAGGGTCCCTCAGAGGACCGGCATCGCCCCGGCGACGGTGACGAGGGCGCCGGAGGTGTAGCTGCTCTCGGCCGAGGCCAGCATCACGTAGGCGGAGGCGAGCTCCGCCGGCTGGCCCGGGCGCCCGAACGGGACCTGGCTGCCGAAGGACTTGACCGCGTCCTCGCTCATCCCCGCGGGGATGAACGGCGTCCAGATCGGCCCCGGCAGCACGCCGTTCACCCGGATGCCCTTCTCGGCCAGCAGCTGCGCCAGGCTCAGGACCATGTTGCTGAGCGCCCCCTTGGTGGCGCTGTAGGCCATCAGCGAGGGCATCGGGTGCTTCGAATTCACCGAGGAGGTGAAGATCACCGAGGCCCCGGGCTTGAGGTGGGGCAGGGCGGCCTTGGTCACGTAGAACGGCCCGAACACGTTGGTGCGGAAATGGTCCTCGAAGACCGCGTCCTCGATGGCGTCGAGCCCTTGGTTCGGCTGCTGGAAGGCGCCGTTGTTCACCAGCACGTCGAGGCGGCCGAAGGCGGCGACCGTGCGCGCCACGAGGTCGCGGCCATGGGCCGGGTCCTTGAGGTCGCCCGGCAGCAGCAGGGCGCGCCGGCCCGCCTTCTCGATCCAGCCGGCCACCGCCTCGGCATCCGCCTGCTCCTCCGGCAGGTAGGCGATCGCCACGTCGGCGCCCTCGCGGGCGAAGGCGATGGCCACCGCCCGGCCGATGCCGGAATCGCCGCCGGTGATCAGCGCCGCCTGGCCCGTCAGCTTGCCCGAGCCCCGGTAGCTCGCCTCGCCGTGATCCGGCTCGGGCACCATCCGGCCGGTCTTGCCGGGAAAGCTCTGCGGCTGGCCCGCGAAGGGCGGGCTGGGATAGGTCGTCAGGGGGTTGTCGGTCACGCGGCGTCTCCGATGGAATGACGCGTCAACCGGAGGTCGCGTCGCGGCGTTCCCGGCACGCGATGCCGCGCGACCTCGCCGCGATCATCCGGGTATACCGCGCGCCGCCAGACCGGCGACGCCATCCCGCCCGAGGGCGATCCGGTGGTCCACCGCCTCGGCCGAAAGCCCGATCAGCGCCCCGGCAGCGACGTCCACCGGAAAGTGCGCGCCACGCAGGACCTGGACGGCCACGACCCCGAGGGCCGCCGCCGTCGCGACGCCGCGGATCTCGGGATAGGCCCGGCCGGCCGCCGTCGCCACCGCGACGCTCAGGGCCGAGTGTCCCGACGGAAACGACTGCCACGGCCCGACATTCGGCCCGAACCAGCCCTTCTCGTAGAGGCCCTCATCCATCAGCACGTTGGGCCGGGTCCGGTGCACGACCCGCTTCACGGTGGTCTTGGTGGCCGCCGCCAGGATTCCGGCGAGGAGCATGTGCCGGCCGGCCTCGGCCAGACGCGGGTCCCGCCGCAGCACGCCGAGTGCGAGGGTTCCGCTGGAGAGCGCCAGCAGCCACTTCCAGCCGCCCGCCTCGCTGGCCGCCGCCAGGGCCCGCACCCGGCGGGTGTCCTTGGCACGCGCCAGAGAGACGCCGAGACGGATGTCCGCCGCCTCGAGGCGCCGACCCATCCCGACCGATCCATCCGCCATCACGTCGTCCGCCATCCCCGAGAAGCACGGCCGTAAACGCGGTCCCCGGCGGATCGTTCGCGGCACGGCCGGCGATCGCGGGCGCCGGCGGTCCGTCTCCGCGCCGGAGGCCGAAGGGCCGGTTCGCCGTGGCACCCCGGCACGATCCAGCGAACATCAAGACTTCGCCCTCGGCCGGGCTCGGCCACGAAGATAAGGCCACGTCGTCACGACGAATCTGCAGGATTCGGTGCATGCCGGCCATGATCCCGTCACCTTCACGTCGGATGGCGAGGCATCACGTGACAAGCGCTTGCCGTCCTGCGGACGAGGGCGGATCGCCACGGGGCGAGCGCATGAGGGTTGTTGGAAGCATGACGAATCGATCCACCATGGCGGGCGCCGCGCGCCGGCTGGCGCCCCTGGCCGGGCTCGTTGCCGCCGTTCTGCCGGGCCTCGCACTGGCTGCCGCCCCCAACGACGCCAGCGGCACCTGGCTCACCGAGGATGGGCGCGCCCGCATCCGCACCGAGAGGTGCGGCCCGCAGAACACCAACCTGTGCGGCTACGTCGTCTGGCTGAAGGTGCCCCTGAACGACCAGGGCCAGCCCCGGATCGACTTCAAGAATCCCGATCCGAAGAAGCAGTCCCGTCCCTCCCTGGGCCTTCAGCTGATCATGGGCCTGAAGCCGCAGCCGGACGGCCATTACGGCGGCAAGATCTACAACGCCGACGAGGGCAAGTTCTACGACGTGACGATGTGGTCGGACCAGCCGACGGAGCTGTCGGTGCGCGGCTGCCTCCTCGGCTTCCTCTGCGGCTCGCAGACCTGGAACCGGGTCAACGACGTGGTGCCGGGCCAGCTCACCGGCCCGACCAACGGCCCGGGCGGCCCGCGCGCCGATGCGGAATGGGCCCCCAAGGCGGCGCCGAGCGCCGGAGCGGGTGCGCCCGCCGCGACCGGCACGGCCAAGGCGCCCGCGCCCAAGCCGGCGGCCAAGCCGAGTGCCGCTCCGGCGGCGGCACCGGCCGAGTAGTCCCGCGCCGCACGCGCGAGGGGTCGTGAAACGCCGCCGTCCCGCCAAGGGCCGGCGGCGGTTCGCGTTTCCGGGGCCTTCAATCCACCAGGGCCGCGTAGGTCAGCACGCGCAGCTCGCGTCGCAGCGGCAAGGCCGAGGAGGGGATGAGCTGCGTGAGCAGCACCACGGCGAGATCCTCCGCCGGGTCGACCCAGAAGGCGGTGCTGGCAAGTCCGCCCCAGGCCGCCTCGCCCGGCGTGCCGACGATCTGGGCGCGGGCCGGATCGAGCATCACCGAGAAGCCGAGGCCGAAGCCGATCCCCGTATAGGCGGTCTCGGAGAAGCGCGGCTGGCCCATCGCCGCCAAGTCCCCGTCGAGGTGATTCATCAGCATGAGGTCGACGGTCTTGCGCCCGAGGAGCCGGGTGCCCTCGAGTTCGCCGCGCCCGAGGAGGAAGCGGCAGAAGCGCATGTAGTCGGACGCGGTCGAGACGAGGCCGCCGCCGCCCGAGGCCACCGCCGGCGGGCGGGCGAAGCGACTGCCGACCGCATCGTCGTAGAGCTTCAGCGTCCGGTCCCGGAACAGGCTGTAATTGGCGGCCAGGCGCGGCAGCTTGTCGGCAGGCACGGAGAAGTCCGTGTCGACCATGCCGAGGGGGCCGATCACGCGTTGGCGGAGGAAATCGGCGAAGTCCTGGCCGGAGACGACGGCCACGAGGTGTCCCAGGACGTCGGTGGCCACCGAATAGTTCCACTCGGCGCCGGGCTGGGCGAGGAGGGGCTGCCGGGCGAGCCGGGCCACCACCTCGGCGAGGCTCGCCTCCTGGGCCTCGCCGAAATCGACGCCGTTCTGGCGATAGAGGGCATCGACGAGGGTCGCCTCCATGAAACCGTAGGTCAGGCCGGAGGTATGGGTGAGAAGGTCGCGGATCGTGATCGGGCGCCGGGCCGGCTCACTGTCGAACTTTGCCCGGTTGCCGCCGGTGAGAACTCGCAGATCCGAAAATTCCGGCAGGAAGCGGGTGATCGGGTCGTCGAGTTGGAAGCGGCCCTCCTCATAAAGCATCATCACCGCCACCGAGGTCAGCGGTTTCGTCATCGAGTAGATGCGCGCGATGGTGTCGGGGGCGAAGGGCGCGTCGCGCGCGATGTCGGCCCGGCCATGGGCGCGGAAGAAGGCCGTCCGGTCACCGCGGGCCAGCATCACCGACAGGCCCGCGACCTTGCCGTCGTCGACGAGGCGCCGCATCCAGCCGTCGATCCGCTCCAGGCGGTCCGGGCAGAGCCCGAGGGCCCGCGGCTCGCTTGCGATCTCACCGTGCATCACACCTGCTCCGTCCCTGGCCACCAGCCCTGCCGACCGGCCCTGGCATAGCGGCGCGGCCGGACGGCGCAAACCCTGGCCTGCGCCGGAACGCCGACGCGATCACCCGACGCTCCGTCCCGCCTCGAAGGCCGCCCGGCGCTCCCCTCCCAACGCTTCCCTCCCAACGCTTCCCTTGCGGGTCGGTGGCGACCCCGAAGCGTCCCTCGGGCTCCGCAACGCCGAGCAGAAAACTTTGCGCTGGGCCCCTGCCGCGGTCCATGGAGCAGCCATGATCCACCTGATCTTCAGCCTGCCCTGCCTGTACGTCGTCACCCGGGGCGTCTGGCCGCTGCCCTGGCCGCTTGCGCTCAAGCTCGGTCTCGCCGCCCTCCTGCTGGTCGCCTCGCAGTACCACCTGTGGAGCCGCCTCTCCTCCGGGTCCGTCTTCTCGCCCGAGTTTCCGCGGCCCATCGTTATGCTGTTCAGCGGGGCGTTCGGTGCGATCATCCTGCTGGCGGTGCTGCTCTTCGCGCTCGACGCCGTCGCCCTGGCATCCCTGGCCCTGCCCGGCGGCGGTTGGGCGGTTTCCAGCGCCTGGCGCATCGGGGCGGCCCTGGCGGTCGCGGTCCTGGCGGCGGTCGCGGTGCAGCAGGCCGTGCGCGTGCCGCCCCTGAAGGATGTCACGGTCGCGGTCAGGGACCTGCCGCCGGGCTTCGAAGGATACACCATCCTCCATCTCACCGACCTGCACATCAGCCGCCTGTTCCCCGCGACCTGGGCACAGGCGGTCGTCTCGCGCGCCAACGGGCTCGGCACGGACGTGATCCTCGTCACGGGGGATTTCATCGACGGTTCGTTCGCGGCCCGGCAGGCCGACGTGGAGCCGCTGCGCGACCTGACGGCGCGGGACGGCGTCTGGGCCATCCCCGGCAACCACGAATACTTCTTCGACGTCGAGACCTGGATGCGCCACTTCGCCGGCATGGGGATGCACATCCTCGCCAACGCCCATGCGGTCGTGACCCGCGGCGGCGACGCGCTGGTGCTGGCGGGAGTCACCGATCGCTCGGCGCCCGCCATCGGCCATCCGGGGCCCGACCTCGACGGTGCCCTGGCGGGTGCGCCCACGGATGCGCCGATCGTGCTCCTCGATCACCAGCCGGCAAATGCCCCTCGGGCAGCCGCGCGCGGCGTGGCGCTGCAACTGTCTGGCCATACACACGGCGGCATGATCATCGGACTGGACCGGCTCGTGGCACGCGGCAACAACGGGTTCGTCTCCGGCGCCTACCAGGTCGGCGGCATGACCCTCTACGTCAGCAACGGGACGGGCCTGTGGGCCGGCTTCGCACTGCGCCTCGGCCGCCCGTCCGAGCTGACCCGCATCACCCTGCGCCGCACGTCTTGAGGGGGCACGGATACCGGGCGTCGCGCAGGCAGTCCGACGGGGCCTGGATCGGCGGCGATGCCTTTCGGCCCAGCCCGCGCTTCACCACCCCATGGTGCCGGGGCCGCCCTTGAACGGGCCGACGATGGCGGGCGTGATCCAGCCGCCGTAGAAGCCGCCGGGCTGCGGCGTCACACGCGCGTCGCCGACGAAGCAGGCCTCCATCGGACCGGCATAGAAGGCGATGTAGCCCGCGATCGCGGTGAAGTCCGGCGTGGGGGCGGGGTAGGCCCAGGCCGCGCCCTCGGCGCGAAAGCCGCCCGCCGCGACGTCGTACAGGACGGCGCGCCCCTTCCACTCGCAGATGCCGGCCCGGCGAGCGGGCCCGAGCACGCCGGCCACCACATCGCCGGGCGGAAAGTAGTAGGTCGGCGGATGGCTGGTCTCCAGCACCCGGTATCCGGCACCGGTCTCGGCGATGGTCCGGCCGTCGAGCACGACCCGCAGCCGCTCCGGAACCCTCTCGAGGCGGGGCGGGCGCGGGTAGTCCCAGACGCTCTCCTCGTTCGGGCCGGGCGGGATCGGGGTGGGCCACATGCGATCGGGACCTTGCCTCACAGGGATCGGAAGGTCGGACAAATAGGGCAGGGTGTTGCGCCCGCCCTGTTTTCCGGCCTCCCGATTTCCCCATCCCGCGTTTTCCCCCGGCGCAGGGCATGCTAGCGCAGGCCCGGATCAGACGAAGGGACAACCTGCGTGACCGACCCGACCGCCTTCGCCCTCTATCTCGACTTCGACGGCACCCTGGTGGAGATTGCGCCCAAGCCCGACCAGGTCCGGGTCGATCCCGCCCTCGCTCCGGCCCTGGAGCGTCTGCGCGCCCGGCTCGGGGGCGCCCTCGCCATCGTCACGGGCCGGCCCATCGGGGTGATCGACGATTTCCTGGTCCCCGCCCGCTTCGATGTCGCCGGCCTTCACGGCGTCGAACGGCGGGTCGACGGCATCGTCTCGGGCGGCTCCGCCGAGGATCACCCTGACCTACGGGCCCAGGTGCCGGCCCTGCATGCGGCGGTCACCGCCCTCGAGCACGTCCTGATCGAAGACAAGGGCGCCTCCGTGGCGGTGCATTGGCGTCTCGCCACCCCGAGCGATGCCGCCGCGGCCGAGGAGGCCGTGAAGGCCGCCGCCACCGCCCTCGGATCCGCCTATCGGCTCCAGCTCGGCAAGGCGGTAGGCGAGATCGTGCCCGCCTCCGCCACCAAGGGCCATGCCATCCGGGCGCTCGCCGAAAACCCGCCCTATGCCGGCCGCCGGGCGATCTTTCTCGGAGACGACCTCACCGACGAGAAGGCCTTCGCCGTGATCAACGAGACCGGTGGCGTCAGCGTCCGTATCGGCGGGGCCGAGACGATCGCGTCCCGCCGCCTCATCGATCCGGAGGATGTGCGCCGTCTGCTCTACGCCTGGGCCGATGGAGCACAGATCGACCCAGACGCCCTGCCGGCCGCCTGAGCGGCGTCCCACGACCGATCCCTAATCCCCGTTCCCCGGGGCCCAGACGGAAGCGACGCGCATGTTCGAATTTCCCGTCCTCGTCGGCGATATCGGCGGCACCAACGCCCGCTTTGCCCTGGTCCCCGAGGCGGGGGCGAAGCCGGTCCTCCTCTCCCACGAGGAGACGGCCGGCCACCCCGATCCCAGTGCCGCCATCCGCGCCTCCCTGGCCAAGGGGAACGGCACCGCCCCACGCTCCGCCATCCTGGCGGTGGCGGCCCGGGTCGACGGGCCGGCGGTGCAACTCACCAATGCCCAATGGGTGATCGAGGGCGCGCGGATCGGGCAGGATTTCGGCCTGTCGCGCTCGGTGGTGGTCAACGACTACGTACCCGTGGCGGCAGGTGCTGCCGGGATCAGCCCCTCCGAGCTGACGCCCATCGGTCCGAACCGGGAGGAGGGCCGGGCCGGCGACCAGGGGGCGCGCCTCGTCCTCGGGCCCGGCACCGGGTTCGGTGCAGCGGCCCTGTTGCCGGTGGGCGGGCGCCTCGTCATCGTCTCGACCGAGAGCGGCCACGTGGATTTCGGGCCGAGCTCGCCGGCCGAGCTCGCCCTGTGGCCGCATCTGGAGCGGGTCGAGGGCCGCATCACCGTCGAAACTCTCCTTTCCGGCCCCGGCCTGACCCGGCTCCATGCAGGCCTGCACCGGCTGCGCACCGGCGCCGACGGCCCGCGCCTCGACCCGGCTGCGGTCACGGAGGCGGGGCTCACCGATGCCGACCCGGACGCGGCGGCCGCCCTCAACCTGTTCGCCAAACTCCTGGGCCGCGTCTGCGGCGACCTCGCGCTCACGTTCCTGGCCACCGGAGGCGTCTATATCGGCGGCGGGATCGCGCCCCGCATCATCGACGTGCTCCGGCGCGGCGCCTTCCGCGCGGCCTTCGAGTACAAGCCCCCCTTCGTGGCGCAGATGGAGGCGATCCCCACGAGCGTCATCGCCGTGCACGATCCCGCGCTGACGGGCCTCGCCGCCCTCGCAAGCCAGCCTGACCGGTTCGACTATCACGGCCAGGTCTGGCAGGCGCCCTGACCGATCGCGCAGCCATGCGCACGGGTCGGTGGGGACTCGCTCGAATTGTCGCGGGCCTCGCCGCCCTGATCGTCACCCTGGTCGGACTCGTCGTCCTCGCAGCGCTGCTGACGGCGCAGCGGGGCGACCCGGACCTTTATCCGCCGGCGGACGCGGACAGTATCGGCATCGCGCTGGTGTCGCACGGCTGGCATTCCGGCCTCGTGCTGCCGCGGGCCGCTCTGACGGGAGCGGGGAGCGGGCCGGCCCTCGCCAGCATCGCAACGCGGTTCCGCGCCTATCCGCAGATCGAGTTCGGTTGGGGCGAGGCCCGCTTCTACCGGGCGACGCCGACCCTGGCCCAGTTCGATCTCGGTCTCGCGCTCGCAGCCCTGTTCACGCCGGGCGGACGGGCCGGGCTGGTCCAGGTGGTCGGCCTCGAGCGGCCGGTGCGTGATAGCTTTCCCTATTCGGACCTCGTGCCGCTGCGGGTCTCGAAGCCCGGCCTCGCGCGCCTTCTCGCTCGCCTGGAAGGAAGCTTCCGCCTCGTCGACGGACAGCCGGCCGCGGGCGGTCCGGGCCTCTACGGGCCGAGCCTGTTCTACGATGGGGCAGGGCGCTTCTCCTACGCGAACGTCTGCAACCACTGGGCGGCACGCCTGTTGCACGCCGCAGGCCTACCCATCACTCCCGTCCTCGATACCCACCCGGCGGGCCTCCTCCTCGACCTGCACTGGCGGTCCGGACTTGCCCCTCAGCCGCCGTCCGCGAACCTGTCCAAACCGTAATCTTCACGCCACGCCCGGGTCAGGCGGCGCCCTCTACAAACCGGATCACGGCCTGCCGATGGCGGCCCCCCGATCCGGAGACCCCTATGACCGCTCAGCCCAACCGTCTGCGCCGCAACGCCCTCGCCTCCGTCGCCGTGGCCGCCCTCGTGGCGACCGGCGCGGCCGGTGTCGGCCTGACCCAGCCGGCCGCGCCGGCCTACGCCCAATCCCTTTCCAAGAACCCGATCGAGACCCCCGATCATCCGCCGGGCTCCTTCGCCAGCGTCGTCGACAAGGTGAAACCGGGCGTCGTCGCCGTGAAGGTGAAGCTCGACGACAGTGCCGATTCCGACGACGAGGACGGCCCCGGCCAGGGACAGCAGGTCCCGCCGCAGCTGCGCGAATTCTTCAAGCGCTTCGGCCAGGGCGGACCGGGTCAGGGTGGTCAGGGCCAGGGCTTCGGCATGCCCAAGCGCCAGGGTCAACGCGGCGCCATGGGCTCGGGCTTCATCATCTCGGCGGACGGCTACGTCGTCACCAACAACCACGTGGTCGACAAGGCCAAGTCGGTGCAGGTGACCCTGGACGACAACCGCACCCTCGATGCGAAGGTGATCGGCAAGGATCCCAAGACCGACCTCGCCCTCCTCAAGATCACCGAGGGCGGCACCTTCCCTTACGTCTCCCTCAGCAAGTCGGCGCCCCGCGTGGGCGACTGGGTGGTGGCGATCGGCAACCCGTTCGGCCTCGGCGGCACGGTGACGGCGGGCATCGTCTCGGCCCGCGGCCGCGACATCGGCGCCGGCCCCTACGACGACTTCCTGCAGATCGACGCGCCGATCAACAAAGGTAATTCCGGCGGCCCGACCTTCAACGTCGGCGGTGAGGTGGTGGGTGTGAACACCGCCATCGCGTCGCCCTCCGGCGGCAGCGTTGGCCTGGCCTTCGCCATCCCGGCCGAGACTGTGCAGGCGGTGGTCGACCAGCTCCGGGCCGACGGCAAGGTGGCCCGCGGCTACCTCGGCGTGCAGGTCCAGCCGGTGACGAAGGACATCGCCGACGGCCTCGGTCTCGACAAGGCCAAGGGCGCCCTCGTGGATCATGCCGAGGCGGGGACTCCGGCGGCGAAGGCGGGCCTGAAGTCCGGCGACGTGATCGAGTCGGTCAACGGTGCTCCGATCAACGACGCCAAGGAGTTGTCCCGCAAGATCGCCGGCATCAAGCCGGGGGCCAAGGTCGAGCTGACCTACCTGCGCGGTGGCAAGACCGACACCGCAACGGTGGAACTCGGCGTGCTGCCCAACGACACCAAGGTGGCGAGCACCGACCGCGGCACCTCGGCGAACGGACAGCCGCGGCTGGGCCTCAGCCTCGCCCCGGCCTCCGAGGTCGGTGCCGGCTCCGAAGGCGTGGCGGTGATGGAGGTCGATCCCGACGGTCCGGCTGCGGCCAAGGGCATCGAGCAGGGTGACATCATCCTGGATGTCGCGGGCTCCAGCGTCTCGCAGCCCTCGGAGGTGGCCGAGCGCGTCCGCTCCGCCGAGTCGAGCGGCCGCAAGGCGGTACTGATGCGGGTCAAGAGCGCCAAGGGCGTCACCCGCTTCGTCGCGGTGGCCCTGAGCAAGGCGGGCTGATCCGGAGTCTCCTCCGAGGGGGATCGAACGAGACCGAACGGCGGCCCATTCTGCGGGCCGCCGTTCGCCCTGGTTCCTCCAGACGCACGGACTGGACGCGCCGAACCGACATCGGAGGCATGGACTCGGATCCGAGCCACCTGGCATGCCACGCAACCCTGAGACCGGGAGCCCCGCGCCCGCGCGGGGTGACGCGGGCGACGCGAGACGTCATGGTGCGCGCGCTTTTTGAACGCCCGCGCGGCCCCACCCGGACCTGAGCCCACCATGACGACGATCGCCGACCGCAGTACGGCCGACCTCGCGGACCTGCACGCGCAGGCTCGCAACGCCTACGACGCCTTCAAGGCCCGGGGCCTCAAGCTCGATATGACGCGCGGCAAGCCGGCGCCCGAGCAGCTCGACCTCTCCAACGGCATGCTCGCGCTGCCGGGCAACGGCGACTACACCACCGCGGCGAAAGAGGATGCGCGCAATTACGGCGGTCAGCAGGGCCTGCCCGAGCTGCGGGCCCTGTTCTCACACCTCATCGATGCGCCGGCCGATCAGATCGTGGTCGGCGGCAATTCCAGCCTGGCCCTGATGCACGACACCATCGTGTGGGCGCTCCTGAAGGGCGTGCCCGGCTCCGAGCGACCGTGGTCGCAGGGCGAGACGCCGGTCTTCCTCTGCCCGGTGCCGGGCTATGACCGCCACTTCGCCCTCTGCGAGGAGTTTGGGATCCGCATGATCCCCGTGCCGATGACGGGGCAGGGGCCCGACATGGACGTGGTCGAGAAGCTGGTCGCCGACCCCGCCGTGAAGGGCATGTGGTGCGTGCCGAAATACGCGAACCCGTCGGGCGAGATCTTCTCCGACGAGACCGTCCGGCGCCTCGCCACGATGACGACCGGCGCTCCCGATTTCCGCCTGTTCTGGGACAACGCCTACGCGGTGCACCACCTCACCACCGATCGCCACCCGGTACGCGATATTCTCGCCGCCTGCGCCGAGGCCGGCCATCCGGACCGGCCCTTTCTCTACGCTTCGACCTCGAAGATCACCCTGGCGGGCGCCGGTCTCGCGGTCTTTGCCGGCTCGCCCGAGAACACGCGCTGGTTCCTGGCCCGTGCCGCCAAGCAGACCATCGGCCCCGACAAGCTGAACCAGCTCCGCCACGTCCGCTTCCTGCGCGACGCCGCCGGACTCCAGGCCCACATGGACGCCCACCGGGCCCTCATCGCGCCGAAGTTCGCGGCCGTACAGGAGGCCCTGGAGCGGCACCTGGCCGGAACCGGTGCCGCGCGCTGGACCCGGCCCGAGGGTGGCTACTTCATCACCGTCGAAGCCCGTGAAGGCACCGCCACCGAGGTGGTTCGGCTCGCCAAGGAAGCGGGCATCGCCCTGACACCGGCCGGAGCGACCTCGCCCTATGGCCGCGACCCGAAGGACAGCGTCCTGCGTCTTGCGCCGACCTTTCCCAGCCTCGGCGACGTGACGAAGGCAGCCGAGGGCATCGCCATCTGCATCCTTCTTGCATCCCTGGAGGCCGAGCACCGGGCCCGCGCGCGCTCGGCGGCCTGACCCCTCTGACGCAATCCGGAAACGTCGGCGCCGGATGATGCGGCGCCTATCCGGGAGGCAACGCGATGGTGACCATGAGGACGGTGACCCCGAGAACGCTGCAACGCGCCGGCGCTCATGTTTTGCCCGGCATGGCTTTCTGCATCCTCATGGCCGAGGCGGCCCCGGCCCAGGCGCGCACCGCCTGGGCGTCCGGCACCTTCGTCTATGCCGACCTTTGTACCCTGCCGCAGACCGGCACGCGCAGCGGCCAGCGCATCACCCTGCGACGCTCACCGAACGGGAACGGGCTGACCTACGAGAGGGCCGAGCAGCGTGGCCCCCGCGCTGCCGCCGACGTCACCCTCGACGACGCCACCAAGGCGATCCGCTTCGCGGTTGAGACGGAGGTCGGGCCGCTCCACTTCCAGGGCGTCGCCGGCGCAGATGCTCTCACCGGCACCTTCGAGGACGAGGCGGGCGCACATGCGGTGTCCCTGCCGCGGGTCCTGCGCTCCCATGCTCACGAGGCCTGCCACGGCGACACCACGGGTTCGATCACCTCGCGGCGGTAGGTGGTGGGCGCGGTCCGTCTCCTGCGCTAGATCGGACCGATGATGCTTTCCTTCCGGCTCGCCGCGATCCTGCTTTCCCCGATGCTGTACGCTGCGGCTCCGGCGGCGGCGGATGGCTGCGATGCCCTCGCCGCACGGATGATCCGCGCCACCGGGGCTTCCCTGGCCGGTCGCGAGGGGACACGCGCCGTATTCCGCGCAGCCGATGCCGAGCGGATGAGCCTCGATTGCCGGGCGCACGGGATGGTCTTCTCCGCCCTGGAACGGGAGCCGGCTCGCCGCTACTACGCGCTGATCGGCCTCGCCGCCGGGGCGCTCACCGGCGCGAAACCCGAGGCTGTCGAGACCCTCGCCCTCAGCCTGCATCAGAACGCCCTGGTCACGGGACGCCCGCAGGAGGGCGTAGTGGGGCGCGCTGCGCTCCGCTGCGAGACGGCGCCCGATACCGACCCGTTCGTGTCGCCGCGGACCCGCTGCGTGCTGATCCCCAGCACCCGGGGCGTGCTTCGCCGCCATGCCGGCCTTCCCGTGGGAGCGCAGGCGGGCTAGACCGGCGCCATGCCTCAGATCGCTTCATCCGAGACCGCGTCTTCCACCGCTCCCATCGTGATGGCCGGTTCGGTCGCGTTCGCGAACCACCTACCCTTCGCGCTGATCGCCGGCCCGTGCCAGCTCGAGAGTCGCGATCACGCGGTCGAGATCGCCGATGCCCTGAAGGCGATGACCGACCGCCTCGGAATCGGCCTCGTGTTCAAGGCCTCGTTCGACAAGGCCAACCGGACCTCCGGCACCACCGCGCGCGGCCTCGGCCTCGCCGGGGCCCTGCCGATCTTCTCGGAGATCAAGGAGCGCTTCGGCCTGCCCGTCCTGACCGACGTGCACGAGGCAGCGCAATGCGCGGCTGCGGCCGAGGTGATCGACGTGCTCCAGATCCCGGCCTTCCTCTGCCGGCAGACCGACCTCCTTCTCGCGGCCGCCGCCACCGGCCGAGTGGTAAATGTGAAGAAAGGTCAGTTCCTCGCACCCTGGGACATGGCTCACGTGGCCGCGAAGGTGACCAGGGCAGGCAATCCCAACGTGCTGGTGACCGAGCGCGGCGCCTCGTTCGGCTACAACACCCTCGTCTCCGACATGCGCAGCCTGCCGATCATGGCGCAGGTGACCCACGGCGCCCCAGTGGTGTTCGACGCCACCCACTCGGTGCAGCAGCCGGGTGGTCAGGGCGCGACCTCGGGCGGTCAGCGGGAGTTCGTCGCCGTGCTCGCTCGCGCGGCCGTAGCGGTGGGCGTCGCCGGCCTGTTCATCGAGACGCATCCCGACCCGGACCAGGCCCCCTCGGATGGACCGAACATGGTGCCCCTGACGGCGATGCCGGCGCTGCTCGCCGAGTTGCAGGCCTTCGATCGCCTCGCCAAGGCGCGGATCGTCGGCCAGGCCCCCTGAGATCGAGGAAAACCGTCAATCTAGATCCGGCAAGTCCAGGCACGGGCTCGACAACTCCGGACGGCTGAAGCGATTCACCAAGGGCGATGAACCACGTTGCGCTTTGTTCATCTGGGAAAGCGGACGGGAACGATCGGGACATCCTGACGTTGGAATATCCAATTCGTTCTCGAATGCTGTAGGATACCATGCGCAAGCTCGCTCTAATTTCTGCCCTTACCCTTTCGCTCGGCGGTCTCGCTGCTGCCACCTCCGCCGAGGCCGGGCCGCGTGGCCATGGTTACGGTCATGGGGGCTACGGTCATGGCCATGCCTACGGCCATCGCGGCTATGGTCGCGGCTACGCGTATGGCGGTCGTCGTCGTGGGATCGGAACCGGCGCGGCCGTCGGTCTCGGCATTGCCGGTCTCGCGGCGGGCGCAATCGCTGCGGGCGCTGCGCGGGATTCCTATTATCGCGACGGTTATGCGCGTCCTGCCTATGGCTACGGCGCTCCCGCTTACGGTTATGGCTACTAAGCTCTTCATCGTCTGACACCGAAGACCGATACGCAAACGCAAGCAGGGGCGGCCAACGAAAGTTGGCCGCCCCTGCTTGCGTTTGGACCCCGCCCGGAACTACGAACCGCTCCGCTTCGCGCGCTCGCGGCCATATCGATTTTTGCGCCTCGTCCCACAAGCTTCGCAAGGGGGTTCGCGTCCGATCCCCACGGTGTGAGGAATGTGGAATGGCCATCTTGACGGACCTGAGTCCAGAACAGCGTGATGAAGTCACCTACCTGTCGGGTCTCGATGAGGATGGCCGGATTGGGAAGGACACTTGGTTCACTTGGAACTATGCGGACTTCAGCAAGACACAAGTATGGATGAACAAGTTCTATAATGACAGCGAGGGCACCCCTCTCGCAGCCACGAGCGAGGCTGGAACACCAGGGGGAACAGTCACCTACTCCTTCGGCGCCGGCCTGCCAGCTCAAAGCCAGGCCGCCTATACTTCCGCGCTGACGCTGTGGTCCGATATCGCGGACATCACGTTCAAATACGTTCCGACGACTGAGACGGCAAATGTGCTGCTCGAGAATCCAACCGCAGGGCCCGGCGTTACCTTCTTCCCGAACAACGGCCGCCAGCCGATCGGAGGCTCGGACATCCCATCACAGACCTCCCCCAATGCCGCAGGCGGTCAATCAACGATCCAGACATCCGCTTTTCCGGACTCAGGACCGTCGAACATCTTCAGCCTCGAGAACTCCAACATCCTGGGAACCATAGCCCATGAGACGGGCCACCTCGTAGGCCTCGGTCACTCCGGACCGTACAACGGCGATACCGTGGAGGGGGTGCGAGGCCCGTACGACCAGAATCTCTGGACCTTGATGTCCTATTACGGAAACAGCGACCCGGCCTCGCCCTTCACGTCGCAGGGCCCCGTCGTGGCGGATTGGCAGGGAGGGTGGGCTCAGACACCCATGCCCATCGACATCCTGGCCGTCCAACGCTTCTACGGTGAATCCAAGACCGGCACCTTCGCCGGCGGTCAGACCTACGGCTTCAATACAAATATCACCGGCGCATCCCGAGACTACTTCGATTTCACCAAGAACAGTACCCCCTTCGTCACCCTTTACAATCGGGGCGTCGACAACACTCTCGATGTCTCCGGATACAGCCAGGGCAGCCGAATCAACCTGAATCCCGGCACCTTCAGTACCGCCAGCGCCAACAGCTCCGTCACCAACAACATCGGCATCTCTTTCGGCACGCGGATCGACAAGGCGATCACCGGCGATGGCGACGACGTGATCATCGGCAATGGCAACAGCAACGTGGTCGACGGTGGCGTGGGTGATAACACCTTCATCGTCACGGGCTTGCGCACGAACTTCACGATCGACCGGACGGGCGCGCGTACCATCGTCACCGACAAGACCACGGGCGCCGTCGATACCCTGACGAACATCGGAAGGATCCAGTTCGCCGATCCCGTCTGCTTCACCACCGGAACGCGCATCGCGGTCGTCCGAGACGGCATCGCCGGCCAGGTCTTTATCCAAGATCTAGGCGTGGGCGATGTGGCGGTGACCGCGACGGGCGGATTCCGCCCAATCCGCTGGATCGGCCGGCGGGAGGTTCGGCCCGGTGCCTATCCCGTGCCTGCGACGCAATGGCCCGTACGCATCCTGGCCGGAGCGTTCGGCACGGATGCCTGCGGTCAGGCCGTCCCAGCCCGAGACCTGCGCCTGTCGCCCGGACACCCGGTGCTGATCGGCGCCGATGCGGCGAACGCGGGCGGCGTGCTGGTGCCGATCATGAACCTCATCGATGGCATCGCGATCTGCCGAGAGGCTGTGGACCGGGTGACCTACTGGCATGTGGAGCTCGACCGGCACGACATCCTGCTGGCGGAAGGCCTGCCGGCCGAATCGTACTTCGAGAGCGGCGCGCGCGCCTGGTTCGGCAGCGACACCAGGCAGGGCTGGTGGAGGGACGTCGACGGGACCGGCAGTCCGCTGTCCGGTCGCTGCCGTCCGGTGGCGTTCGACGGTCCGATCGTCGAGGCTGCGCGCTGCCGGATCGGCAGCGCCTTGCGCCTGCGTCTGGCCGCACAGGCAGCCTGGCCTTGCATCGAGACGCGGACGATGGCGGCCTGAGCCGAGGCCGCTCTCAAGGGAACGGTTCTCAGCGGGCCCGGTAGGGTGGCACGCCGGGATCCGGAAGCCAGACGGACTTCGGCGGCTCGCCCGTCTGCCAGAACACGTCGATGGGAATACCGCCGCGTGGGTACCAGAAGCCGCCGATGCGCAGGTAGCGGGGCGCGAGCAACTCGGTGAGGCGCAGGCCGATACCCACCGTGCAATCCTCGTGGAAGGCTCCGTGATTGCGGAAGGCCGTCAGATAGAGCTTCAGCGACTTCGATTCGACCAGCCACTGATCCGGTACATAGTCGATCACTAGGATGGCGAAATCCGGCTGGCCGGTGACCGGGCACAGGGAGGTGAATTCCGGCACGGTGAAGCGGGCCAGATAGTCGGTGGTCGGATGTGGGTTCGGCACCCGGTCGAGTCGAGCCTCGTCCGGGCTGCCCGGCGGGGGCGTCATCTGTCCAAGTTGCAGGCTCTCGGCGCCTGAAGGCGGTGGCGTCATGGGCAAAATCTTCCGAAGACGAGGAGCGGACCACGTCGTAGGCGTCAGGCCTTATGACGAAATCCAATCATTTCGCCAGTCATGTGTCACCGACGAGTGGCAGGCGCGGGGTCCGCGTGCCATATGGAACGTATGAGCGACGAAAACACGGCTACCTACCCCTACACCCTGGAGATCCAGCCGCCCAAGGCGCCGGGCAGTCCATACCAGTGGGCGATTCGCCGGAAGGGGAAGCTGATCCAGCGATCCGACCGCAATCATCCCACCGAAGCCAAGGCGCGCGAGAACGGGATGGCCCAGATCGAGTTGCTTCTATCGGGCGCCGGAGACCGCTGACGCGATCCGGTCCAGACGGGACGCGGGAGATTCTGTCGGCCCGAAGGCAGCGGGTTACCGAGGGCGCTTGCCGGACGCGAAGCGTTGGCGGATAAGCCTCGGCGGGATCACCCCATCCCCGATGCGGCCAAATGGCGGCGTCCGGGAGGGGCCCGGCCTCACGCGATTGAGGCCTCGACAAGCCGAAACGTCCGGAAGGCGCCTGCATGACCGCGATCACCAACATCGCCGCCCGTGAGATCCTCGACAGCCGAGGCAACCCGACCATCGAGGTCGACGTGCTGCTCGAAGACGGCTCCTTCGGCCGCGCAGCCGTGCCGTCAGGCGCCTCCACCGGCGCGCACGAGGCGATGGAGCTGCGCGACGGCGACAAGGGCCGCTACGGCGGCAAGGGCGTACGCAAGGCGGTCAACGCCGTGCAGTCCGACATCCTCGACGCCATCGGCGGCATGGATGCCGAGGACCAGATCGCCATCGACGAGGCGATGATCGAGCTCGACGGCACCCCGAACAAGAGCCGCCTCGGCGCCAACGCGATCCTCGGCGTCTCGCTGGCCGTCGCCAAGGCTGCTGCCGAGACGGCCGGACTGCCGCTTTATCGCTACATCGGCGGAACGCAGGGTCGGGTGCTGCCCGTACCGATGATGAACATCATCAACGGTGGCGCGCATGCCGACAATCCGATCGACTTCCAGGAATTCATGATCATGCCGGTGGGCGCATCGTCGCTCGCCGAGGCCGTTCGCATGGGCGCCGAGGTGTTCCACACTCTGAAGGGCGCCCTGAAGAAGGCCGGCCACAACACCAACGTGGGTGACGAGGGCGGCTTTGCCCCGAATCTGCCTTCGGCCGAGGCCGCCCTCGACTTCGTGATGCAGTCGATCCAGGCCGCCGGCTTCAAGCCCGGTACCGACATGGTCCTGGCCCTGGACTGCGCCGCGACGGAATTCTTCAAGGACGGTGCCTACCACTATGAGGGCGAGGGGCAGACCCGCGATATCGAGGCACAGGTCGCCTACCTCGCCGGCCTCGTGGATGCCTATCCGATCCTGTCGATCGAGGACGGCATGTCCGAGGACGACTGGGAGGGCTGGAAGCTGCTCACCGACCGGGTCGGCGACCGTTGCCAGCTCGTGGGCGACGACCTGTTCGTGACCAACGTCACCCGCCTCTCGCGGGGCATCGCCGAGCAGACCGGCAACTCGATCCTGGTGAAGGTCAACCAGATCGGGTCGCTCACCGAGACACTGGCGGCCGTCGATATGGCCCAGCGCGCCGGCTACACCGCCGTGATGTCCCACCGCTCCGGCGAGACCGAGGACTCGACCATCGCCGACCTCGCGGTCGCGACGAATTGCGGGCAGATCAAGACCGGCTCGCTCGCCCGCTCTGATCGGTTGGCCAAGTACAACCAGCTGATCCGCATCGAGGAGGGCCTCGGCTCGCAGGCGCTCTATGCCGGCCGCAACGCCCTGAAGGCGCTCGCACGCCGCTGAGGCCACGCAAGCGCGCCTGCAAAGGTGCCTGAGTGAATCCGACACGGCCGCGAAGTCCTTCGCGGCCGTGTTTCGTTGCAGGCCGTGCCCTATGTCTCGTCCATGTCCACCTCCCAGACTACGCGCCTCGCGCTGACCGTCTATTACGACGGCGCCTGTCCTCTCTGTGCCGCGGAAATCCGGCTGTACCGGCGCTCCGAGGGGGCCGAGCGCATCGCCTGGGTCGATGTCGGGGCCGAAGGCCCTGCGGAACTCGGACCCGGCCTCACGCGGGGTGCGGCCCGGGCGCGCTTCCACGTTCGGCGCCCCGATGGTGCCCTGGTCTCGGGGGCCGCCGGATTCGTCGCGCTCTGGGCCGTGCTGCCGCGCTGGCGCTTCCTCGCGTGGCTCGCCCGCCTACCGGGCGTGCTCGGTCTGGGCGAGTTCGCCTACCGCCTCTTTCTGCCGTTGCGGCCCTGGATCGCCCGGCGCGTTCGGGGCGGTGGACCACGCTGCGACAAGGCTTGCGGATAGGGCGCGCGTGGGCGCAGGAGCGGGGACGGAGTTCACTCCTGCGAGGCGGCGCATGCTCAATCCCATCCAGGCCTTCTGGCTCCGGCCGCGCCTCCTCGTCAGCGTCGGGCTCACCCTGGTGCTCGCCCTGATCCTGCCCTTCGCCGACCTGTCGGTCCGGCTTCCGATCGGTTGGTGTCTCGGGGTTCTCGTCTATTGCGGGCTCATCGTCGGCAAGGCCGCACGCCAGTCACGGGATTCCCTGCGGGCCGAGGCCTCGCGCCTCGATGACAGCGCCTTCACGGTCACGCTCTTCGCGATCCTGGCGGCGGCGGCGAGCTTCGGCGCCGTGGCCATGCTGGTTCTCGGAGGAAACGGCAGCGAAGCCTATCGCCTGACTCACCTGGCCCTCGCGGCCGCCACGATGATCTGTGCCTGGCTCTTCGTGCAGGTCGTGTTCACGGTGCACTACGCGCACCTCTACTACGGCGCCGATGCCGACACGTCCCGCGGCGGCCTCGACTTCAACGGCGACGAGAACCCAGACTTCTGGGACTTCTTCTACTTTTCCGCGACGATCGGGGCGACGTCCCAGACCTCGGACACCGACATCACCAGCAAGGCGATGCGCCGGGTCGCCACGGTGCAGACGATCTATGCCTATGTCTTCAACACAAGCGTCCTGGCGCTGGCGATCAACATGGCGGCGGGTGTCGCCCAGCATTGAGCCTACAGGCGGCGCCGAACATCAGGGCGCGGCCTCCAGGGCTTCTCGAGCGTCCGCGTGATCGTCCACTGTAGCCTCCGGTGCCTCCTGCAGGTCCGGAGCTCGATCGCTGCGGCACAGGCTGATGAGGATCGGGAAATGGTCGGACTGGATATGGGGCAGGCGCTCGATCCGGCCAAGCAGGAAGTCGGCGCTGAAGAAGATATGATCGAGGGGCCAGCGCAGCAGCGGCCACTTCGCGTTGAAGGTCGGATAGAGACCGCGCCCGATGCGCGGATCGAGGAGCCCGCTGATCCGCTGGAAGAGGTCGTTGGTCTTGGACCAGGCGACGTCGTTGAGATCCCCCGCCACAACGGCGGGACGCCCCTCCGCCTTCACCTCGCGGGCCACCAGGACGAGCTCGGCGTCGCGTGCGGCGCTGCTCTGGCCCGGGTGGGGCGGGCGCGGATGCACGCCGAAGAACGTGAAGGTCTCGCCGGAACGCAGGGTCACGCCGGCGCGGACGGAGGGGACGTCGTCCTCCAGGAGGAAGCGCACCTGCGGGTCGGTGAGGGGGAGCTTCGAATAGAACATCAGCCCGTAGGTGTTGCCCTGCGGCTGGGCCAGCACGTGAGGATAGCGGGCCCGCAGGGGTTCGAGCGCCTGCGCCCAGGCTGCGTCGGTCTCGACCAGCAGCAGCAGGTCGGGGTCCTGAGCGGCGATGAGATCGAGGATCGGTGCGTAGGCGCGGTTGGACTCGAGCACGTTGGCGATCATGATCGACACGCCGGCGTCGGAGCGGCAGGCGCCGGCCTCCGCGGCCACGGCCTGCGGCGAGGACAGACGCGTGAACGGGTAGATGCAAGCCACTTGGTAGGCTAGGGCTGCCACGAGGCCCGCGGCGAGCATCAGCCCCGGGGCATCGCGGGCGACGAGAAGCAGGCCCAGGATCACCGGCACGATCAGGGCCGCAATCTGCAGTCGCGGAAAATCGAAGGTGCGGATGAAGCCGGAATTGCTCGGAACGAACGGCAGGAGCGTCGCCGCCACGAGGAGCACGCCGAAGGCCTTCAGGCCCAGTGCCATCCATGTCCCCGCCACACTTCACCTCCCGTGCCGTCGCCGGCACGCCGTGGCCGAGCGTTGCGAAACGTCCCAGGGCCGGAATGGTGCCCGCATGGCCCACCGGGAGGTCGGTCATGGAGCCTGACGCCGAGGAGACTGCCGCAGCGCGCGCACGGGTCGACGCGCTCCTCGCCCGCCTCGAATCCGCAGCCTTCATCGGCTTTTCCGGTGACGAAGCCCGCGACCTCGGCGGCCTGCCCCTGGGGCGGGAAGCCCTGGCGGCCCGGCTCGGCGACACCCCGCAACCACCCGCCTGGTGGGACCCGAAGCAGGCCGGCTTCGCCCTCGCCGGTGCCGATCTCAGCGACGCGCACCTTGAGGACACGGATCTCACCGGCGCCAACCTCGCGGGGGCCAATCTCGCCGGGGCCCTCGGACGCTCCGCGGGCTTCGCCGGCGCCACGGTGGAGGAGGCGAATTTCGCCGGTGCCGATCTCAGCGGCGCCCGCTTCACCGGCATTGCCGGCGGCGAAGCCAATTTCGACGACGCCATGCTGGAGGATGCGCATTTCGGGGGCGCTGCGATGCGCTTCGCCAAGCTCCGCCGGGCGCTCCTCGACGGCGCCAATTTCGACGGCGCAGACCTCTGGGGGGCCGACTTCACCGGTGCAGATGCCGACTACACGCATTTCCGCGGTGCACGCCTGGACGAGGTCAAGCTCGTGGGCGTCAACCTGACCTACGCGGATTTCGAGGGCGCCAGCTTGAAGAAGACCCAGCTCAGCGGGTCACGCCTGCGAGGGGCCAATCTTACCGGGGTGAAGCTCGATGGGGCCGACCTGTCCGGGGCCGACCTGTCCGAGACCAGCCTGGTGCGGCTCAATCTTTCCACCTGCGACCTGCGCCATGCGCGCTTCGCCGGGGCCTGGCTCAACGGCACCCGGATGCGGGTGGACCAGCTCGGCGGCGCGGTGGGCGAGGAGATCGCCCGGGACTACGTCGCCGCGCAGGCGAGCTACCTCGCCCTGGAACAGAACTTCAAGAGCATCGGCAGCCAGGATGCGGCGAGCTGGGCCTACAAGCGGGGCCGCCGGATGGGCCGGTTCCACGCGGGCGCCCAGGCACGGGCGGCCTGGGAGAAGCGCGTGGGCCCGGACCTCGCCCGCCACGGCTATCAATGGGTTGCCGACCGCTTCGTGGAGTGGCTCTGCGACTACGGCGAGAGCCTGTCGCGCATCGCCCGCGCCTTCGTCATCCTGATCTTCGTCTTCGCGGTTCTCTACGGCTTGACCGGTGGACTGATCCCGGAGGGGGGCGACGGGCGGGCGACCTACAATCCCCTGGATCTCGTGAGCTACAGCGCCCTGAACATGATGACCGCCAATCCCCCCGAAATCGGCGTGAAGCCGGTCGGCCGCGTCACCAACCTGCTTGTAGGCATCGAGGGCGCGGCCGGCATCATCCTGATGGGCCTGTTCGGCTTCGTTCTCGGCAATCGGCTGCGGCGCTGATCGACCAACCCCGATCGGCCGTTCTGCCGCCATGACCTCACTCACCGCGCGCCTCGCCGGACTCTACGAAGGAAATACCGACGGGGCGCATCGCTTCCGCTACGGCCTCCTCGTGTTGGACGTGACCACCGTCGCCTACGTCGTGGTGACTTCGTTCCTGCCGCGCGCGCCCTGGATCGAGGGAATCGACGTCGTCCTCGGCCTCGTCGTCCTCCTCGACTTCCTGGCGCGCCTCGCCATCAGCCGGAACCGGGCGCAGGAATTCCTGCACCTCTCCACCTGGGCGGACATCGCCGCGGTGGTATCGTTCCTCGCGCCGGTGGTGGGGGAGGGGGTCGGCTTCCTACGCATCCTCCGGACCCTGCGCCTCCTGCGCACCTACCAACTCCTCGATCGCCTCCGCGCCGACAGCACCGTCTTTCGCGCCAACGAGGACGCGATCCTGGCCGCCACCAATCTCGCGGTCTTCGTCTTCGTGATGACCGGGATCGTCTACGCCACGCAGCACGGCAGCAACCCGGCGATCGGCAACGCCATCGACGCGCTCTATTTTACCGTGACCTCGCTGACGACCACCGGCTACGGCGACATCACCCTGCCGGGCCCCACCGGACGCCTGATCTCGGTCGTCGTCATGATCTTCGGCGTGACGCTGTTCCTGCGTCTCGCCCAGGTGCTGTTCCGCCCCCCCAAGGTACGGTTTCCCTGCCCGGCCTGCGGCCTGCAGCGCCACGACAGCGATGCGGTTCACTGCAAGGCCTGCGGCACGCGTCTCGCCATCCCGGACGAAGGTGCCGATTGAGCGGACATCGCACCGGGCGCGGCGAGCCCCGGGATGAACGGAAACGGCGCCGGCGCGTTTGCGAGCGTCTGACCCGTGATCCTGTTCCTCCGATCCTGTCGTGGTGGGGCTGGAGCACAACACCATCGCCGCCGCGACCACGCCGGCCCTTCCTCCCGCCCGCCCGGGCGTTAACCCCGTGAACCGCATCGCATGACCAGCGCCTACCCGAAGCGTCCCGATCGCGGTTGGCGCAAGCCCCGCATCCTCGCGGGCCTGCCGAGTTCCCCCCTCGCCCTGGTGCTCATCGGCATCGCGGTGGCGGCCGGCATCGGAAACTATCTGGCCGGCGAGGCCAGCCGCACCGAAGCGGCGCGCCAGCACGCGATCCTCAGCGAGAGCGAGCGCCTGCTGTCGAACATGGTCGAGCTCGAGACCGGCATGCGCGGCTACGTGCTGTTCGGTGAGGAACCCTACCTCGAGCCCTATCAGGCGGCCCAGAACACCATCGACGGGCAGCTCGATACCATCGAGACCCTGACGAAGCAGACCGATGCCCAGGCGCCCGAACACATGCGCGACCTGCGCCGTTTCGTGGAAGCGAAGCGGAACTACGCCGCCCACGTCATCGACCTGCGCCGGAACCGGGGCTACGACGCGGCCGTCTCGCTGGCTCGCCTGGGGGAGGGCAAGCGCACCATGGACGGCGTGCGGGGGGCCGCCAAGGGTGTCCAGAACCACGCTACCGCTGTCCTCGCCGTCAGCGAGGAGCGGGACCGGGTGCTCTCACTCGTGCTGCTGCTGGTGTCGATCGCCTCGGCCCTGGGTGCGGTCGGGCTGCTCGGGCGCCTCGCCTTGGTGCGCCGTCGCGACGAGCAGCGCACCGCCGCCCTCCTCGACGGCGTCTTCGCCAACGCACCCGTCGGCCTCGGCTTCCTCGACCGTGACCTGACGATTCAGAACATGAACCGGGCGCTCGCCACCATGAATGAGCGCGGATTCGGCGCCGATCTCGGTGCGCCAATCTGGGCGAACGTACCGACGCTGCAGGAGCAGCTCATCCCGAAGCTCAAAGCCGCCCGCGACGAGGGCTTGGTGACCACCAACGTCGACGTGGCGGTGCCCACCCCGAGCGCACCACGCGGGGTGCGCCACTTCCAGATGAGCTTCTATCCCCTGCGCGGACGGACCGGCTCCGCACGCACCGGCGGCGCCCAGGCCGACGGCGTCGGACTCGTGGTCTCGGACGAAACCCTGCGCAAGCTCTCCGAGGAGCGCATGCGCCACAGCGAGGAGCGCTTCCGCTCCCTCACCGAGGCCACCACCGCCATCGTCTGGACGACCAATCCGGAAGGCGGATTCGAGGTGACCCCCTCCGAATGGACCCGCTTCACCGGTCAGACGCCCCAGGAGGCCGCCGGAGCCGGATGGCTGGGCTCGATTCATCCCGACGACCGCGAACGCACCAACGCGGCTTGGCTGCAGGCCCTGGAAACCCTCGCGCCCTACGAGATCGAGCACCGTGTCCGCCGCCAGGACGGGGTGTGGCGGATCATGTCGGCCCGTGCCGTCCCGATCCTGGAAGAGAACGGCAGCATCCGCGAATGGGTCGGCACCCATTCCGACGTCACCGCCCGCAAGGAAGCGGAACTCGCCCTGGAGGCCGCCAAGGAGGCGGCCGAGGAGGCCAACCGCGCCAAGAGCCAGTTCCTGGCCAACATGAGCCACGAGTTGCGGACCCCGCTCTCGGCGGTGATCGGCTATTCCGAGATGCTGCAGGAGGAGATCGAGGATCTCGGCGAGGAGGGACTCCTCGCCGACATGCGCAAGATCGAGGCGAACGCTCGCCACCTGCTGGGCCTCATCAACGATGTCCTCGACCTTTCGAAGATCGAGGCCGAGCGCATGGAGATCTATGCCGAGGCCTTCCCGGTAGCCGAGACCGTGCGCGACGTCGCCGCCACCGTAGAATCGCTGGTCGACAAGAAGGGCAACAGCCTGGCCCTCGAGATCGCGGACGACCTCGGCGAGGCGCAGACCGACCAAACCAAGCTGCGCCAGTGCCTCATCAACCTCCTGAGCAATGCGGCGAAGTTCACCGAGGCCGGGCGCATCACCCTGTGGGTCACCCGCACGGCGCGCGAGGGGGCCGACTGGCTCGCCTTCCGCGTGACGGACACCGGTATCGGCATGACCCCCGAGCAGCAGGCCAAGCTGTTCCAGCGCTTCACCCAAGCCGACGCCTCGACCACCCGCCGGTTCGGCGGCACCGGCCTCGGCCTCGCCATAACCCGCGCCTTCGCCGAGATGCTGGGTGGCCGCATCGAGGTGGAGAGTGAGGAGGGAGCCGGCACGACCTTCACCCTGACGGTGCCGGCGACCTACGTGCCTCCAAACCCGATCGCGGCGGCTCATCAGGACCACGACGCTCTGCATCGGACCGGCGAGGCACGACCGATCGCCGGCGGCCATGTCCTGATCATCGACGACGACGCCGCGACGCGCGATCTCCTGGCGCGCTTCCTGGAACGCGACGGCTTCACCGTGGCCACCGCCCGTGACGGGCGCGAGGGCGTGGAGCGAGCCCGCGAGCTCAAGCCCCGGGTGATCCTCCTCGACGTGACGATGCCGCGCATGGATGGCTGGTCGGTGCTGCGTACCCTGCGGGCCGACCGGGAACTCGGCGCGACCCCGATCATCATGGTGACGGTGCTCGACGAGCAGAACCTCGCCTTCTCGCTGGGCGCCACCGACTACCTGCAGAAGCCGATTGAGTGGGGCCAGCTCAAGTCGGCCATGGAGCGGTTCAAGCCCTCCGAGCACAAGGGCCCGGTGCTGATCATCGATGACGATCCGGATGCCCGCGAGCGCCTCTCCGCGATGCTGACCCGCGAGGGCTGGCGCGTCGCCTCGGCCGAGAACGGCGTGGCCGGCCTGGAGGCGACGGCGGCCAAGAAGCCCTGCCTCATCCTCCTCGACCTGATGATGCCGGAGATGGACGGCTTCGGCTTTCTGAGAGCCCTGCGCGAGCAGGCCGAGTGGCGCGATATCCCGGTCGTCGTCCTCACCGCCAAGGACATCACGGCCGACGACCGCAGGCGGCTCGCGGGGCGTGCGGATCGGGTCCTGCAGAAGGGCGGCCTGAGCCTGACGGATCTGGCCGAATCCCTACGGCCGCTGGTGGCCCCCGGGGTCTGACGACGCCAGCCCGGCGGGCGCTCCGCGCGCGCTTGCCGGCCCCTGCGGGGCGGCCTATAGCCCTGGACCCACCATGACAGCCGCCCCTCCCAGCTTCCCCCACCGGCACCTGCTCGGGATCGAGGGGCTCACCCGACCCGACATCGAGATCCTCCTCGACCGGGCGCAGGACGCCGTAGCCCTCTCGCGTCAGGTCGAGAAGAAGCGCACCACCTTGCGCGGCCGCACCCAGATTAATCTGTTCTTCGAGCCCTCGACGCGGACGCAGAGTTCCTTCGAGCTCGCCGGCAAGCGCCTTGGAGCCGACGTGATGAACATGTCGGTGGCCTCGTCCTCGGTGAAGAAGGGTGAGACCCTCATCGACACCGCCGCCACCCTCAACGCCATGCGGCCCGATATCATCGTGGTGCGCCATCACGCGGCCGGCGCCGTGCACCTCCTGGCCCGCAAGGTCGACTGTGCCGTGGTCAATGCCGGCGACGGTGCCCACGAGCACCCGACGCAGGCGCTCCTCGACGCGCTGACGATCCGGCGCAACAAGGGCCGGATCGAAGGTTTGCGGGTCGCGATCTGCGGCGACGTCCTGCACAGTCGCGTGGCCCGCTCGAACCTCATCCTGCTGCAGGCCCTCGGTGCGCGGGTCCGGGTGATCGGACCCTCGACCCTGCTGCCCACCGGCATCGAGCGCTTCGGTGTCGAGGTCTTCACCGACATGCGCAAGGGCCTGGAGGGCTGCGACATCGTCATGATGCTGCGCCTGCAGCGCGAGCGCATGAACGGCTCCTTCGTGCCCTCCGTGAAGGAGTATTTCCGCTATTTCGGCCTCGATGCCGACAAGCTGCGGCTGGCCGCACCCGACGCCCTCGTGATGCATCCGGGCCCGATGAACCGCGGCGTCGAGATCTCTTCGGAAATCGCCGACGGGGCACAGTCGCTCATCAGAGAGCAGGTCGAGATGGGCGTGGCCGTTCGCATGGCGGTGCTGGAAGCCCTGGCGACGCATCTGCCGAACGCGTGAGGCGGCTGCGGCGTCTGCCCGCCTACAGGCTGAGCAGCGCCCCCTCCACCTCCGGCACCTCCTCCGAGAATACCACCCGCGCGCCATCGAGTCGGGCCTTTCCGCCCGCGACGAGAGCCAGGGCTTGGGGATAGAGCCGGTGCTCCTGCACCAGGATCCGAGCGGCGAGGGCGTCGGAATCGTCGCCGGGCCGGACCGGCACGGCCCCCTGCGCGATGATGGGGCCGGCATCGAGCTCGGGCACGACGTAATGCACGGTGCAGCCATGCAGCCGCACCCCGGCGGCGAGCGCCTGTTCATGGGTGTGCACGCCCTTGAACAACGGCAGCAGGGAGGGATGGATGTTGATCATCCGGCCGGCCCAGGTCTCGACGAACCCGGCGGTGAAGATCCGCATGAATCCGGCGAGACACACGAGGTCGATACCGGCCGCCTCCAATTCGGCGTTCAGCGCGGCGTCGAAGGCCTCCCGGCTCGAATAGGCCCGGTGATCGAGGGCACGGGTCGGGATGCCACGCTCGGCGGCGTAAGTCAGGCCGGGCGCTTCGGGCCGGTTGGATGCCACCAGCAGGATCTCGGCGGGATAATCCGGCGCCTCGGCCGCCGCGATCAGCGAAGCCATGTTCGAGCCGCGCCCTGAAATGAGGATCGCGACACGGGTCTTGCCTCCGACCGATGATGTCTGCGCGGCCGCCATCAGAAGGCGAGCCGGCCTTCGAAGGTCACGGGCTCGGCCCCACGCGGGGTGATGCGGCCGAGGCGGACCGGGGAGGCGCCACCAAGGTCGAGGGCCTTCGACACGGCGCTCACGCTCTCGGGTGCCACCACCACGACCATGCCGATGCCGCAGTTGAAGGTGCGCAGCATCTCGGATTCGGCGACTCCGCCGACCTCCGACAGCCAGCCGAAGACCGGGGGCGGGATGATCGCGTCGAGGTCGATGCTGATGCCGACGCCGTCGGGCAGCACCCGGGGCAGGTTGTCAGGGAAACCGCCGCCGGTGATGTGGGCGAGGGCCTTGATCCCATCGGTGGTGCGCAAGGCCGCCAGCAGCGGCTTGACGTAGATCTGGGTTGGCTCCAGCAGGGCCTCGCCGAGGGTCCGGGCAGGCTCGAAGGGCGCGGGATCGTCGTAGGACAGGCCGCTCTTCTCGACGATGCGGCGCACCAGCGAAAAGCCGTTGGAATGGACGCCCGAGGACGGCAGGCCCAGGACGACATCGCCGGGCACGATGTTGCCGCGCGGCAGCAGGGTCCCGCGCTCGGCCGCCCCGACGCTGAAGCCGGCCAGATCGTAATCGGAGCCGTCGTAGAGGCCCGGCATCTCGGCAGTCTCGCCACCGATCAGCGCACAGCCGGCGAGCCGGCACCCGGCCGCGATGCCGCGCACGATGTCGGCGCCCACCCCCGGCACCAGCTTGGCGGTAGCGAAATAGTCGAGGAAGAACAGCGGCTCGGCGCCCTGTACGATGATGTCGTTGACGCACATGGCCACGAGATCGATGCCGATGGTGTCGTGCCGGTTCGTCTCGATGGCAATCTTCACCTTGGTGCCGACGCCGTCATTGGCCGCCACCAGGATCGGATCCTTGAAACCTGCGGCCTTCAGATCGAACAGGCCGCCGAACCCGCCGATCTCGGCATCCGCCCCCGGCCGGCGCGTGGCGCGCACCAGCGGCTTGATCGTCTCGACCATGGCGTTGCCGGCATCGATGTCGACGCCCGCGTCCGCGTAGGTCATTCCGTGTCTGGGCTCGCCGGTCATCCGCGCCGCTCTCCGAAGGTCCATGTTCCGCGACCTCTAACCGCTCCCGCGCGCCTTCGCGAGTCCGTCCTCGCAGCGAGCGCATCGCAGGTCGCGGGGATTCGCACCGAGGTCCGCAGCCGAGGCTCCGACAGCGGCGCACGCGAAACGTCGGCATGCGCCCTGCAGCCTTGACCGCGTCCCCTCCCGTTCCCACTGTTGATCCGCGAACGGCGACGTCGCGCACACGACGATTGGGACGGGGAACGGCCGATGCGCGGCAGGGCGATGATCGGGCTGATGGCCCTCGTGGGCGTCGCCCTCCTGCTCTATCTGCTCGCCGACGTCATGCTGCCCTTCGTGGCGGGCCTCGCGTTGGCCTACCTCCTCGACCCGATCGCGGACCGACTCGAGCGCCTCGGGTTCGGGCGGCTCTCGGCCTCGCTCCTCATCCTCGCGGTCTTCGTCGTCGGGCTCGTGGTGGCCCTGCTTCTCGTGGTGCCGCTCGCCGCCAACCAGGTCTCCGCCCTCGTGGCGACTCTGCCCGGCATGGTCTCGCGGCTGCAGGGCATCCTCGCCGAACGGGCCGGCCCACTGCTGCAGCGGGTGGGAGGCGCCGACGTGCTCACCGATCTGCAGTCGCAGGTCGGCACCTTGGTGGGACAGGGCGGCACCTGGTTCCTGACCTTCCTGAAATCCTTGTGGTCGGGCAGCCAAGCGCTGATTTCCATCGCGTCGCTCCTCGTCGTCACGCCCGTGGTGGCATTCTACCTCCTCGTCGATTGGGACCGGATGATCGCGACCCTCGACGGCTGGGTGCCTCCCCGGCATCGCCCGGTGGTCCGGCGCCTCGGGCGCGAGATCGACGGGGCGGTGACGGGGTTCGTCCGCGGGCAGACCTTGGTCTGCCTCATCCTCGGCACCTTCTACGCCGTCGGCCTCTTCTTCGTCGGATTGAACTTCGGCGTCCTCATCGGCCTGATCGCCGGCTTCCTCACCTTCATCCCCTACGTGGGGACGCTGACCGGCTTCCTGCTCTCGGTCGGGGTCGCCCTGGCGCAGTTCTGGCCAGGTTCCGACTGGCTGCATATCGGCCTGACCATCGGGGTGTTCGTGGTGGGACAGTTCCTCGAAGGCAACATCATCTCGCCCAAGCTCGTGGGCGAATCGGTGGGTCTTCACCCGGTCTGGCTGATGTTCGCACTCCTCGCCTTCGGCTCGCTGTTCGGATTCCTCGGACTGTTGCTGGCCGTTCCGGTGGCGGCGTCCATCGGCGTGCTGGTCCGCTTCGTCCTAGAGCGTTACCTCCAGAGTCCGCTCTACTACGCGGACGCACCCGCGCTCCTGTCGAAGCCTGAACCCTGAATGGCAACCCGCGACACCGTCCCCCCGAAGCAGCTGGCCTTCGACCTGCCGGCCGACCCGCGCTACGGCCGCGAGGACTTCCTCGTAGGCCCGGCCAACGAGGCCGCCTATACGCTGGTCGAGGCTTGGCCCAACTGGCCCGACACGGTGTGCCTGCTCACCGGACCACCGGGGAGCGGCAAGAGCCATCTCGCCTCGATCTGGGCGACCCGCTCCCACGCCTGGACGGCCCAGGCTTCGGAGATCACCGCCGTTACGGTGCCGCGCTTCCTCTCCAACGGCGCCCTGGTGATCGAGGACATCGACCGAGTGGGAGCGGACGGGAGCGCGCCCCGCGACGAGGCGGCCCTGTTCCACCTCCTCAACCTCGCGCGCGAACGGGGCTGCCCGGTGCTGGTCACTTCCGCCACCTCGGTGGAGGGGCTGAGCCTGGCGACGGCGGACCTGCGTTCCCGCCTGCGCCTCGCCCCCGGCGCCACCATCCTGCCCCCGGACGACGCCCTGTTGCGCGCGGTCCTCGTCAAGCTGTTCGTCGACCGGCAGCTGGTGGTGGATCTCGCCATCGTGGAGGCTCTGGCCCTGCGGATCGACCGCTCCCTCGGGCGCGCCCGAGAAGTGGTCACCGCCCTGGACCGGGATGCCCTCAGCCGGGGTCGACGCATCACCAAGCCACTGGCGCTGGCAGTGCTGGAGCGCCTCGGCTTCGGGGCCGAAGAACCGGAGGACGAGGACGAGACGGATCCCGGGGATCATGCCCCGATCTGATGGCGGCCTGGCTACACGACCAACGGCCGAAGATCGTCATGCAACCGTCACAAACGCCGGCCCGGCCCATGCTACGACGCCGACCCTCGAAGACCTGTAGGAGACGAACACTTGGCGGACATGGACTCGGACACGACCGCATCGGATGCCGGAACCCCGCGTGTCACCGAGGGCCGCACGCGGGCTGCCCGGCCCGCCGCCCGGCGGACCGGGCAGCCCGCAGCGGTAGCCTCCAAACCTCAGCCGGGGAAGACGATCCGGGACGCGCTCGCGGATGCCAAGGCGCCCGTATCCAATGCCCTGCCCGATGCCGATCTCGACCTGCCGCCTCCCGGAGACCTGCCGCTCCCTCCCGGCGAGGGCCTCCCAGGTGCGGAGGCGCGTGATTCCGTGCGGGAGGCAGGGCTCGCCCTGCGCCACTCGCCCGAGCGCTTCGTCAACCGCGAACTGTCCTGGCTCCAGTTCAATCGCCGGGTGCTGGAGGAGGCCTCGAACGCCAACCACCCCCTCCTGGAGCAGGTCCGGTTCCTCTCAATCTCGGCCAACAACCTCGACGAATTCTTCATGGTGCGGGTCGCTGGCCTGCACGACCAGGTTCGTGCCGGTCTCGTCCTGCCCTCGCAGGACGGCCTGACCCCGGCCGAGCAGCTGGCGCGGGTGGGGACCGAGGTCTCTCGCCTCGCCCTCGACCAGCAGGCGCGCTGGCGCGAGCTGCGCGGTGAACTCCTCGGCGTCGGCATCGAGCTCATGGAGCCCGCGGGCCTGACCCAGGATCACAAGGCGTGGCTGGAGGACTACTTCCTCAACCACGTCTTTCCGGTCCTGACGCCGCTCGCCATCGATCCGGCGCACCCGTTCCCGTTCATCCCGAATCTCGGCTCCACCATCGCACTGATGCTGGTGCGCCCCCGCGACGGCCGGACCCTGCGCGCGCTGATCCGTCTGCCGGCGGTGCTCGACCGCTTCGTGCGCCTGCCGGATGCCGAGAACGATTCGACCGCCCGCTTCATCGCCATCGAGCAGGTCATCGTGCTGTTCACCGGGCGGCTCTTCCCCGGCTATGCCTTGCGCGGACAGGGCGCGTTCCGCGTCATCCGCGACTCGGACCTCGAGATCGAGGAGGAGGCCGAGGATCTCGTCCTGCATTTCGAGACGGCCCTCAAGCAGCGCCGCCGCGGCGTCGTCATCCGGCTGGAGGTCGAGGCCGGGATGCCCGAGGACCTGCGTGCCTTCGTGGCTGACGAGCTCGAGATCAGCAGCGACGCGGTGATCTTCGTGGAGGGGATGCTCGCCCTCAACGAGCTGTCGCAGATCGTCGGCATCGATCGGCCGGACCTGAAGTTCAAGTCCTACAACCCCCGCTTCCCCGAGCGCATCCGCGAGAGCGGCGGCGACGTCTTCGCGGCGATCCGACAAAAGGACTTCATCGTCCACCACCCCTACGAATCCTTCGACGCGGTGGTGCAGTTCCTCGCCCAGGCCGCCCGCGACCCCAACGTGGTGGCGATCAAGCAGACGCTCTACCGCACCTCCTCGAACTCGCCGATCGTCGCGGCCCTGGCGGAGGCCGCCGAGCTCGGCAAGTCGGTGACGGCGCTGGTCGAGCTGAAGGCCCGCTTTGACGAGGAGGCCAACATCCGGTGGGCGCGCAACCTGGAGAAGGCCGGCGCGCAGGTCGTGTTCGGCTTCATCGAGCTCAAAACCCATGCCAAGCTGTCGATGGTGGTCCGGCGCGAGGGCGACCGCCTCGTCACCTACTGCCACGTCGGCACCGGCAACTACCATCCGATCACCGCGCGCATTTACACCGACCTGTCCTTCTTCACCGCCGATCCCGCCGTGGCGCGGGACGTCAGCCGGATCTTCAACTTCATCACCGGCTACGCCGAGCCCGCCGAGCTGGAGCGGATGTCGGTCTCGCCGTTGACCCTGAAACCGCGCCTCTTGGAGAACATCGAGGCGGAGGTGGCCCATGCGAAGGCCGGACGCCCAGCCGCGATCTGGATCAAATGCAACTCGCTGGTCGACCAGCAGATCATCGATGCGCTCTACGACGCCTCCCAGGCGGGGGTCCAGATCGACTGCGTGGTGCGCGGCATCTGCTGTCTGCGCCCAGGAATCCCGGGGCTGTCGGAGACGATCCGCGTCAAATCGATCGTCGGGCGCTTCCTGGAGCATGGACGCATCTACTGCTTCGGCAACGGTGTCGGGCTGCCCCACCCCAAGGCCGTCGTCTACATCTCGTCAGCCGACCTGATGAGCCGGAATCTCGATCGCCGCGTCGAGGCGCTCCTGCCGATCACCAATCCAACGGTGCATCAGCAGGTGCTAGACCAGATCATGCTGGCCAATCTCCTCGACAACCGCCAAAGCTGGCGTGTACTGGCGTCTGGTGCCAGCGAACGGATCCAACCTGCCGAAGGGGAGGAGCCGTTCAATGCGCACAAGTATTTCATGACGAATCCGAGCCTCTCCGGGCGCGGCAAGTCGTCGAAGAAGTCGAGCCCGCGCGCCCTGAGCCGACGCGCGCAGCGTGGCTGACGGACCGTCCAGAGGAGCCCGCATGGGCCTCGACCCAGCCCGCCCCGCGCCCGTCCAGGGCATCCCCTTGTCCGGGGCCGGGGACCACATCGAGCCGGTGGCGATCATCGACATCGGCTCGAACTCGGTACGGCTCGTCGCCTATGACGGCCTGACCCGGGCGCCCACTCCGCTCTATAACGAGAAGGTGCTGTGCGGCCTCGGCCGCAACGTGCTCTCCACGGGCCGCCTCAACGAGGAGGCGGTGCGCCGGGCACTGGTCGCGCTCGCGCGCTTCCGCGTGCTGTGCGAAACCATGCGCGTGTCGCGCACCTTCGTGCTGGCCACCGCCGCCGCGCGCGACGCCGAGAACGGCCAGGAATTTCTCGCCGCGGCGGAAGCCGCCTGCGGCCAGCGCATCGAACTGCTCTCCGGCCGGCGCGAGGCCGAGCTCTCGGCGCTCGGCGTCATCTCGGGCTTCCACGCGCCCGACGGGGTCGTGGGCGACCTCGGCGGGGGCTCCCTGGAACTGGTGGATGTGCGCGGGGCCACGGTGGGGATGGGCGTGACGATGCCGCTCGGCGGCCTTGCCCTCCAGGATCTCTCGGGCGGCTCGGTCAAGAAGGCCCTCAAGATCGTCCGCGAGAACCTGAAGAAGGCGGCGCCCCAGCTGGAGACCCTGCGCGGGCGCAGCTTCTACGCCGTCGGGGGGACGTGGCGCGCGCTCGCGCGGCTGCACCAATCGGCCCGGGGATACCCGCTGCACGTCATGCACGGCTACAGCGTCGAGCCGTCGGACGAGCTGAACTTCCTCGAAGTGGTGGAGCGCACCGACGCGGCCCTGCTGCAGGATGTGGAGAGCGTCTCCGAAGCGCGCCGTCCCCTCCTCGCTTACGGGGCCGTGGTGCTGGAAGAGATCATCCGGATCGGACGTCCGCGCGAGCTCGCCGTCTCCGCCAGCGGCGTGCGCGAGGGCCTGCTCTACGAGCAGCTCGACCGCGACGCACGCCTTGCCGACCCGCTGCTGGCGGCGGCGGCCGAATTGAACACCTTGCGTGCCCGCTCGCCGGGCCATGCGGAGGACCTCATTACCTGGAGCGACCGCTTCATCGCCAGCCTCGATCAACCGGAGACTGCCGACGAGCGTCGCCTGCGCCACGCAGCCTGCCTCCTGTCCGATATCGGCTGGCGGGCGCACCCGGATTACCGCGGCGAGCAGAGCGTCAACGTGATCACCCACGCGGCTTTCGTCGGGATCGACCATCCAGGCCGGGCCTATCTGGCACTGGCCATCTACTTCCGCCACGAGGGAATCGCCCCCGAGAAGGCGAGCCCGATGCTGCGCAACCTGGCGGGCCCCCGCCTGTTCGAGCGCGCCCGTCTGCTCGGCGCCCTGCTGCGCCTCGCCTTTCCGCTCTCGGCCGGCATGGCGGGAGCCCTCGGGCGGATTCCCGTCACCATCGAGAGTGGCCGGGTGACGCTGACCCTTCCTGCGGACCTGGGTTCCCTTCCCGGTGATCGGATCCTCAACCGGGTGCGCGGTCTCGGTCGCCTGTTCGGCCTCGAGGGCCGGATCGTCGCAGCGGATTGAACCAAAACACAAGCGGAACCGTTTTCCGCGTCCGGCAAGGAGAATTACGGACATGAAGTCACTCTGTGCAGCGGCGGTTCTGGGGCTGACGGTCCTCGGCTCGGTGAGCCCTGTCCTGGCCCAGCCCTACCGCGGATACGAAGACGGCTATCGCGGCCGCGACGACGGATATCGGGGTAGGGACGACGGATATCGCGATCGCGATGGCGATTTCCGGGACCGCGGCCGCGGCTCCGGCCGACGGGACTATGGCTTCGACGAGGCCGAATACCTGCGCTGCAACCCCGATGTCCGCCGGGCCGTCAATCGCGGCCAGATGGAATCCGGCGCCGCACATTATCGGGTCTTCGGCCGTCGGGAAGGTCGGCGCCTGAGCTGCTGACGCACGCGATCGAAGTCGGCAACTCGGGGCGACGTCTCCGAGGGGCCGGCCCCGGTTCTGAGCCCAGGCTCCGTATAACTTCGTTCGGAGGGCACGAGCTGGGAGGCGGCAGCGAGAGCCGTGGCTCCGCCTCGGTTAATCTGTCTGTGCGGTCGAGACATCCCCGAGCAAAGACCGGGAGCCGCCGGACCGCCCGGATCGCGGGCTCAAGCCTCTCGCTCGGAACGTGGCGCTCGCGACCGGGACCCGCCCCGGTCGGTTCGGGGCGGCCCCTTGAGTCAGAAGGGCCTGACAGCGAAGACGTGTTTCCAGGATCATTTTTCGGCCCATGCGGCCGAGTATGCAGCGCACCGACGGACCTAATCAGGGGGCCCTAGCCGATGCGCTCGCGGATGCCGCGCCGGGGCAGTCCGTGGCCCTCGATTGCGCCTGCGGCACCGGGCAGCTCTCAGTCCTGCTTGCCGATCGATTCGAACACGTCATCGCCGCGGATGCGAGCGCCGCGCAGGTTGCCCCTGCGAGGCCGCATGCCCGCGTCGCCTACAGCGTGGCGCCCGCCGAGCGGAGCGGTCAGCCGGCGGCGCGCGCGGCCTCGTGCCGGTCGCGCAGGCAGCCCACTGGCTCGAACTTCCGACCTTCTACACCGAGGTGCGACGGGTCGCGCATCCTGGCGCTCATCACATACTGGGTGCTGCACATCGATGATGCGGCGATCGATGCCGTGACGCAGCGCTTCTATGGCGGAACCCTCGGCCCCTATTGGCCGCCCGAGCGCCGCCACGTCAAAGACGGCTATCGCATGCTCCCGTTCCCCTTCCCGGCCGTTGCGATGCCAGAACTTGCCATCAGGCTGTCCTGGGGACGCTCCGAGCTGATCGGCTACACGGAGACCTGGTCGGCGGTCCGGGCATTGGAAACGGCGTTGGGCCGGGCGCTCATCACGGCATTCCATGATGCCCTGGCCGCGGCCTGGGGCGCCCCCACCGTGCAGCGGGACATCCGTTGGCCCCTGTCCGTGCGCGCCGGTCGACTCTGACCGGCGCGAAGGCTGCGGATCAGGTTACCCGCACCGGGAAGATCGATTTCTTCACGATGGCGTGGACGCCCCAATTGCCGTCCACCACCTGGGTGATGCCGAAATCCACCGCGACGGACATGAGGGAGATCGCTTCGTCCTCGGTCAGTCCGTGTCCATGCATCAGGAACCGGCGCATCTTGCGGAAGGCATCGCGCATGGCGAGGTCGATGGAGGATTGGGCGAAGATCGCGGTCTGCGCATCGGGCCCGAGATCGGCCAGATAGTTCGGGTAGCTGAAGCCCGAGAGCACCCAATCGTCGGCCGTCTCGATCATCGGGAAATCGAGGGTCTCAAGGGCCGTGCCCGGAAGGTCCGCCTTCTTGTGCAGGATGAACTGGAAGGTGCCGGTGAGCGAGCACTCGATGGCGGTGCCGCAGAGTTCGGAATCGCCCTGGCTCGCATGGGGGTCACCCACCGAGAACAGGGCGCCCGGCACGGCGACAGGATAGTAGAGGGTCGCGCCCTTGCCGATGCGCCAGTTGTCGATGTTGCCGCCGGTGTAGCTCGGCGGGATCGAGTTCACCATCTCGGCTTCCTTGGGTGCCAAGCCCATCGTCCCGAAATGCGGTCGGATTGGCACGCGGAAGCCCTTGAGCGCATCGAAATTGCGCTGCGTGCGGGTGTGGTCCACCGGCAGGCCCGGATAGTCGATGGTCGGGTGGTCGACACCGGACGGGTCCGTCACGCCCGGCCAGCGAAAGCTGTAGACCGCCTGTGCCCAATCGCGCGCGCCCGTGGCATCGACCTCGTAGATCGTCACCACCTCGCGGGGCCGATCACCGGTGATCATGTCCTTGTAGTGGTAACCCCAGTTCGCGGCGGCGTTGCTCCCGAAGGTGCGGCCCTTGAAGGTCGGGTTGGCCGAGGGGCGGGGCATCACGTCCAGGATGCGGACCTCGAGGACATCGCCGGGCTCGGCTCCACGGATCGCCACCGGGCCGGTACAGATATGCACGCCGAGGCCGCCGCCGGGTCCGAATTTGGTGTCCTCCGGGCCGGCCCCGCGCCGGGCGACGCCCTTCTTCTCCTTTGTCCAGAGAAAGACGCTCTCTGCACCGGGATCGCCGTTGACCATGCGCTCGGCGTCGTCGTTGGCATGGTGCGTCAGGGTTTCGATGGTGACGTAATCGCCGGAATCGATCTCGATCTGCGGTTTCAGGCTGCGGCTGAAATAGCCCCAATGCACGGTCTCGGCCGTGGCCGGCAGGTGGTAATGCGCCGTCCGCTTGGGGCCACGCTGCGCGCTCGCCTGGGCAAGGGCGACACCGGGCAACGTGAGGCCACCGGCCATCAGAGCGGCGGCGCCACCCGAAGCGACGAAGCCGCTCTTCAGGAAGGCCCGCCGCTCCGGTTCGAGGTCGCCCAGCAGGCGCCGCCGGTGCTCGGGAAAGTGGCTACAACTCGGATCGTCACCTTGGCACATCGCGATCTCCCGCCTAACCCATTCAGCAGGAATATTGCATGCAAAGCAGCGGCCACGCTTCCCGGCCCGGAACATTTCGGCAACGAGTCGGACGCTCCTGCGTTTGTTCCTCGGGCGAACGGATTCGTTCGCGTGAGGGGCTCCGACGCACCCGGGCGTCCTCTCCGGTGTCGGCGCCGCTTCTGTACACAGGATGCCAAAACCTTTGACGACGGGTGTCGACCGTTCTCAGCTGCACCAAATCATCGCCGGGCTCTCCGAGGGCGTGATCCTCATCGAGCCCGATCAGCGCATTGCCTGGGCCAATGCGGCCGCCCTCGCGATGCACGGGGCGGCTGACCTCGCCGAACTGGGCGGAACGGTCTCGGCATTTCGCGAGACCTTTGTCCTGCGCTACCGCAACAACCACGTCATCACGCGCACGCCGATCGAGCGCGTTCTCGCCGGCGAGACCTTCGATGAGGTCATCGTCAATGTCCGACGAACGGACCGGCCCGAATTCGATGTGATGCAGCGCATCCGCAGCCTCATCATCAGGGATGCGGCGGGCAAGCCCGATTGCCTCGTGCTGATCCTGGCCGACGTCACCTCGCAATTCGCAGCCGAAGAACGTTTCGAGAAGACATTCAACGCGAACCCGGCACCGGCCGTGATCTGCCGGCTGTCAGACCTCCGCCACGTGAAGGTCAATCTCGGCTTCTTGGAAATGACGGGCTATCGCAGCGCGGACATCATCGGGCGCAGCGTCTATGAGGTCGACGTACTCAACGAGGCCCGCAGCCGGGACTTGGCCATCGCACGCCTCAACGCGGGCGAGACGATCCCGCAGATGGAGGCCTGCCTGCGTTTGCCCGACGGCGGTACCCGGTTCGTCATCGTGGCAGGCCAGCCCATCGACATGGGCGACGAGCCCTGCATGCTCTTCACCTTCGCCGATCTTGAATTGCGCAAGAAGGCCGAGACAGCCCTGCGCCACAGCGAGGAGCGCTTCGCGACGGCGTTCCGCCTCACGCCCGTTCCGACTCTGCTGTGTCGGGCCGATGGCCTCGCCGTGATCGGAATCAACCAAGCCTTCACGCGGACCTTCGGTCATGCGGAGGACGCCGTGGTGGGGCACGAACTCGATGCGATCGGCCTTTGGGCCAACGGCGCTCAGCGCGAGCGCTTCGGCCATGACCTTGCCGAGCAAGGCAGCGTTCTCGGCTTCGAGGCCTGCCTGCGCAGCCGGGATGGAATCGATCTCGACTGCCTCGTCTCGGCCGAGAGCGTCACCATCGGCGACGAACCCTGTCTCCTCGCGGTGCTGCAGGACATCAGCGATCGCAAGCGCTCCGAGCGTGAATTGTTCGATGCGATCGAGACCGTGATGGCCGACACCTCGTGGTTCAGCCGCGGTCTGATCGACAAGCTCGGCAGCCTGCGTCATCCGAGTTCCTCGGAGCCAGCGCCGGTCAGACCCGACCTCACCCGCCGCGAGGGCGAGGTGCTCCGCCTGATCTGTCAGGGCCTCGGCGACGGCGCCATCGCCAAGCGCCTGGGGCTGACCCCCAACACCGTGCGCAACCACGCTGCCGCACTCTATCGGAAGCTCGGCATTCATCGCCGCGGCGAGGCCATCATCTGGGGACGGGACAACGGCTTCGCGTCGTAGGTCGCGGCCGCGTCTCTGCCCGAGCCGCCGCGTCCGTTTCGGATCAGCTCCCTCGGCAAAGAACCGCCCGCTCCCTGTTGGAAGCGGGCGGTTCTCGAGGTCCCCGACGGGGGTGCCCTGGAGCCGATGCTAGAGCGCCGCTCGAATCGCCGCGGCGATGCGCTTCAGGCCGGCCTCGACTTGACCGCCCTTGATATGGACGCGCAGGGCCCGGCGTCTGCGCTCGGCCAGGACCGCGAAATCGCCCCGGGCCTGGGCCGCCACCACCGTGCCGAAACCGAGGCTGCGACCGGGAATCGCGAGATCCGCCGAGGGATCGGCCGTGATCTGCAGGAACACGCCAGTATCGGGGCCGCCCTTGTAGGCCTGACCGGTGGAGTGCAGGAAGCGCGGCCCGAATTCGAGGCAAGTGGCGAGGCGGCGCGTGTCGCGCAGCGCCACCCGGGCCTCCTGCAGGATCGCGTGGTGGCCGGGATTGCGGGCCACATAGGCCAGGAGCGCGACGTAGTCGCCGTCCTTCGCCCGGGCGAGATGGGCCGCGATGGCCGCCTCGAGCCCTTCGGTGGCCCGGGGCAGGGCGCCGGCATTGCACGGATCCGCGTAGAGGGCCATCGTCTCGTCGGCGAAGATCGGTGTCTCGCCCGGCAGGGCACCGCTCTTCTCGGCCGCATCGAACAGCTTCTTCGTCTCGATCTTGCTCGCCTCGACGTCGGGCTGGTCGAAGGGATTGATACCGAGCATCGCGCCCGCGACCGCCGTGGCGATCTCGAAGCGGAAGAATTCCTGTGGCAGCTGCTCCTCGTTGGCCAGGGTGATGTGCGCCACCGGGTGGCCTTCTCGCTCGAGGTTGCGCACCGCCTCGTCCTGGTGAGGATCGGCGCGGCCGTCGAGGCGCAGGTAGACGAAGAAGCGGTCGCGGCCGTAGACGGCGGGTACGTCGACGGGCTCGCCGTCGATGGGGATCAGGCCCTTGCCCGCCTTGCCGGTGGATTCGGCGATGAGTTGCTCGGCCCAGGCGCCGAAGGTGTCGATGCCGGGGGACGCGACGATCGTGACCTTGTCACGGCCAGCGCTCAGCGCAGCCGCCCCCATGGCGGTGCCGAGGAGCACGCCCGGGTTCTGGGCAGGCGGCACGGCTGGGCCACAGGAGCGGACCATGGTTCGGGCGGTGTCGAGGAAGGTCCTCACGTCGATACCTGAAGCCGCCGCCGGGACGAGGCCGAACGCCGACAGGACCGAGTAGCGCCCGCCGATCTGCGGCACGCCGTAGAAGATCTTTCGGAAATTGTCCGTCTTCGCGGCCTTTTCCATGGCCGAACCCGGGTCGGTGACGGCGACGAAATGGGCACCGGCCTTGTCGGCCCCCACCGTCTCCTTCATCCGGCCGAGGAAGTAATCCCGGAAGACGTTGGGCTCGAGGGTCGAGCCCGACTTGCTCGCCACGATGAACAGCGTGGTCGGCAGGCTGATCGCGGCCTCCGTCTCGCGGACCTGATCCGGATCGGTGGAGTCGAGAATCCGCAGATGGGGGAAGCCCTCGCGGCTGCCGTAAGTCTCGGCGAGCACTTCCGGGCCGAGGCTCGAGCCGCCCATTCCAAGAACGACGACGTCGCTGAAGCCGCCCGCCCGCACGTCCTCGGCAAAGGCCTCGTAGTCGGCGACATGGTCGAGCTCGTCCTCGACGATGCGCAACCAGCCGAGCCAGCGGTCTTCGTCCGTCCCGCTCCAAACGGTCTTGTCGTGCGCCCAGAGCCGGCGGATCTTGCCGGACGCGCGCCACTCCTCGACCGCCTTCTTGGCGGCGGCGCCGAGCGTCTCGCCCAACACGAGAGTCTGCGCGTCGAGCTTCGGCCCCAGGAAGTCGATGCGCTTGGCCGCCACCGCACTGAGGAGCTTATCGGCGGCGTCGATGAAGAGTTGCACGCCCTCGTCGACCAGGGTGTCGGCGACCGTCTCGATGTGGATGCCGGCCTCGGCGAGGCGCGCCATCACGGCCTGCGCGCCCGAGACGTCGCTCTCGATGGCGGCCTTGACGGTACCGTGATCGCGGAACGCGTCCATGGTGGCCGGCGGCATGGTGTTGACGGTATCGGGGCCGATCAGCGCCTCGACGTAGAGAACGTCGGAATAAGCCTTGTTCTTCACGCCCGTCGAGGCCCAGAGCAGACGCTGCGCCTTGGCACCCTTCTGCGCGAGGGCCTGCCATTGCGGCTCGGCGTGGATAACCTTGTAGCGCTGGTAGGCGAGCTTGGCATTGGCGATGGCGACCTTGCCCTTGAGGTCGTCGAAGCCGCCGGCCTCGTCCAAGGCCTTGTCGACCGCGACATCGATCCGGCTGATGAAGAAGCTCGCAACGCTCGCGACCTTCGACACGTCACCGCCTTTGGCCGCGAAGGCCTGCAGGCCGGCGATGAAGGCGCGGGCCACCGCCTCGTAGGTGTCGACCGAGAACAGAAGGGTGACGTTGATGCTGATGCCGTCCGCGGTCAGGGCCTGGATCGCCGGAATGCCCTCACGAGTCGCCGGCACCTTCACCATCAGGTTGTCGCGGGCCACCATCGCGTGGAGGCGGCGGGCCTCGGCCAAGGTTTCCTCGGTGTCGAGAGCCAAGTAAGGCGACACCTCAAGACTGACGTAGCCGTCGGCGCCGTCGCTCTCGTCGTAGACCGGGCGCAGCACATCGGCGGCGGCCTGGATGTCGGCCACCGCGCAACCTTCGTAGAGGTCGATGACGCGGGCATCGCCTTGATCCATCACGGATTTCAGGGCGTCGTCGTATTCCGACGATCCGCCGATGGCCTTCTCGAAGATCGAGGGGTTCGAAGTGACGCCACGCAGGCCGTCCTCGTCCACCAAAGCCTTCAGCTTGCCTTGCGCAACGAAGCCGCGGGCGACGAAATCGAGCCACACGGCCTGCCCCTGTTCGGGAAAGAGAGCCTTGAGCGGGTTCATGGGAAACTCCTCGTCGTCTGGGCGCCGGGCGGGGAGCCCCGTCGCCGACATCCATCACCGGTTCTGTGCATCTCCCCCCAACGAGGGGAGGAGAGGATGGTAGGGTGGGGCCGGTCACGCTGACCGGCTGGGGAAGCTGGCGGCGCCGGCTCGGCCCTCGGCCCTCCCCCAGAAGGGAAGGGGAAAACGTTCGCGCCGCCTACTTCCTGTGTCGAGCGATCTGATCGCGGGCGGCCTGGAGCACCTTCTCAGGGGTGAAGCCGAACTTCGTCTGCAGGTCCTTGATCGGCGCCGAGGAGCCGAAGGTGTGCATGCCGATGATCGTGCCCGCCGAGCCCGCAAAGCGGTCCCAGCCGATCACCGAGCCCTGCTCGACGGCGACGCGGGCCAGTACCTCGGGGATCAGCACGCTGTTGCGGTAGCCCTCGTCCTGACGCTCGAACAGGTCCCAGGACGGCATCGAGACGACGCGGGCCTTGACGCCCTCTGCCGTCAGCGCCTCGTAGACCGAGACACAGAGCTGTACCTCCGAGCCGGTGCCGATGAGGATGACCTCTGGCGTTCCCTCGCAATCGGCGAGGACATAGGCCCCCTTGGCGGTGCCGGACGCCGCGGCGTACGTCGACCGGTCCAGGGTCGGCAGCGGCTGGCGGCTCAGCGCCAGCACCGCCGGCTGATCCTTCAGGCTCATGATCACCCGATAGGATTCCGCGACCTCGTTGGCGTCCGCCGGGCGGAGGGTGACGAGCCCCGGGATCGCCCGCAGCGTCAGCAGTTGCTCCACCGGCTGGTGGGTGGGACCATCCTCGCCGACGCCGATCGAATCGTGCGTGAAGACGTGGAAGACCGGCACCTCCATCAAGGCCGCCAAACGGATCGGCGGGCGCATGTAGTCGGCGAAGACCAGGAAGGTGGCGCCGTAGGCGCGCAAACCGACGAGGCCGAGGCCGTTCACGATCGAGCCCATCGCGTGCTCGCGCACACCGAAGTGGATGTTGCGGCCACCCGGTTCGAAGGGTGTCAGAGAGCCGGCTCCCTCGAAGGTGAGATTGGTCTTGTTGGACGGCGCGAGATCGGCCGAGCCGCCCAGCATGAACGGCACGTGCTGCGCGATGGCGTTCAGCACCTTCCCGGAGGACTCACGGGTGGCAAGGCCCTTGGCGTCCGCTTCGAAGACCGGAATGTCCTTGTCCCAGCCGGCCGGCAACCGGCCCTCGAGATAGGCATCGAGTTCCTCGGCATGCACCGGGTCCGCGGCCTTGGCCTCATGGAAGAAGCCCTCCCAGGTGGCGTAGAGTTCGGCACCGCGCTTGCCGATGCCATTGCGGAAGTTGTCGTAGACCCCGTCGGGCACCAGGAACTGCGCGTCCTCGGGCCAGCCATAGGCACGCTTGGCCCCCTTGACCTCGTCCTCGCCGAGCGCGTCCGAGTGGGCCTTAGCGGTGTTCTGCTTCTTGGGCGCGCCGTAGCCGATGATCGAGTTGACGACGATCAACGTCGGGCGGTCGCTGGACTGGAGGAAGGTCTCCAGAGCCGACGAGACCGCGTGGACATCGTTGGCATCGGCCACGCGCAGGACCTGCCAGCCATAGGCAAGGAAGCGAGCCGCGACCTCCTCGGAGAAGGCGAGTTCGGTGTGGCCCTCGATCGTGATGGTGTTGTTGTCGTAGATCCAGCACAGGTTCGACAAACGCAGGTGCCCGGCGATGGAGGCCGCCTCCGAGGCGACGCCTTCCATCAGATCGCCGTCCGAGCAGATGGCGTAGACGTTGTAGTCGAACAGCGGCAGGTCGGGCCGATTCAGGCGCTCGCCCAGAAAGCGGCCGCCCATCGCCATGCCGACGGAGTTCGCCACGCCCTGACCGAGGGGACCGGTCGTGGTCTCGACGCCGGTGGTGAAGTGGTACTCGGGATGGCCGGGAGTCCGGCTGTCGAGTTGGCGAAAATTCTTGAGGTCGTCGATGGTCAGGGCGGGCGCGTTGCCGCCGTCCTTCTCGGTCACGCCGGCGAGATGGATCAGGCCGTAGAGCAGCATCGAGGCGTGACCGGCCGAGAGCACGAAGCGGTCGCGATTGGGCCAGTGCGGGTGCGCCGGGTCATAGCGCAGGTAGCGGTTCCATAGGGTGTAGGCCACCGGTGCCAGCGCCATAGGGGCGCCGGCATGGCCTGAATTGGCCTTCTGCACCGCGTCGATGGCGAGCGTCCGGAGCGTGTCGATGCTGAGCTTGTCGATCTCGCTCAGGGCCGCGTTCGGCTTGGTATCTGCTCCGCTCATCTCTCGTCGTCCTTCATCTGTGGGCTTGTTCGCCTGGAGCGTCCGAAACGCTCAGGCGTCGCACCGTTGGGGTGCAGGCGTGGTCGCACCCGGAGATTCGGCTTCCGCAGAGCCGCTGCTCCGCTCCCTGGCCGGCCCCTTGGCCCGGCTGTAGTTGAGAATGGTATTCACCAGCGTGACGTGGCTGAAAGCCTGCGGGAAGTTGCCCACGAGGCGCCGGGCCTTCACATCATACTCCTCCGCCACCAATCCGACATCGTTGCAGACGCCGATCAGCCTCTCGATCAGCGCACGCGCCTCGTCGCAGCGCCCGAGACCGATGAGGTTGTCGGCGTACCAGAACGAGCAGGGCAGGAACGCGCCCTCGTCGCCGGGCAGACCGTCGGTGGTCTGGTTCTCGGTGTCGTAGCGCAGCACGAAGCCGTCGCGCATCAGGGTGTGCCCGATGGCCTCCACGGTGCCGACCACCCGCGGGTCGTCCTGGGGCAGGAAGCCCATATGGGCGATGAGCAGCAGGCTCGCGTCGAGTCGCTTCGAACCGTAGGACTGCACGAAGCTGTTCAGCTCAGGGTCGAAGCCCTTGGCGCAGACCTCCGCGTGAATCTGCTCGCGGATCTCGCGCCAGCGCGCCACCGGCACGTCACGAGCCTCCTTGGGCCGGTGGCTCAAACCGGTGGTCCGAACCTCATCCTGCTCGCGGGTCTCGGCCTCCTCGAAGGAACGGATGGCCCGATCGAAGGCGACCCAGGCCATGACCTTCGAGTGAACGAAGTGCCGGCGTCCGCCGCGCACCTCCCAGATGCCCTCGTCGGGCGTACACCAGACCTTCTCGAGATGGCGCAGCAGCGCTTCGCCGACGCGCCAGCCGTCGGCATCGCCCTGGAGGCCGCGTTGGTGCGCCTGATAGAGCGCGTCGAAGATTTCGCCGTAGACGTCGAGCTGGAACTGCTCCACCGCCGCGTTGCCGATGCGCACGGGCTTCGAGTTCTCGTAGCCGGGCAGCCAATCGAGCTCGATCTCGGGCAGCATGCGCTCCCCGGCGATGCCGTAGAGGATGTGCGCCTGCTCCGGGTTCCCAGCCACGGCGCGCACCAGCCAGTCGCGCCAGGCGCGGGCCTCGTCGAGGTAGCCGCCATCCATCAGGGCGATCAGCGTGAAGGTGGAATCGCGCAGCCAGCAGAACCGGTAGTCCCAGTTGCGTACGCCGCCGAGATCCTCCGGCAGGGACGTGGTGGGCGCGGCCACGATGCCGCCGGTCGGCTGGTAGATCAGCGCCTTCAGGGTGAGCAGCGAGCGCTTCAGGATCGCGTCCCAGGGTGTGCCGGAAGCAGCGCGGCTGGACCAGTCGCGCCAGTAGCGATCGGTCTCGAACAGCACCTTGCGCGGCTGGATCGGCGCGGGGTCGTCCTCGTGGGATGCCCCGTAGCTCAGGGTGAAGGCCACGCTCTGACCGGCTTCCACCGTGAATTCCGAGACGGTGGTCTGATCCTGGCCGAACGTCGGCACTAGGGTGCGCAGCACCACCTTGTGCGGTCCGGAGATCGCGCGGAGATCACCGAGTTCGTTGTGCGAGACCCAGGGCACCGCCAATCCGTAATCGAAGCGGACGCGAAGGCGCATCCGCATGGGCACGGTCCCCTCGAGCCCCTCGATGATCCTGACGAGATGCGCGCCATCGTTGGCCGGCATGTAGTCGGTCACTCGCACGACGCCGGCGGCGGTCTCGTGCCGGGTCTCCAGGACGAGGCTGCCCTCGCGATACTGGCGCGTCGTGGCAGCCGCATCCATAGGGCCGAGCTTCCAGTAGCCGTGATCCTCCGTGCCGAGCAGGGCGGCGAAGCAGGCGGCGGAATCGAAGCGGGGCCAACAGAGCCAGTCAACGCTGCCGTCGCGGGCGATCAGCGCAGCGGTACGGCCATCGCCGACGAGCGCGTAATCCTCGATCCGTCCGGCCATACAGGTCCTCGTCCTCGCGACGTCGACCGTCACGGGGCCGCGCAGCATCGCTGAGCGTCCACGTAGTCTTCGAAGGCGGCAGGGTCCAGGGTCAGGGGCGCTTTTGCTGGCCCGCCAACGCTTCGAAAGCGTTCAGCGGAGGCGCCCGATCCAACCGGAGACGGCGGCACCGAGGGTTGCGGTCTCCGCGCCGAGGGCCGCGCCCTGGTCGCTCACGAAGGTACCGGCGGCGGCGGTCTTAGCGCCCATGAAGGCGCCGGCAGCGGCGCCCGCCTGGGTCACCGCGCGGATCGTCGGCGCGAACGGCAGGGCGAGGTCGGGCAAGGTCGCGTCAGGCAGGCCGATCCCGGGCAGCACGCCCTCGTCCCCCTCGGCGGCGGCATGCGAGACCTCGGCCTCGGCCGCGGAGGGCAGGGCCTTCTCTCGAACCTGCGGCGGTCTCGCTGGGGCCTGCGGTGCCCTCTCGGAAACCTGCGGCGCCTTGTCGGTGGTCGGCGCGACCTTGGCGGCTGCAAGGCGGGGATGCTCGAACCCGCGCTGAGCGGCAAGGCGGGCAGGCCGAGGCACGGTCCTGTGGGCTTGGGCGGCGGGCTCGGCCTGGGCGACGATGACCAGTGGGAACTGGGACTGGAAGGCAAGAGGGGCCGGGATGAAGGGCGCCACCGCCGTCGCCTCCGGTGCGGCAGCCACCGCTGTCGCCGGAACTGAGGCCGGTGCCACAGGGGCCGGCTCGTGGCAGAGATAGGAGGCTGCCCCGAGGATCACCGCCATGGCCAGCGTCGGCAGGAGGGGCGGCGTCACGCCACGCGCGGAACCCGATTCGAACGCCGTCTGATCGGGGGGCGTGCAGCCTGACATCCGGGGCACCTCGCTGTGCGTTTCAGCAACCGGTCCGATCGCCAGCGCCATTAGCCGGGCCGTTTGCGGCGGAACCTGGGCTGTTTCCTCTCCAAACGGTAATGTTTCGCCGGGCATGCGGCTTGCCTTCCCGGTGATGACCCTCCTGTTCCCCGCCTTCCGAACGCCACGCCCGCGCCCACCGCGTCATGTGCCTTGTCATCCCCTCGACCGGCATGCGACCTGCCGGGACCGCCCCAACCCCGATTCGCGTCCCCGGACACCGATGACCGAGCCGACCCTGACCGTCGCCGTGATCGACCCGAGCCGTGCCCGCGCCGCGATCCTCGAGGAGGGCCTCATGGCGGCGGGCTTCACCCGCGTCGTGGTCCTGCCCGACACCGCCGACCTGCCGGCCCGGGTGGCGGCCCTGAACCCGGACGTGGTCGTGATCCACCTGGAGAGCCCGAGCCGGGACATCCTGGAGCAGATGTCGGGCCTGTCCCGACACGTGGAGCGGCCGGTGGCGATGTTCGTCGACCGCTCGGACGTGCCGATGATGCAGGCGGCGATGGATGCGGGCATTTCCGCCTACGTCGTCGACGGATTGCAGCCGCAGCGCATCCGCTCGATCCTCGACGTGGCGATCCTGCGCTTCAACGCCTTCGCGCGGCTGCAACGCGAATTGTCGGAGGCGCGGGGCGAGCTCGCCGACCGCAAGCTCATCGAGCGGGCCAAGGGTATCCTGATGACGGCCAAAGGCCTCTCGGAGGAGGAGGCCTACCGGACGATGCGGCGCAAGGCCATGAACGAGAAGCGGAAAATCGCCGACATCGCCCGCGCCATCGTGACCGCGGCGGATCTCCTGGGATGAGAGGCCTGCCCCGATGAGACTCGCTCTCGGATACGTGCCGCTCATCGACGCGGCGCCCCTGATCGCCGCCGTGGAGGGGGGCTTCACCGCCGCCGAAGGCCTGGCGGTGGACCTCGTCAGTGAGCCCTCCTGGGCGACGCTCCGGGACAAGCTGGCGCTCGGGCACCTCGACGGCGCGCACATGCTGGCGCCCCTCGCCCTCGCCAGCGCCCTCGGCATCAGCGGGCCGGAGACCGACCTGGTGGTGCCCCTCGGGCTCAGCCTCAACGGCAATGCGGTCACGGTCTCGCGCCCGCTCTGGGCCGAGATGGCGCCGGAGGCCGACGATCTCGACTCGATGGCACGCGCGTTTTCCCGTGTCGCACGCGTGCGGGTCACACAGGGTCGACCCCTGACGCTGGGCACCGTGCACCCCTTCTCTTGCCACACCTACCAGCTCCGGATGTTCGCGGCCCGCGGCGGGCTCGACCTCGACGCCGCGACCCGGCTGGTGGTGATCCCGCCGCCCTGGATCGCCCAGGCCCTGCGCTCCGGGCAGATCGACGGGTTCTGCGCCGGCAGCCCCTGGAACAGCGTGTCGGTGGCCGAGGGATACGGCCGCATCGTCGCCCTTGGCTGCGAACTGGCCCCGGACTGCCCGGAAAAGGTGCTGGCGCTGCCAGCCTATGCGGCGGAGACGAGTGCGGCCCTGGTCCGCGCGGTGCGTCGGGCCGGGCGCTGGTGCGCGGCGGCCGAGAACCGGGGCGAGCTGGCGAGCCTGCTCGCCCATCCGAGCCATCTCGGCATCGATCCGGGCCTCGTCCGCTGGGCCCTGGCCGGCACCGTGGTGGTCGATCCGGACGGGACCGAGCGGCCCGCGTCGCGCTTCGTCGTGTTCGGCGCCGCGGCCGAGCGGCCGGTTCCCGACCAGGCCAACTGGCTCCTCGACCAGATGGGACAGGCCGGTCAGATCACGCCCACGCCCGCCCTGTCCGCCCGTGCCCGGGCGATCTACCGGCCCGACCTGTACGCAGCCGCCGGCTGAGAGGCCGCTGCCGCGGGCATCGGCAGGGTGCCCGCGGATTGTGCAGCGCAGCGCGTGGCGCGCAGGCAGGCAGACCGGGCGGCCGATCTCGCGGTCCGGCCTGGTTTCTCGCATCCGCACGGGCTCCGAAACCGAAGGCGGCCGCTGAGACGTTTCTGACAAAGACCTTTGATCGGAACCGGTTGAAGCGCATCCGGGATGCCCGGCATCGCAATGGTCCGGCGGCCGCACCAGACTTGGCACGCCCCGTGCAGAGCATCGGGGGCTCGCCAACGATGACGAGCCTTATCCGTCGGCAGAGCCGCTGACCCGAGTCCCCCACGGAACGCCGATCGTGCGTTCGATGGATGTGCTTGGTCGGCGGTTTTTTCTTTGGCGGATGTCCATGATTGCGAGGGTTTCGGGTTCGATGACTGACGGTGTCCGCAACAACCGCCGTGACCTCCTGAAGGGGGCCGCCGCGACGCTGTCCCTGGCGGCCCTCGCCCGCACGGCCCTGCCGGGGGGCGCCTTCGCGCAGGGGGCCGGCCCCGAGGTGAAGGGCGCCAAGCTCGGGTTCATCGCGCTCACCGACGCGAGCCCGCTCTTCGTGGCCAAGGAGAAGGGCTTCTTCGCCAAGCACGGCATGCCCGACGTCGAGGTGCTCAAGCAGGCGAGCTGGGGCACCACCCGCGACAACCTCGTCCTCGGCTCCGAAGGCAACGGCATCGACGGCGCCCACATCCTGACGCCGATGCCCTACCTGATCTCGGCCGGACGGGTGACGCAGAACAACGTGCCCGTGCCGATGCACATCCTGGCTCGGCTCAACACCAACGGCCAGTGCATCTCGGTCGCCAAGGAATACCTCGACCAGAAGGTTGCCCTGGACGCCAAGGTGTTCAAGGCGGCGATCGAGAAGAAGAAGGCCGCCGGCAAGTCGGTCAAGGCGGCCATGACCTTCCCGGGCGGCACCCACGACCTCTGGATCCGCTACTGGATGGCCGCCGGCGGCATCGACCCGGACAAGGACATCGAGACCATCGTCGTGCCGCCGCCCCAGATGGTGGCGAACATGAAGGTCGGCACGATGGACTGCTTCTGCGTCGGCGAGCCGTGGAACGCCCAGCTGGTGCAGCAGGGCCTCGGCTACACCGCGCTCACCACCGGCGAGCTCTGGAAGGACCACCCCGAGAAGGCCTTCGCCATGCGGGCCTCCTTCACGGAGAAGTACCCGAACGCCACCAAGGCTTTGCTGATGGCGGTGCTGGAAGCGCAGGCCTGGTGCGACCGGCCCGAGAACAAGGACGAGGTCGCCGCCATCGCGGCCAAGCGCCAGTGGATGAACGTCCCGGTCTCGGACGTCGCCGGCCGCATCAAGGGCACGATCGATTACGGCGACGGCCGCGTGGTCGAGAACAGCCCCTTCGTGATGAAGTTCTGGAACGACAACGCCTCGTATCCCTACCAGTCTCACGACCTCTGGTTCCTCACCGAGGACATCCGCTGGGGCAAGTTCGACGCGCAGACCGACACCAAGGCGCTGATCGCCAAGGTGAACCGCGAAGACCTCTGGCGCGAGGCGGCCAAGGCCCTCGGCGTCACCGCGATCCCGGCCTCCACCTCCCGCGGAAAGGAGACCTTCTTCGACGGCAAGGTCTTCGATCCGGCCGATCCCGCCGCCTACCTGTCCAGCCTCGGCATCAAGAGGATCGCGTGATGGCCAACACCACCACCCTCGCGGCCAGCGCCGCCGCCGCGCCGGCCAAGCCGAAGCGGGCGCCCCTCGTCACGATGGCCACCCTGAACACCATCGCCAAGAACCTGATCCCGCCGGTCGTGGTGCTGATCGCGTTCCTGGTGATCTGGGAGATGCTCTGCTCGCGCCCCGGCGCCGGCCTGCCGCCGCCCTCGCGCGTCGTCACCGAGGCCTGGGACATCATCGCCCACCCGTTCTACGACAACGGCGGTACCGACAAGGGTCTGTTCTGGCACATCTCCGCCAGCATCCAGCGCGTCGCCCTCGGCTTCGCCCTGGCCACCGTCGTGGGCATCCTCACCGGCACCCTGATCGGGCAGTCGGAATGGGCCATGCGCGGCCTCGACCCGATCTTCCAGGTCCTGCGCACGATCCCGCCGCTGGCCTGGCTCCCGCTGTCGCTCGCCGCGTTCCGGGACGGACAGCCCTCCGCGATCTTCGTGATCTTCATCACGTCGATCTGGCCGATCATCATCAACACGGCGGTGGGCATCCGGAACATCCCGCAGGACTACCGCAACGTGGCGGCGGTGCTGCGCCTGAACCCGCTGGAGTTCTTCGCCAAGATCATGCTGCCCTCGGCGGCCCCCTACATCTTCACTGGCCTGCGCATCGGCGTCGGCCTGTCCTGGCTCGCCATCGTGGCGGCCGAGATGCTCATCGGCGGCGTCGGCATCGGCTTCTTCATCTGGGACGCGTGGAACTCCTCCCACATCTCCGAGATCATCGTCGCCCTCGTCTATGTCGGGATCATCGGCTTCATCCTCGACCGCTTCGTCGCCTTCGTCGGCACCCTGGTCACCCGCGGCACCGCGACGGCCTGAGGAGGGATTCCCATGAGCTATCTCAGCATCGAGAACGTCGGCATCAGCTTCACCCGCGCGGGCCGCACCAACGAGGTCCTGCGCGACGTCAGCGTGAAGATCGACAAGGGCGAGTTCGTCTCGCTGATCGGGCATTCGGGCTGCGGCAAGTCGACGGTGCTCAACATCGTGGCCGGCCTGCTCAAGGCCTCCACCGGCGGCGTGCTCCTCGAAGGCAAGGAGGTGAACAGCCCCGGCCCGGACCGGGCCGTGGTGTTCCAGAACCACTCGCTCCTGCCCTGGCTCACCGTGCGCGAGAACGTGGCGCTCGCCGTCGACAAGGTCTTCAAGGGCAAGAAGTCGAAGGCCGAGCGCAACGCCTGGATCGACCACAACCTGGCGCTCGTGAACATGACCCACGCCGCCGACCGGCGCCCGAGCGAGATCTCGGGCGGCATGAAGCAGCGCGTCGGCATCGCCCGCGCCCTCGCCATGGAGCCGAAGGTGCTGCTCCTCGACGAGCCCTTCGGGGCCCTGGACGCGCTCACCCGCGCCCATCTCCAGGACTCGCTGATGGACATCCATGCCCGGCTGAAGAACGCCGTGATCATGATCACCCACGACGTCGACGAGGCGGTGCTCCTCTCCGACCGCATCGTGATGATGACCAACGGCCCCTCGGCCACGGTGGGCGAGATCCTGACCGTCGACCTCGAGCGGCCGCGCCGCCGCCTCGATCTCGTGGAGGACGCGACCTACACCCACGCCCGCGCCGAGGTGCTGGAATTCCTCTACGCGCGCCACGCCAAGCCCGCCATCGCGGCCTGACGGACGGATCGCGAGCGATGCGGGAACGGCTGGTGGTGATCGGCAACGGCATGGCGTCGTTGCGCTTCCTGGAGCGCCTGACCGAGCGGGCGCCGGGCCTGTACGACGTCACCGTCGTCGGGGCGGAGCCGCAGGCGGCCTACAACCGCGTGCTGCTCTCCTCGCTGCTGGGCGGCGAGGTCGACGAGGCCGGTTGCGCCTTTCGGGGCCTCGACTGGTACGCCGATCACGGCATCCGCCTGATCACCGGCGCGCCGGTGACCGCGGTCGACCGCGAGAACGGCCTCGTGATCGTCGGCGAGACCCACGTCCTGCCCTTCGACCGGCTCGTGCTCGCGGTGGGCTCCCTGCCGATCCGGCTGGCCAAGCCCGGCATGGACCTGCCCGGCGTGCTGACCTTCCGCGACCTCGCGGACGTGGCCGCCATCCGCCGGGCGGCGGTGGAGCACGCCCGGGCCATCGTGATCGGCGGCGGGCTCCTCGGCCTGGAGGCCGCCGTCGGCCTCGCGCGGCTCGGCGTCGACACCACGCTCCTGCACGTCATGGACCGGCTGATGGAGCGCCAGCTCGACCACGCCGCCGCCGGCCTGGTGAAGCGGGCCATGGAGGCGCGCGGCGTCAGGGTGCTCCTCAAGGCCGACACCGCGTCGGTCGATGGGGAGGGCCGGGTCGAGCGCCTGATCCTGTCCGATGGCACCGTGCTGCCGGCCGACCTCGTGGTGATGTCGGTGGGCGTGCGGCCCAACGTGGCGCTGGCCCAGAATGCCGGGATCGCGACCGCGCGCGGCATCCTGGTGGACGATCGGATGCAGTCGTCGGATGCCCGCATCTCCGCGCTGGGGGAGTGCGCCGAGCACCGGGGCCAGGTCTATGGCCTCGTGGAGCCCGCCTACGAGCAGGCCGAGGCCCTGAGCCGCCACCTCATGGGCGAGGACGCGGCCTATCTCGGCACCGCCCTCTCCACCAGCCTCAAGGTCTCGGGCCTGCCCGTGTTCTCCGCCGGCCAGATCGAGGCGCCGGAGGGGGCCGAGACCGTGCTGATGTCGGATCCCGGCCTCGGCCTCTACCGCAAGCTCGTCGTCGCCGAGGACCGGCTGCTGGGCGCGGTCTTCGTCGGCGACATCGCCGAGCAGGGCTGGTGCAAGGAGCTGATCCGCACCGGCGCCTCGATCGCCGAGCACCGCGACGACCTCCTGTTCGGGCGCCCCGCGCCCGCATCCCAACCCCTCGCAGCGTGAGGAGGCTACCCATGGCCGATGCATTCAACGCCGAGCAGAAGCGCTATCTCGAAGGCTTCGCCTCCGGCATCAGTGCCGCCCGGATGACCGGCGGCCTGGCGCTCGCGCCGGGCGCCGCCGCCCCGGCCGAGCCCACCGGCCCCGACGCGATTCACATCAAGGCGCAGGACGCCACGGTGAAGGCCGGCGGCAAGCTCTGCGAGCAGGAGAAGTGGAAGCGCGCCGAGAACCCCTTCGACGGCCACAACCGCCTCATCGCCGAGGCTCAGACGGGCAAGGCCCCGAAGCCCGAGGACAATTTCCGCTGGCGCTACCACGGGCTGTTCTGGGTGGCCCCGGCCCAAAATTCCTACATGTGCCGGCTGCGCATCCCCAACGGCATCCTGCACCACTGGCAGTTCGCCGGCATCGCGGATCTGGCCGATGCCCATGGTGGCGGGTACAGTCACGTCACCACCCGGGCCAACCTGCAGGTCCGCGAGATCGCCCCCGAGCACGGCCAGCCCTTCCTCGACGGGCTGATCGACCTCGGGTTGACCGCCCGGGGCGCCGGCGCCGACAACATCCGCAACGTCACCGGCTCGCCGGTGGCCGGCATCGATGCGCAGGAACTCCTCGACACGCGGCCGCTCGCCAAGTCCTGGCACAACCACATCCTCAACGACCGCTCGCTGTTCGGCCTGCCGCGCAAGTTCAACGTCGCCTTCGACGGCGGCGGCGTGATGCCGGTGCTGGAGGAGACCAACGACATCGGCTTCCAGGCCGTGCGGGTGGGGGAGGGCGCGAGCGTCGCGCCGGGCATCTGGATGCGCCTCGTACTGGGCGGCATCTCGGGCCACCGGGACCTCGCCCGCGACACCGGCGTCGTGCTGCGGCCGGAGGATTGCAACAAGGTCGCCGACGCCATCCTGCGCGTCTTCATCCAGAACGGCGACCGCACCAACCGCAACAAGAGCCGGATGAAGTACGTCCTCGACGCCTGGGGCTTCGACAAGTACCTCGCCGCCGTCGAGGCGGTGCTGGGGACCACGCTCGACCGGGTCGACCCGGCCCACATCGCCCCGCGCGGGCCCATGGACCGCTTCGCCCATGTGGGCGTGCACCGGCAGGTCCAGGACGGCCTGAACTGGGTCGGCGTGATCCTGCCCGTCGGCAAGATGACCACCGACCAGATGCGCGCCCTGGCGGCGATCGCGTCCGAGTGCGGCGACGGCGCCATCCGCATGACCGTCTGGCAGAATTTCCTGTTTTCCGGCGTGCCCGACGCCAGGGTGGCGGAGGTCCGCGCCCGCGTGGCGGCCCTCGGCCTCACCACCGAAGCGTCGAGCATCCGTGCCGGCCTCGTCGCCTGCACGGGCAACCGCGGCTGCAAGTTCGCCGCCTCCGACACCAAGGGCCACGCCCTCGTCATCGCCGACCACATCGAGGCGAACCTGACGGAGCTCGACGTTCCGGTGAACGTCCACCTCACCGGCTGCCACCACTCCTGCGCCCAGCACTACATCGGCGACATCGGGCTCATCGGCGCCAAGGTCGTGGTCTCGGAGGAGGGCGACACGGTCGAGGGCTACGACATCGTGGTCGGTGGCGGCTTCGGCGACAGCCCGAGGATCGGCACCGAGATCTGGAAGGCCGTGCGGGCCGAGGATTGCCCGGCCCGCATCGAGGCGCTGCTGCGCAGCTACCTCGCCCGGCGCATCGGCCCGGAGGAGAGCTTCCAGGCCTTCACCGCCCGCACCGGCCCCGAGTCGCTGCGCCACATCGCCGAAGAGCAACCCGTCCTGAAGGCCGCCGCATGAGCGAGCACGTCACGCCCCCCCTGGTCCTCATCCCCGAGACCGCCCCGTTCGACCCGGACCAGCGCGCCTGGCTCTCGGGCTACTTCGCCGCCCTGCTCGGCCCCGCGGTGGAGGGCGCCACGGCCCTCGCACCCGGCGAAGCGCCCGGCGGCGCGCAACAACTCGCGGACAACGACGACGCGCCCTGGCACGATCCCTCGCTGCCGCTGCCCGAGCGGATGGCGATGGCGAAGGAACGGCCCGAGCCGCAGAAGCTGATGGCCGCCATGGCGCAGCAGGATTGCGGCCAGTGCGGCTACAACTGCGCCGACTACGCCAACGCGATCTTCCTCAAGAACGAGGAGCGCCTGAACCTGTGCCAGCCCGGCGGCAAGGACACGCTCCGGATGCTGAAGAAGCTCGAGGAGGAGTTCGGGGCCGGCGGCGGCGCCGCGCCGAAGACGTCCGAGGACGCCGCCCCCAAGGCCGCTCCCGCGCTCGGCCCCCTCGGCTACTGCCGGGAGAACCCCGTGGAGGCGACCTTCGTCTCGCGCACCCGGCTCAACGCACCGGGGGGCGAGAAGGAGACCTGGCACGTCGAGATCGACCTCACCGGCACCCCGATCGACTACGTGGTCGGCGATTCCCTCGGTCTGTTCCCCGCCAACGCCCCGGCCCTGGTCGATGCGGTTATCGCCGAGCTCGGCGCCCGGCCCGAGCGCCGGATCGGGGCCAAGACCCTGCGCGACCGGCTGCTGACCGACTACGCCCTGGGCGGCGCGCCGGACGGGCTTTACCAGCTCCTCTCGCTGCTCACCGCGGGCGAGGCCCGCCGGAAGGCGCAGGCGCTGGCCGCCGGCGAGGACCCGGACGGCGACGCCGCCCATCTCGACGTGCTGGGCGCCCTCCACAAGTTCCCCGGCGCGCGCCCCGACGCGGAGGTGTTCCTGGAGGCGCTGGACGAGCTGCAGCCGCGGCTCTACTCGATTTCGTCCTCGCCGAAGGCCGATCCGGGCCGGGTCTCGCTCACCGTCGACGCGGTGCGCTACAGCCACCGCTCGCGCCTGCGCCTCGGCGTGGCCTCGACCCATCTCGGCGAGCGCATCCCCGAGGGCATGCGGGTCAAGGTCTACCTGCAGAAGGCGCACGGCTTCGCCCTGCCGGAGGATCTCTCGAAGGACGTCATCATGGTCGGGCCCGGCACCGGCATCGCGCCGTTCCGCGCCTTCCTGCGCGAGCGCGACGCGACGGCAGCGCCGGGGCGCAACTGGCTGTTCTACGGCCACCAGCGCCAAGCCTCCGACTTCTTCTACAAGGACGAGCTCAACGCCCTGAAGGACCGCAAGGTGCTCACCCGGCTGTCGCTGGCCTGGTCCCGCGACGGCGCCGAGAAGACCTACGTCCAGGACCGCATGCGCGAGACCGGCGCGGAGCTGTGGACGTGGCTCGAGGGCGGCGCGCATTTCTACGTCTGCGGCGATGCCAAGCGCATGGCCAAGGACGTGGAGCGGGCGATCATCGACGTCGCCGGCCAGTTCGGGGGCAAGAACCCCGACGAGGCCGTGGCCTACCTCGCCCACCTCAAGAAGACCGGCCGCTACCAGGCCGACGTGTACTGAGGCGCAGCCCCTCCCCCTCGCGGGAGGACGGCCGCGGAGGGGGGTGGACGAGGCCCCGCCCCGCGCCCCCCGACCCTTGCTCCACGCCACGACCCCGCTCTCCGCCGAGGATTCCGCCATGACCGCGCACGTCCAGGCACCGCCCGCCTCCGTCAAGACCACCTGCCCCTATTGCGGCGTCGGCTGCGGGGTGGTCGCCACGCCGGACGGGCAGGGCGGCGCGGGCATCGCCGGCGACACCGCGCACCCGGCCAATTTCGGCCGGCTCTGCTCCAAGGGCTCGGCGCTGGGCGAGACGCTCTCCCTCGACAACCGCCTGCTTCACCCGCAGGTGGACGGCGTCCGGGCGAGCTGGGAATCGGCGCTCGGCACCGTGGCGGGGTCCCTGCGCCGGATCGCCGAAGAGCACGGGCCGGACGCGATCGCGTTCTACCTCTCGGGCCAGTTGCTGACCGAGGACTACTACGTCGCCAACAAGCTCGCGAAGGGCTTCCTCGGCACCCCGCACGTCGACACCAACTCGCGCCTGTGCATGTCGAGCGCGGTGGCCGCCCACCGGCGTGCCTTCGGCTCGGACACCGTGCCGGGCTGCTACGAGGACCTGGAGGAGGCCGACCTCATCGTCCTGGTGGGCTCGAACACCGCCTGGTGCCACCCGATCCTGTTCCGCCGCATGATCGACGCGCGGGCGAAACGCGGCACCAAGCTGGTGGTGATCGACCCCCGCCGCACCCAGACCGGCGCGGAGGCCGACCTCTTCCTCGGCCTGAAGGCCGGCACCGACACGGCCCTGTTCTCCGGCCTGCTGGTGCACCTCGCCAGCACCGGCTCCCTGGACTACCGTTTCGTCCTCGACCACACGAGCGGCTTCGACGGCGCCCTGGAGCGGGCGCGCGCCATCGCGCCGACGATTCCCGCCACCGCCGCCGCCACGGGCCTGTCGGAAGCCGACGTGGCTCGGTTCTTCGAGCTCTTCGCGCGGACGAAGCGCGTCGTCACCGCCTTCTCGCAGGGGGTGAACCAGTCGGCCCAGGGCACCGACAAGGGCAACGCGATCATCAACTGCCACCTCGCCACAGGCCGCATCGGCCTGCCCGGCGCGGGGCCGTTCTCGCTGACCGGCCAGCCCAACGCCATGGGCGGGCGCGAGGTCGGGGGCCTGGCCAACATGCTGGCCGCCCACATGCACTTCACCCCCGAGGAGGTGGACCGGGTCCGCCGCTTCTGGTCGGCGCCCAACATCATCACGGGCGAGGGCATGAAGGCGGTCGCCCTGTTCGAGGCGATCGAGCGCGGCAAGATCAAGGCCCTCTGGGTGATGGGCACCAACCCGATCGTGTCGATGCCCCGCGCCGACCGCATCCGCGCGAGCCTGAAGGCCCTCGACCTCTACGTCGTCTCGGAGGCGGTGGCCGACAGCGACAGCGCCCGGGCGACGGGACGCCGGACCGTGCTGCTCCCGGCCCTGGCCTGGGGCGAGAAGGACGGCACGGTGACGAATTCCGAGCGCCGGATCTCGCGCCAGCGCAGCTTCCTGACACCGCCCGGCGAGGCCCGGGCCGACTGGCAGATCATCTGCGACGTCGCCAAGCGCCTCGGCCACGGCGAGGCTTTCGCCTATTCGGGCACCGCCGCGATCTTCCGGGAGCACGCCGGCCTCTCGGCCTTCGAGAACAACGGCACCCGCGACTTCGACCTCGGGGCCGTCAGCGACCTGGCCGACGCGGCCTACGCCACGACCGCCCCGCTGCAATGGCCGCTGCCGAAGCGCGGCAAGGCGCGCGCCCGGCTCTTCGCCGACGGCCAGTTCTACACCTTCGACAAGCGCGCCCGCTTCGTGGCCGTGCAGACCCCGACGCTCGCCGAAGGCGTGAGCGAGGCCTATCCCCTCGTCCTCAACACCGGCCGGGTCCGCGACCACTGGCACACGATGACGCGGACGGGAAAGAGCCCGCGCCTCTCGGCCCACCGCGCGGTGCCCTTCGTGGAGATCCACCCGGACGATGCCGCCGCCCTCGGCCTGAAGGACGGGGACCTCGCCCGCCTCAGCACGCCGCACGGCAGCGCGACCCTGGAGGCGATGGTCACCGACGCGGTGCGGCCGGGCGACCTGTTCGCCGCCTTCCACTGGAGCGCCGCCACCGCCTCGGATGCCCGCGTCGGCGCCCTGGTGCGCGGCGTGCCCGATCCGGTCTCGGGCCAGCCCGAGCTGAAGGCGACCCCGGTCGGCCTCGCGCCGGTGCCCTATCGCAACCGGGGCTTCCTGCTGACCCGCGGCGAGCACACCCTGCCGGGGGGCTGGTGGTGGGCGCGGGCCACGATCGCCGGCGGCTCGGGGCTGCAATTCGCCACGCAGGAGAGCTCCCGCGCCGTGGCGCTGATGATGCGCGGCCTGTTCCAGGGCCACGAGCTCGCCGAATACGCCGACCACGCCCGCGGACGCTACCGCTGCGCCGTCTACGAGGCCGGCCGCCTCGTCGCCTGCCTGGCGCTGGGCCCCGCCGAGGCCCGCCCGGGCTGGGACGAGGCCAAGGCGCTGTTCGCGGACCCGGAGCCCGCGCCCTCGGCCCGACGCGCCCTCCTGACGGGCCGCGCCGAGACGGCCTCGGCCGGTCCCACCGTCTGTGCCTGCCACGGGGTCGGCCTCGACGTCATCACGGGGGCCATCGCCGCGGGGGCCGGCACCGTCGAGGCGGTGGGCGCCGCCTGCAAGGCCGGCACGAATTGCGGCTCGTGCATCCCCGAGATCCGCAAGCTGCTGCCCGAGGCGCTTGCGCGCAACGCCGCATAGGCTCACTTTCGGCCGAATCGACACCCATCTCCGAGCCTCATGAGCACGCCCCGCATCCCCCGTGAAACCCGGCCCGCCGGCACCGAATCAACGCGCGGCGGAGCCCCGGCCGGCCTGGAGCCCTTGGCCGTCCTGCCGGTCTTCGTGCCGCTGCAGGGCAAGCGCGCGGTGCTGGCCGGCTCCAATGGCGGTGCGCCCTGGAAGGTGAAGCTGCTCGCCGCCGCCGGGGCCCACGTGGACGTCTATGCGCCCGAGCCCAGCGACGAGCTGCGCGCGGTGCCGGGCGAGATCGTCGCGGGCTCCGTCACCCTGCACGAGCGCCAGTGGCACGCCGACGACCTTGCGGGGTCCGCCTTCTGCATCGGCGCCATGGAGGACGAGGACGACTGTATCGCCTTCGTGGCCGCCGCCCGGGCGACCGGCGCCATCGTCAACGCGGTCGACCGGCCGCATCTCTGCGACGTGAAGTTCGGCGCCATCGTCAACCGCTCGCCCATGGTGGTGGGCATCTCGACAGAGGGCGCCGCCCCGGTCTTCGGCCAGACCGTGCGGGCCCGGATCGAGGGCATGCTGCCGCGCGGGTTCAAGGCCTGGATCGGCGCCGCCCGCGACTGGCGCGAGGAGGTCACGAGCCGCTTCCACGGCTTCTCGGACCGCCGCGCCTTCTGGGAGCGTTTCACGGATCGGGCCTTCGCGGAGCCCGACCGGGTGCCGACGGACCGGGACCTCGCCGAGCTCCTGGGGCAGACCGAGGCCGCGCCGAAGGGCGGGGCCGTGACCCTCGTCGGCGCCGGCCCGGGGGACGCCGAGCTCCTCACCCTCAAGGCCCTGCGCGCTTTGCGCAACGCCGACGTCATCCTGTACGACGATCTCGTGGCGCCGGAGATCCTCGACTATGCCCGCCGCGAGGCCCGCACCATGCTGGTGGGCAAGACCGGGCACGGCCCGTCCTGCCGGCAGGACGACATCAACGCGCTGATGGTGCAGCTCGCCAAGTCCGGCAAGCAGGTGGTCCGCCTGAAATCCGGCGACCCCCTGGTGTTCGGCCGGGCCGGTGAGGAGATCGATGCCTGCCGGGCCGCCGGCATTCCCGTCAGCGTGGTGCCGGGCGTCTCCGCGGCGCAAGGGGCGGCGGCCTCGCTCTGCGTCTCGCTCACCCACCGCGACGCGGCGCGACGGCTGCAATACGTCACCGGTCACGACCGGCGCGGGGCCCTGCCCGAGGACCTGAACTGGGGCGCGCTGGCCGATCCGAGCGTCACCACCGTGGTCTACATGCCCAAGAAGACCCTCGGGGTGCTGCTGGAGCGGGCGATCGCCGAGGGCCTCGCCCCCGCGACTCCGGCCCTTCTCGTCTTCAACGCCACCCGCCCGAACCAGCAGGTGGTGGAGGGCACGGCCCAGGATCTCGCGACCCGGGTCGAGGCCGCCGGCCTCGACGGTCCGGCGCTTCTCATGGTGGGCGACGCCCTGCGCCGCGGGGACGCCGAGGCGGCGATCGCCGCGATCGAACCGGACAAGCTCGCCATCTGAGGCAGGCCCAGCCGGGCGACGTTTGGTGGCGACGGTTTGGTGGATTGCCCGGGGGCGGCGCCTGTGGTCTGAAGCCGCCACATCCCTGGATCGCAAGGCCGTTCCCATGCGTCGCACGCTCCTGCCCCTCCTCGCCTTCGCGATCGGCCTCGTGGGGCTCTGCGTCGCGGCCTTCGTGGTGCTGGCGCCCAAGACCCAGGAGGGCGGGACGAGCAGTGTCGGCGGCCCCTTCATCCTGACCAACCAGGACGGGCAGCGCGTCACCGAGCGCGATTATGCGGGCCGGACGCATCTCGTGTTCTTCGGCTTCACCCACTGCCCCGACGTGTGCCCGACCACGCTGCAGCAGATCGGCGACGTGCTCCAGGCCCTCGGACCGAAGGGCCAGGACGTGCGCGCCCTGTTCATCGCCGTCGATCCCGAGCGCGACACGCCCGCGGCCCTGAAGACCTACCTGGCGAGCTTCGACCCGCGCATCGTCGGCCTGACCGGCTCGCCGGAGGAGGTGAGCGCGGCGGTGAAGGCCTACCGGGCCTATGTCCGCAAGGTGCCGACCAAGGACGGCGACTACACGATGGAGCACACCGCCCTGGTCTACGTGATGAACGGCCAGAACCGCTTCCTCAACGCGCTCAATCTCGCCCGCCCGCCCCAGGAGGCGGCGGCCGAGCTCGCCAAGATGCTTTAGGTACGCAGGTGCTGTAGGCACGAGGCTGTCAGGATCGCGTGGCGCCGCGGGGCGCCGGGCCGTCGACCCTGACGACGACGGGGGCCGGTGCCTCCCCGAAGCGTCCGCCCCGGAGCGACCATGACCGTCCTGTCGGCCTTCCCGATCACACCCTCGAACGCCGACGGCCAGGTGGACCTCGGCGCCTTGCAGGCTCTCCTGCAACCCCTGGTCGCGGCCGGGGTCGGCTCGATCGGCCTGCTGGGCAGTACCGGCACCTATCCGTTCCTGGCGCGCCACCAGCGCCGCCGGGCCGTGGAGGCCGCCGTCGCGGCGGTGGCGGGCCGCGTACCGGTCCTCGTCGGGGTCGGCGCCCTGCGCACCGACGAGGCGGTGCGGATGGCCCAGGACGCCAAGGGCGCCGGGGCCGAGGGCGGGCTCCTGGCGGCGATGTCCTACACGCCGCTCACCGAGGATGAGGTCTTCGTGCATTGCGAGACGGTGGCGCGGGAATCCGGCCTGCCGCTCTGCCTCTACGACAATCCGGGCACCACCCATTTCCGGTTCACCCCGGCCCTCGTCGGCCGCCTCGCCCGGGTTCCGGGCATCGTCGCGATCAAGAGCCCGGCGCCGGAGCCGGGCGGGGCGGCGGAGCATCTCGGCGCGCTGCGCGCGGTGGTGCCGGCCGGGTTCTCTCTCGGCTACAGCGGCGACTGGAACGCGCTCGCGGCCCTGCTGGCGGGGGGCGAGGCCTGGTACAGCGTCGTCGCCGGGCTGTTCCCGCGGCCCGCCCTGGCGATCGTCCGGGCCGTCGAGGCCGGCGACACCGCCGAGGCGCAGCGCCTGAACGCCCGGCTCGAGCCGCTCTGGGCGCTGTTCCGGACCCATTCGAGCCTGCGGGTGATCTATGCCTGCGCCGATCTCCTCGGCCTCTGTCGCGCGGCCCCGCCCCGGCCGATCCTGCCGTTGGAGGGGGAGGCGCGCCGGCGGGTGGCCGACACCCTCGCGGCGCTGGAGCTCGGCTGAGCCGGACCGCCCTCACTGCGGGCGCAGCGCGCCGGTGCGGGAGGTGCGGGCGAGGCCGTGCTCGGTCTTGTTCCAGCGGTTCGGTGCGCGGACGAGCTCGTACAGCCCCGACCAGGCGGCGAGGCTGATGAGCAGGAAGTAGACCGGCATCCCCGGCACGGTGGTCAGGAGGTCGAACCAGCCGCGCCGGACGCAGCCGAGGGCCGCCGGCAGCAGCATGGCGAGCAATCCGGCGACGAACAGGGTGACGGAGGCGCCGGTGGGGAGGTTCGCCCAGAACCCGCCCTGGGCCGGGGACCCGTTCCACGCGAAGGCCGCGAAGTCGTAGGCCGCCCGGCCCATCAGGAACGGGTAGGCGAGGGCGGAGATCACCGTCCCGGGCACCAGAGCGACGGCGCAGAGGGTGCCGAGGGGGCCCAGCTGCCGAAGCGTCCGGCGGGGCGCGCGGGCATGGGTGAGGCTGGTCTGCAGGAATCCCTTCATCCAGCGGGTGCGCTGGTGGAGCCAGGGCCGGACCGCGCGCGGCGCCTCCTCCAGGGTGTCGCTGCGCAGGTCGCCCACGCGGTAGCCCGCCCGCGCCAGGCGGATGCCGAGGTCGGCATCCTCGGTGACGTTCCACGCGTCCCAGCCGTGGAGTTCGCGCAGGACGCCGGTGCGAAAATGCGTCGAGGTGCCCCCGAGGGGAATCGGCACGCGCCAGGAGGCGAGGGCCGGGATCAGGACGTCGAAGAGGGCGGCGTACTCGATGGCGAAGCAGCGCGTCAGGCGTCCGTCGTCCATGTTGTCGATGACGAGGCGGCCCTGGAGGCAGGCCGTGATGCGGGAGGCGCGGGCGAAGCGGGTGGCCGCCGCGCGGAGCTGACCCGGGTCGGGCACGTCCTCGGCGTCGTAGACCACGAGGCAGGCCCCGCGGGCCAGGGGCAGGGCGGCGTTGAGGGCGCGCGGCTTGGTCCGAGGCAGGCCCGCCGGCACCCGGACGATCTCGAACCGGGCCGGAAGCGCCGCCGTCGCTAGGGCCGCGTCGGTCTCGCGGTCGTCGGCCTCGATCACCAGCTTGATGTCGAGCTTGGCCGCCGGGTAGTCGAAGCGCGACAGGGCCGCCACGAGCCATGGCACGACCGGAGCCTCGCGGTGCAGCGCCACCAGCACCGTGTAGACCGGCAGGGCAGTGTCCGGCAGCGCCGCCTCGGGCGGCCGGTCCGCCTCGACGCTGACGGCGGCGATGCGGACCGTGACCATGACGAGGAAGCCGAGCTGCATCAGGGTCCAGGCGCCGACCAGCACGGGGGCGGGGAGGAACGCCGCGGCGATGCCGACGGCCCCGAGAACGAGGCCCGCGATGGCGAGGTGCGGCCCCTGCGTGTCCGCCCCCAGCGCCCAGTCGGGCCGGTGGCGCTGGAGCGTATCGGCGGCGGCGGCCGCGATGCCCACCGGGTTGGCGGCGAACGCCGCCGCCTGCAGGGCCCGCGGCGTGGTGATGGCCGCGCGCGTACCCGTCCGCAGCAGCGCAGCGATGGCGGCCCCGCGCGGGGCGCGGACCGTGGCGGGACCCGGGGCCATCAGGGGCGCGACCCCGGCCACGAGGCTGTCGGGATAGCGGGTGCCCTCGCCGAGGCGCAGGTCGCCGGCCAGGAACGGGACGCCGAGGGCGGCTGCGAGGCCGCGGTAATAGGCCTCCTCGGTGATCAGGTCGGCGTGAATCAGGGCCGCGGCGGCATCGGTGCCGCAGGTCCGCGCCAGAGCGGCGGCCCGCGCCAGGCGGCCCGCATCGAAGCCCTGGCGCGCGAGGAACGCGATCTCGGGCGGCAGGGGTTCGGGCGGCAAGGGGTCAGACAGCAGGGGCGCGGTCCGGCCGTCGGGGGTGCTGAAACCGCGAAGCGACACCGTGCGCGACCTCCCGGCGGCCCGTGGATGTGCTAGGGGAGGGCCGTGAGCCAGTCCGTTTCCACGCGCAACCCACGCGCCACGATTGCAACTTCCGCGTTTGCCGGCCGAAAGGCAAGGCGGCGTCGGGGCCGGGCGGCGGCTTGTGCACTGGCGGCGGCCGTGTACGGCCTCGGCTCCGCTCCGGCGGCCCGTGCCGAGGGCGTGACGATCCCCAACTTCTGGAACCCGCGCGCCCGCCAGGAGCGCATGGAAACCCAGCCGAGCGCGCGCACGGTCCGCTTCCTCACCGACGACGACTTCCCGCCCCTGCACTTCGCCGGCCCCGACGGCACGCCCACCGGCTTCGTGGTGGAGCTCGCCCGCGCGGTCTGCGAGCGCCTGGCCATGACCTGCACGGTTCAGGCCCGGCGCTTCGACACCCTCCTCGACGCCCTGGCCGAACGGCAGGGGGACGTGGTCGCCGCGGCGATCCCCCTGACGCCGGCCCTGCGCGCCCGCTTCCTCGCCACGCGACCCTATTTCCGCTGGCCGGCCCGCTTCGCCGCCCGCACCGACAAGGGCCTCCCCGCCCCCTCGGCGACCGCCCTGGCGGATCGGAGCGTCGGCGTGGTCGGCGGCACCGCCCACGCGGCCTATCTGAAGGCGTTCTTCCCCAAGGCCGCCGCCAAGGACTTCACCGACCTCGCCACCGCCGAGGGCGCCCTGCGCCGGGGCGAGGTCGACTACGTCTTCGCCGACGGCCTCAACCTCGCCCTCTGGATCGGCGGCGTCGAGGCCGCGGGCTGCTGCGCCTTCACGGGCGGCGACTACCTCGAGAACCGCTACTTCGGCGAGGGCATCGGCCTCGTCACCCGCTCCGACGACCCGGCCCTGTCGCGGGCGCTCGACGACGCGCTCCAGCGCCTCTGGGACGAGGGGAAATACGCCGAGCTGTACCTGCGGTTCTTCCCGGTGAGCCCGTTCTAGGAACCGGCGCGCCGATCCCGCAGCCCGGCCCTCTGCCCGAGGCGACCGGGCGTTGAGGCGGGCCGCATCCCGCGCACCGAGGAGCCTTCCACCATGCTGCTCTACGAGCACCCGCTCTCGTCCTACGCCCAGAAGATCAAGATCGCGCTGCGCGAGAAGGGCGTGCCGTTCACGGCGGAGCTTCCCGAGAGCTTCGGCACGGGACGGGACGCGGGGCCCTTCGCGGCCGCCAATCCCCGCACCGAGGTGCCGGTGCTCCTCGACGGGGACGTGACGCTGTTCGAATCCACGGTGATCCTCGAATACGTCGAGGAGCGCTGGCCGGAGCCGCCCCTGCTGCCGGCCGAGCCCGCGGCGCGGGCCTTCGCACGGCTCACCGAGGAGGTCTGCGACACCCAGTACGAGGCGGTGAACTGGGGGTTCGGCGAGGTGCTGTGGTTCCGCCGGGCCACCGGAGACCTCGCCGCGCACCTGCGCGCCCAGGCGGCGGCGCAGACGGCGGTGCTCCAGGGCTGGCTGTCGGAGCGCCTCGGCGCGGCCGCGTGGTTCGGCGGTGCGGGCTTCGGCTGGGCCGACGCGGCGGCGGCCCCGATGGTCAACCGCTCGGTGCATTACGGCCTCGGGCCGGCGCCGGGGACCCCGCTCGCCCGCTGGCACGCCCGGGTGAGTGCGCGCCCCGCGGTGGCGGCGACCTTCGCCGAGTTCGACGCGGCCGCCGCCCAGATGGCCGAGGCCCCCGACATCTACACTTCCGGCGGACGCCGCCGCGAATACCGCGACCATCGCCTCGATTGGATGATCCGGTCGGGCGGCATCGAGGTCGTGCTCGCCGGCCTGCGCGACGGCAACGTCCGCTTCTCCTGGCCGGCCCCCCTGGCCGAACCCGTCCCCGGGTGATCGCCCCTCAGAGGCGCAGGCGCCCGGCACCGGCCGCGACCGCGAGCAGGAGGGCGGCCACCGCGAGGAAGGCCAGGGTCAGGCTGGTGGCATGGGCGAGGAGCCCGATCGCGGCGGGGCCGGCGAGCACCCCGGCATAGCCCAGCGTGGTCACGGCCGGGATCGCGAGGGCGGCGGGCACGGTCTCCTGCCGGCCGGCGGCGGTGAACAGCACCGGCACGATGTTGGCGCAGCCCGCCCCCACCAGGGCGTAGCCGAGGAGCGTCGCCGGCCAGAGCGGCACCGCCGTCGCGAGGCCGAGCCCGGCGGCGGCTAGGAGCGCGCCCAGGACGACGATGCGGCGGCGGCCGATCCGGCGCACGAGGGCGTCGCCGGTGAGGCGGCCCGCCGTCATGGTCAGCGAGAAGGCCGCGTAGCCGAGGCCGGCCCAGGCCGGATCGAGGCCGCGCTCCTGGATCAGGAAGACGCCGCTCCAGTCGAGGGCCGAGCCCTCCGTGAGGAAGACCACGAAGCACAGGAGCCCGATGCCGAGCACGGGGCCGCGCGGCAGGGCGAAGGCCGGGCCGCCGGGCCCCTCCGCCACCGCCGGCAGGATGCCGGGCAGGGCCACGAGGAAGGCGGCCGCGATGCCGGTGACCACCCCCAGGGTCGCGGCCGCCGGCGTCAGGCCGAGGCTCAAGAGCGCGCTGAAGCCGGCGGCCCCCAGGATGCAGCCGAGGCTGTAGAGGCCGTGGAAGCCCGACATCATCGGGCGCTCCGCCCGGCGCTCCACCGCCACCGCCTGAAGGTTCATGAGGCAGTCGAGCAGGCCGAGGCCGATGCCGAGGCCGGTGAGGGCGGCGGCGAGGACAGGCAGGCCGGGGGCGCGGGAGAGCACCATCAGGGCCGTTCCGGTGACGAACACAGCGACCGCCAGCACGGGGCGGGTGCCGAAGCGACCCGCCAGGGCGCCCGCCACCGGCATGGTGGCCAGGGAGCCGATGCCGAGGCAGAGGAGGAGCAGGCCCAGCGTACCGTCATCGAGGCTCGCTCGCGCCTTCACGAGGGGCACCAGGGGCGCCCAGGCCGCGACGCCGAAGCCGACGATGAGGAACAGGAGCCGGGTGGCGCGCGTCTCGGCGGGGCGGGCCGCCCGCGCGATCGCGCGAAGCGCGGCGGGTGCGGCCCGCGTGATCTTCGATCTCGCCGGGACGGAGCGTGCGGACAGGGAACGGGGAGACATGGAGCGCGCGGGCATGGAGCGGACCGACATGGAGCCTTTCGGGTGCGCCGGACGGGGCCGTGCAACGGAACGGGACGGTGTCTCGCAGACACCCGCGGCGATGGTGTGAAGCCGGACGGCGCCGGGAACACGTCAGACCCGCGGCCGGTGCATCGGCCGCTGCGCCCGCCACCGCCGTTGCGCGGCCCGGCGGGAACGAAGGCGCAGGACCTGCGGGATCCTGTCGCCACCGCGGTCGTCAGCGCCCGCCGTCGGGTGCCCGTCTCGAGTCCGTCGGAATGCCGCTGCCGGCATCGAGGTTCGCGTCGACGCAGCTCCGGCCGGGAGGGGGGAGGGCGTCAGGTGCGACAGCACGGCAAGCCCGAGGGGACACGGGCGCGGCATGAGACGCTCGGGACCGGAATCCGGCGGAGCGCCGTCAGACCGCACACGGTTTCGACCACGTTTCCAGGGCCGGATGCCAGTCGATCGATCCGCGTTGACCCTCCGGGTCGCCCTCCCTACGGTGCCGGCCTTCGCGATCTTCCGTTCCCCCATCCTTGCAGAACTGACGCTGTCCCCATGCCGTCCCCGCTTCCCTCCGACCCCGATCTCATCGCGGCGGCCGCCACCGCCGCGGCCTGGCCCTTCGAGGAGGCGCGCAAGCTCGTGGCGCGGCTGGAACGCCGCCCGAAATCGGAAGTCCTCTTCGAGACCGGCTACGGACCCTCGGGCCTGCCGCATATCGGCACCTTCGGTGAGGTCGCGCGGACCTCGATGGTGCGCCACGCCTTCCGGGTCCTCACCAACGACAGCGTGCCGACCCGGCTGATCGCCTTCTCGGACGACATGGACGGCCTGCGGAAGGTGCCGGACAACGTGCCGAACAAGCCCCTGCTGATCGGTGCCCTGAACCAGCCCCTGACCCGCGTCCCGGACCCGTTCGGCACCCATGACAGCTTCGGCGCGCACAACAACGCCGAGTTGCGCCGCTTCCTCGACGCCTTCGGCTTCGACTACGAGTTCCGCTCGGCGACCGAATGCTACCGTTCGGGCGTGTTCGACACGGCCCTCCTCACGGTGCTGGAGCGCTACGACGCCGTGATGGCGATCATGCTGCCGTCGCTGCGGGCCGAGCGCTCCGCGAGCTACTCGCCGTTCCTGCCCATCCACCCGGTGACGGGGGAGGTGATGCAGGTGGCCATCGACGAGGTCCGGGTCTCGGCCGGGACCCTGGTCTGGCGCGACCCCAAGACCGGCGAGGGGTACGAGACTCCGGTGACCGGCGGGCACGCCAAGCTGCAGTGGAAGCCCGACTGGGCGATGCGGTGGGTGGCCCTCGGCATCGACTACGAGATGGCCGGCAAGGACCTGATCGATTCCGTCAAGCTCTCCGGCGAGATCGCCAGGGCGTTGGGCGGCGAACCGCCGGAGGGGTTCAACTACGAACTCTTCCTCGACAAGGACGGCAAGAAGATCTCGAAGTCGAAGGGCAACGGCCTCTCGATCGACGAGTGGCTCGTCTACGGCACGGCCGACAGCCTGGCGCTGTTCATGTACAACAAGCCGCGCGAGGCCAAGCGCCTGTTCGTCGAGATGATCCCGCGCCAAGTCGACGACTATCTGAGCTTCCTGGAGAAGTTCCCGGGCCAGGAGCCGGCCCAGAAGCTCGGCAACCCGGTCTGGCACCTGCATGCCGGGCATCCGCCGGCGGCCGAGGCGGTCGGCAAGGGGGGGGCCCTCACCTTCGCCATGCTCCTCAACCTCGCGGCGGTGGCCAACACCGAGGACCCGGCCGTGCTGTGGGGCTTCATCCGCCGCTACGACCCGGATGTGGGGCCGGAGACCCACCCCGTCCTCGCCCGCCTCGTCGGCCACGCGCTGGCCTACTTCCGGGACCTGGTGCGCCCGGCCAAGACCTACCGGGCGGCCACCGAGGCGGAGCGGGCGGCCCTGGAGGATCTCGCGCAGACCCTCGCGGCGCACGAGGGCTCCGTCGATCCGGAGGGCCTGCAGGCGGTGGTCTACGAGGTCGGGCGCCGACACTTTCCCGACCTGTCGGGCAAGGCCAAGAGCCCGGACGGGCGCCCCGGCGTGTCGCAGGCCTGGTTCACCACGATCTACAACGTGCTGTTCGGTGAGGCGCGCGGCCCGCGATTCGGCTCGTTCATCGCCCTCTACGGAGTCGCCGAGACGCGGGCGCTGATCGCCCAGGCCCTGTCCGGCGCCTTCCTGGCAGACGCCCCGGCCGCCTGACGCGGACGATCCTGCGTCGTCTCCCGGGAGCGGCGCAGAATAATGTCTGCGTCTCGAGGTGCGATTGCGCACAATTGTGCTTGTCGGCGCGTCCCGGGGCGGATAGAACGCCCTTCCACTGGACAGAAAAAAAGGCCGCCCCGGTGAGGGAGCGGCCCGAAGTCTAGGGAGGAAACGCCCAAGAAGGGCACACCGCGGCGACGCCATCGCCGCGGTGCATGGCGATCAGATGCCATCTCGCACCGCACCATGCAATTGCTTCCGTGAGGGAGCGGGCATGCGCCCAGTGCATGAAAACGATTTCAGACACTCCTGTCGTCGGGAGTGAGGGCGGCCTTCGCCGTCAGCTGCCGGTCGGATCCTCCAGGCCGAGCTGCGCCAGGCTGAAGGCCCAGACCTGTTCCTGAAGCGCCGTGTCCCGGCCTCGGGCCGAGGGCGCCACCGGCGCGCACCGGTCGAAATAGAGACCCGTGCGGCCTTCGACCGCGGGCGCGGTGGCGAGGTACAGGGAAGTCGCCGCGCCGTCCGCGGGCTTCGTCATGAACGGGCGGATCAGACGCCAGCCGAGGCCGAACCAACCGCCGGTCTCCGACGCGAAGCCGCTGGCGATGACGCCGGGATGGAGAGCGTTGCTGGTGACGCCGGTGCCTGCGAGCCGCCGTGCCAGGGCCGCACTGAACAGCACGTTGCCGAGTTTGGCCTGGGAATAGGCGGCGATCGCGCTGTAGCGCCGCGCATGGCCGATATCGTCGAAGGCGATGCGACCACGCCGATGCGCCGTCGAGGCCACGTTGACGATGCGGGCCGGCGCACCGGCCTTCAGGTGATCGAGGAGGGCGAGGCTGAGCTGGAGATAGGCGAGGTGATCCAGCGCCCAGGTCCGCTCGATGCCATCCGTCGTGGTGGCGTAGCGGTCGAAGATCGCCCCGGCGTTGTTCACCAGCACGTCGAGGCGCGGATAGAGCGCCCGGACCTCCGCGGCGAGGCGGCGGATCTCGGCCTGGCTCGACAGGTCGGCGACGAAGCCGTCGACCCGGGCTCCCGGCACCGCTCCACGGATCTGCTCGGCCGTGCGGCCGGTGCGGCCGGCATCCCGGCCCACGAGCCCGACCCGGAACCCCGCCCGGGCCAGCCCGAGCGCTGTCTCGGTGCCGATCCCGGAGGTGGCGCCGGTGACGAGGGCGATCCGGCCGGTCACGGACGCCGCCCTAGAACACCGCCTGCCCGATGGCGAAGGCGACGACCACGATGACGATGGCCACAACCAAGAACAGGCCGAACAGGATCCGGGCCAGGGAGCCGGCGCCCGAAGCGATTCCGGTGAAGCCGAGGCCGCCCGCGATGAGGGAGATCACGAAACAGATGAGGGCCCATTTCAACAGGGTCATGCGCAACACTCCAGCTCGCGGAACCGACCGATAACCACCTGGGGACGCAAGCGTTCCGCTCAAGCTCGGCTGTTTTGCGCGGCGTGTCCGGGGGGCGCCGGCCCGGCCGGGCGGGCCTCGGTTACGGCACGCTCCAGGAGGATGTGCGCCAGGGCATGATAGAGCCCCTCGCGGCAGACCGCCTTCGAGACGGCGTCGGCGATGAGCGCCGCCACCATGAGGGGGATCATCAGGGCGTGGTCCTGGGTCATCTCGGTGACGATGACGAAGGCGGTGATCGGTGCCTGCAGGGCTCCCGTCAGGTAGGCGACCATGCCGAGGAGCACGAGGGCGGCCACCGGCACGCCGGAGAACCAGCCCTGCAGGGCGGCGCCGAGGCCGGCCCCGACGCTGAGGGAGGGCGCGAACAGGCCGCCGGGAATGCCGCTGATCGCCGAGAGCAGCGACGCGGCGAACTTGAGGGGCGCGAAGTCCGGATGGGACGCCGCGGTGCCGTGCAGGAGGGCGCGCGCCTCCTCGTAGCCGGTGCCGTAGATCGTTCCGCCCGAGGCGAGGCCGCACAGGGCGACCCCGAGGCCGCAGGCCGCCGCGAAGGCGACGGGACGGGCGGCGATGGCGGCCCCGAGACGCCCGGGCAGGCCGCGGGCGAACAGGATCACGATACGGGCGAACCCGCCGCCGGCCAGCCCCCCCAGCGCCCCGATCACCGGCACGGCGATCCAGCCCGGCCCGAACGGCAGGGTGGCGCTCGACGTGCCGAAATAGGTGTAGTTGCCGGTGAGCGCCATGGCGGTGAGCCCGGCCGCCACGATGGCGGCGACGATCAGTCCGCCGGTGCGGGCCTCGTAGGCCCGGCCGAGTTCCTCGATCCCGAACACGATGCCGGCGAGCGGCGTGTTGAAGGCCGCCGCCACCCCGGCCGCACCGCCGGCGAGGATCAGCCCCGGCACGCGTTCCGGCGTGAGGTGGCCGGCGGCCGCCATGATCGCGGCCCCGACCTGCACCGTCGGCCCCTCGCGCCCGGTGGAGGCGCCGAACAGCAGGCCGAGGCTCATCACCACGATCTTGCCCGCCGCGACCCGGAGGGAGACGAGGGCCCGGCGCAGGGCGAGATGGCCGGTCTGGCGCGCCGCGATCACCTGGGGGATGCCGGATCCCTGGGCGTTCGGGAAGACCTCGCGGGCGAGCCAGGCGCAGAGGGCGAAGCCGAAGGGCGTCAGGGCGAGGGCCACCAGGGGCGAGACGCTTAGCACCTGCCGGAACGCGCCCTGGGCGGCATCGGCGAGACCCGCCATCAGGACGGCGGCGAGCCCGACGCCGATGCCGCCGACGAGGAACAGGAGGCGGTGGCGCCACAGCCCGAACGCGTCGCGGGTGGCCCCGCGCAGGCGCCGCATGCGCGGGGCCACCCCGGACCGGACCTTGGCGTGCAGCACCTTCACGCGCAGCACCTGGGCAGGACGGGTTCGGGGCATGCGATCCGGGGCTCGGGCGGGCGGGCGGGTCAGGGGCGGGGGGTCGGGAGGAGCTCAGGCAAGGCGCGTACCCCGCGGGGCCCTAAGCCTTGTCCCCCGCCTCCGCCCGGCAGAGGTCTTCGACGGTCCGGAGATAGGCCTTGGCGTCGAATTTCCGCAGGGAATTCTCGCTCTGGTAGCGCACCGTCCCGAAGATCTTGCGACGGGCCCAGGGCCGGTCGTGCAGGCCGTAGACCCAGGCGACGTTGGTGAAGGAGTTCGGGTCGCGTCCGTCGAGGAAGTAGCGGTTGTTGAGCCGCAACGTGCGAGCGAAGCCCTCCTCGGGGGTGGGCGACCATTCGAGGATCTTCTTGCCCCAGTACATGCGCAGGTGATTGTGCATGTAGCCGGTCTCGCGCATCTCGGCCTGGGCGGCGTTCCAGTAGACGTCGTGCGTCCGTCCCTCCGCGAGCTCGGTCTCGGTATAGGTCTTCGGCCGGGCGTCGTCGGCATGTTCGGCCAGGACCTTGCGGGCCCATTCGGGAACGGCGCGCTCGTAGCGGTCGTAGCCGTCCGTGTAGTGGACGTGGTTCATCGCCAGTTCCCGGCGGATGACGACCTCCTCGACGTAGGACGCCTTGTCCTCGGCCCCGCCCGCCTTGGCGGCCCGAACCGCCAGCACGATCTCCACCGGCGAGATCTGCCCGAAATGCAGGTAGGGGCTCATGTGGGAGGCCGCCCCGGCCTCCGGCCGGTTGCGGTCGCTGCCGTAATCGGCGAACGGGCCCGCGAGATAGGCCTTGAGGCGCCGGCGCGCCTCGGTCTCCCCCCCGGTGAAGCGCCGCACCGGTCCGACCGCACGGTCGAGGCTCATGCCGGCCAGCACCTTGGCCGGGTCGGCGATGTCGACCTCCGATGTCGGCAGGCCGCGCCCGGCCGGATGCTTCACCCTCCGGGCGGTCAGGGGCGCGACGTAGTCGTCGAGGTGCTTGTGCAGCTTCGGGCGCAGGGTGCGGGCGGCGTATTCGTGCTTGGGCGAGGTGACCTCCACCGGCACCACGACGTCCCCCTCCACCTGCACGATCCGGGTGTCGACGGCCGCGACGATCTCGTCGTACCAGCGCTTCTGGATCGCGAGGTAGCCCCGGTCGAGGACCAGGAGGGCGGCGTCCCTGGCCAGATCGATGGCGACCCGGGCGGGGGAGGCCTTGCGCAGGCAGAAGCCGATGCCACGGGCCTCGAGACCGGACGCCGCATCGGCGAGTCCCTGGAGCAGGAAGGCGTAGTGCCGGGCATTGGCTTCCGGAAAGCCGTTCTTGCCGTCGAGCAGCCCGAAGCCGGCGAGCACCGGCAGGCCGAGCCGGTTGGCCTCCTCGATCGCAAGCTCGAGCGCCGGATTCCCGTGGGCCCGATTCGCCTGCTGCAGCAGGTAGAGCACGTAGCGCCCCGCCGCCCGAGGCTCGGCCTCCTTCAGGATCCGAATCCGTCCCGCCTGAATCGCCATCGTCGCTCATCGCCTCCTGGTGCTCGTCACGAAAGATCGGGCCGCCGCCCATCGCGACGCCCCAGGCAGAAAGGGCCGCCCCGACCGAATCGACCCCGGAGAATGCGGCATAGGGCCGTGCGAAAACTGAATTCGAACAGCCCTTTAATGTCGCTTCACTTGAGTCTTCCCCCTCCCGGGGTCATGAGAATTTGCGGCGTCTCGGGTGCGTCATTTTGGATACAGAAATCGGGCAATGTGTTCCGGAGCACGAAAAGCGACACGGATACTGCCCTATCCGCCTTGCAATTCCGCGTGGGAGGATCAGATTGTGCATTGCGGGACCGCGATGGCGTCGCGGTCCCGCTGCCCTCCTTGGGCGTTTCCTCCCTAGACTTCGGGCCGCTCTTCGGAGCGGCCTTTTTTCTGTCCCGACCGTCCTAGCCACGCGCACGGGCCCGGATCATGAAGTTGTCGTAGGTGTACTCCGCCACCTGGAACCAGAGGTATTCCTCGTTCCGGAACGTCTTCATCGCCTCGTGGATGCGCTTGAAGTCGGCGTTCTTGGCGCCGATCTCGGCATAGACGTCGTTGGCGGCCTTCAGGGCCAGCTCCATCACCTCCTGCGGGAACGGACGCAGCTGCGCACCGGCCGCCACGAGGCGGCGCAGGGCGCGGGGGTTGCGCGCATCGTACTTGGCCTGCACGTCGGCATGGACCTGGGCGGCGGCCGCCTGGAGGACTGCCCGGTAGCTCTTGGGCAGTCCCTTCCAGGCCTCGGCCTGGATCCAGAGGTGCAGCGTCGAGGCGCCCTCCCAGAAGCCGGGGTAGTGATACGTCGGGGCCACCTTCTGCAGCCCGAGCTTCTCGTCGTCGTAGGGGCCGATCCACTCGGCGGCGTCGATCGCCTTGGCCTCGAGGGCGGCGTAGAGGTCCGGTCCCGGGGTGGCCTGCGGTACCACCCCGAGCTTGGCCAGAACCTGCCCGCCGAGGCCACCGATCCGCATCTTCAGGCCCTGGAGGTCCGCCTGCGCCTTGATCTCGCGACGGAACCAGCCGCCCATCTGCGCGCCGGTATTGCCGGCCGGCAGGGCGACGAGCCCGTGCCTGGCGAAGATCTCCCCGAACAGGTCGGCGGCACCGCCCTGGAGCCACCAGGCACTCTGGCCGCGCGCGTTCAGGCCGAAGGGCAGGGCGGTGGCCAGGGCGAAGGTCGGATCCTTGGCGAGCCCCAGGGTCGCCGGTCCGTAGCCCATCTCGACGGTGCCGGCGGCCACGGCATCGAGGAGGCCCTCGGCGGGCACCGGCTCGCCGGGCCCCGAGGGCTGGATCTGGAAACGGCCGTCGGTGGCCTCCGCGACGATGCGGGCGAGCTGGTCGGTCGCGCCGAACAGGATGTCGAGGTTCTTGGGGAAGGCGCAAGCCAGTCGCCAGCGCAGATCAGGCGTCGCCTCGGCCCGGGCGGGGCGCGCCAGGAGGGTCGCCGCGCCACCGAGGCCCGCGGAGAGGAGAGCACGGCGCCCGGTGGTCGGGCGCGCGGAGGATGGGGGCATGACGCCTCGCTGAGAGATCTCGAATCGTCCTGTTGCGGCGCGTCGCGGCCGACCCGCGGCCCGAAGGTCCGCCGTTCACGAACGGCGAAGGGCCGGAAACGATCCCGAAACGGGCGGAGGCCCCGCGCCGGCGGACCGGACGGCGCGCAAGCCCAGGGGGGCTGCGCCCGATCGGGCGCCCGTTACTTGGCGTACGTGAAGGCGCCGTCGTTCCAGACGTAGAGGACATAGCCCTGAGCGGTGACGTCCCCCTTGCCGTCGAACCCCACCGGGCCGAGCACGAGATCGAAGCGCTCCGCGTGCAGGGTGGCGGCGATCCGCTTCGAGTCCGCCGTGTGCGCGAAGTTGCCGGCCGCCACGAGGGCCTGGAGGGCGGCGTAGCCGTAGATCGTCGATCCTTCGGGCTCGACCCCCTCGGCCTTGAAGGCCGCGACCACGGCAGCGGCCTCCGGCTTGCGGCGGGGATCGAGGTAGAAGGTCATCAGCACGCCGTTGCTGGCCGGCCCGGCGATGGTGGCGAATTCCTGGGTGGCGATGGCCGAGGTCCCGAACCATTGCGGCTTGAAGCCACGCTCCGCGGAGATCCGCACGAGGCGGCCCATCTCGCGGGCGTCCCCGCCGTAATACGCCACCGCGATCCCGGCCTCCTTCAGCCGGTCGGCGAGGGCCGCATCATCGGCATCGCCCGCCGCGAAGGCGGTGGCGATGGCCTCGTTGATGCCGATCCGGTTGAGGTTTTCCTTCGTGGCGGCGGCGAGGTTGCGCGAACCCGGCGTCAGGTCGTTGAGGATGGCGATCTTCTTCTCGCGGAATCGCTCGGCCAGTACGGTGGCCGAGAGCTTGGCCTGATCGTCGTCGCGCCCGCAGACCCGGAAGATCGTCGGCAGACCCCGATCGGTGAGCTTGGCGGCCACGGAGGCGGCGGTGATCATCACCGTGCCGTTGGCGGCGTAGACCTCGGAGGCCGCCAGCGATGCGTTCGAGCAGACGTGGCCGACCACGAGCCGCACGCCCTGGGTCGCGTAGTGGTTGGCCACCGCCACGGCCTTGTTGGAATCGCAGGCATCGTCCTGCACGTCGAGCACGATGGTCTGACCGTCGAGCCCGCCCTTGGCATTGGCATCGCGGGCCGCGGCCTGGACCCCGCGCAGGACCTGCTCGCCGACGGCCACGTAGGCGCCCGAGCGCGGGACGGCGACGCCGATCACCACGTCGGCCCGGGCCGGTGCGGCGCCGAGGATCGCGGCGGCGAGGACCAGGCTGCCAGCCAAGCCGCCGGCGCGCCCAAAGCGCCGGGCCGCGCGTCTGAACCTCATCCCGCCCCGTCTCACGCCTCGGTCGACCTCGCTTACAGATAGAGGCGGATCGGCCAGCCGCCAAGGTTCGGCGCGTGCACCGGGTCCACGGCCCGGTGCCTCCCGGCATCGCTCGGGCCTGGGCGACCCGTGCGCGATGCCGCGCCAGAACGCAAGGGGGACCTTCGGCGCGGGCGTGAGTCGCAGACGCGGCACGTCCGCATCGGGGCGCACACCTTACCGGGCCGTCGCGTAGACCGAGGCGCCGGCGGTGACCGGTGCGGTGACGGTTGAGAAGACGGAGAGGACCTTCTGGACCTCGGTGAAGGGGGCGTT
>NZ_LMMK01000010.1:375-45378 GCF_001422795.1 Methylobacterium sp. Leaf88 | reverse complement strand
CCGCCTACGGACAGAACCTCCTCAAACTCGCACAGGAAGACCAGACCGGCCGCCTCGTACGATGAGGCCCGCACGGGGCCGAAGCGGGCAAGGGCCTCCCCGAAGCGGGGACGGTCGGGTATAGGAGCGAGAATGGACAACATCATTCGCCCCACCTTCGGCGCCCCACGCCGCACGGAACCAGCCGATCCCCGTCGCGTCCAGGTCCTGACCCAGCGCGTGTACGGCGAGGCCCATGGCTGCCGGGTCTGCCTCGTCCACGACGAAGGCGCACCGGAGGGCGATGTCTACAAGGTGGTGGTGGGGTTCCTGACGGACGACGAAGTCAGCACCGTGGCGATCCTCCCGGCTACTCCGGAGGGGGACACCGATTGCGAGATCGTCGCCCTGGCGATCCTGCGCACCCTCGGCATGATCGAGGCCCGCCTGGAACCGCCGGGCAGCGCCTGAGGCAGCGCCAATCGCCTCACGGGCGGGCGTTCAGATGTGGGCTTGCATCGGTCCGGAAAGCCATGCTATCGCCCCTGCACCGGAACGGGCCGGGTCTCAACCGCTAGCCTCAGCAGCGCTCGAGACGAACGACCGGATCCTGCCTCGTGCCACGCGAGGATGTTGGGGGATAGTTTAACGGTAGAACAGTGGACTCTGACTCCTCTAGTCCAGGTTCGAATCCTGGTCCCCCAGCCACTGATTTGACTACTTATCGGCCACCTCGGAAAGCGGCTCATTTCAGAGCTAAACGGGTGCAGTATTAAATATCCGATTAAACAAATTATTTGGAAGCGCATTAGAAGTAGACTATTAATATTGGGCACTTGGAAAATGCGCTCTCCAATTTAAGCCTGCGACTTATGCTGTAGATCTTAATAATAAAGCAAATATTCTATAGCATCGTTCCGGCTATAAGCTAAGACTGAGTTAATTCGGCCCTCCGGCGCGGCACATCAAGCCCGCATCAGAGTCGGCAAACACGCCGCCGGCAGTCCCCACGCGATCACTGATTCGCTCCAACAGCCACTTTAACGCGCGCAGTCGATAGGCATAAGACGCATGTCGAGTGCGCCCGCACGTATGCGCGCGACGCACTTTGAGCCCGCCCCCAGCGGCATTCCGACAATGTTCGGTTCGACCGGTTCGATGCCATGGGAGATTGTCGTGACTGCGGATGCGGACGGTGCGGTGGATGTCGCGCTTCTCAAATCCTGCGATTAGGCGGAGGAGATCGCAGCCGCGCAGCTTGCTGTCGATGGTCGTGTTGAACAGGGCGAGGTCCCCAGCGCGGCCCTCGTGCTGCAGGCAGGTGGGGATTGCCGAGATGTGCTTGGGCTCAAACGGCGACTCGGGTCCGACGAAGCAGCCGAGGTTCCACGGTCGGCGGGTCGTGTCACTGGTCGACGGGATGATGGAACTCTCGCTTGAGGAGCCAACAGCATCTCACCCCGGCCGCGATCCGCCCGCGCCGCAGCTGCGCACCAAAAGCGGAAGTCAGCCATCCGCCTGTAAGCGGCCGTTCTGCATCCGACCGGACCTTGCCGGACAAACCATTCTCCGCCCTCCGCCGAAAGCGGTCGTTCGTCGATCGGTGAGGTGAGCAGCATCGCCCCATCTGCGGGCCCTGCCCCCCCGAGCGGGAGAGGGGCCGCCTCCGGTGCAAGAGTGGGCCCCGATACGGCGAGCATTGATATTGTCAGGTCGAAGTCGCCCGCGTGCATAAGGTCGAGATCCGACTCGGCGGCTTCCCGCCGGGGGCCTGAAACTTTTCGCCGGCCCGTTCCGTAACGATGCGCGAGGATAGGAATCGTGCCCAGGCCAAAAGCCTTGATGTGAGCGCGGGCTGTCTCTTGCTAAAAAATTGCAGTATATAAAAGCAATTCTTTATTTTTCGAGGAACAACGACATAATCATACTGTTACCCTGTGGGTTGAATATGATGTTCACCTCTACAGGAGATTCCACATGAAGAAATTCACGCTTGCGCTGACCGCCTTGACCGCCCTCGGCGGCATCGCCCTCGCCGCCGGTTCGGCCATGGCCGCCCCGGTGTCCGTCAACGGCCTTCAGTCCGAGAGCGGCGTCACCCAGGTCCGCATGGACCGCAGTGAGCGGATGATGATGAAGAAGCGCATGATGCGGAAGCAGATGATGAAGCGCCGCATGATGAAGAAGCGCATGATGAACCGCGGCATGTGATTTCAAGCCGTTGACGCTTCCGGAGGTCCCGACGCAGGGGCCTCCACCCTGACGGCGACGACTTCGAGGAAGACCATTTGGCGCGCACTGACCCGATCCGCTCTACGCCCGAGATCTGTGAGGTCGAGCGTCGCCGATGGATGTTCAGGCATCCCGTAGCCATCCGCATCACGCATTGGGTCAATGCGGTGTGCCTCCTGGTCCTGCTCATGAGCGGCTTGCAGATCTTCAACGCTCACGCGGCCCTGTACTGGGGCAACGTCTCGACCTTCGACACACCGCTGATGGCAATGGCGTCGACGGAGGACGATCCGCCCAAAGGGGTGACGACGGTCTTCGGACAAGGCTTCGAAACGACGGGCTGGCTCGGCTCATCGACGGGCTCCAACGGCGAGCCGGCCGACCGTGGATTTCCCGCCTGGGCGACCTTGCCGAGCGACCAGGATCTGACGGGCGGCCGAAGCTGGCATTTCTTCTTCGCCTGGGCCTTCGTCCTGAACGGCCTCGCCTACCTGCTCTACGGGCTGGTCAGCGGACAGCTTCGGTTCCGCCTGATCCCGTCGCGCGATCAGGTTCGGCACTTCGGCGCGTCGGTGTGGGAGCACCTGACATTGCGCTTCCCGCAAGGGAACGAGGCCAAGCGCTACAACGTCATTCAGAAGCTCACCTATTTCGTCGTTCTGTTCGTGCTCCTGCCGGTGCAGGTCCTGGCCGGCCTCGCGATGTCGCCGGCGATGAACGCGGCCTTCCCGTTCCTGCTGACGGTGTTCGACGGGCGCCAATCGGCCCGCACGGTGCACTTCGTCGTGGCGGCACTGCTGGTCCTGTTCGTCGTCGTGCACGTCGCCCTGGTCTTGCTCTCGGGCTTCTGGAACAACATGCGCGGCATGCTCACCGGTTGGTTCGTCATCGAGCACCAAATCGAGCCGACCGGCGCCCCGGAGGAGCGTCGGGCATGAGCCCTTTTCCCAGCCGACGCACCCTCCTGACGGGGGCGTCCGCGACGGCCGCTGCGGCCATGATCGGCGGATGCGACCGCCTCGGCAACGCGGCGTGGTTCCAGCGCATGCTCAAGACCGGCGAGGATGCCAACCTGTTCGTCCAACGCCTGCTCCTCAACGACCAGGCGCTGGCACCGGAATATGCCGAGGCCGACATCTCCCCGTGGTTCAAGCCGAACGGCACCGAGGATCCGCCGGACAGGGCGTACAAGGCCCTGGCGACGGGCAAGTTCGCCAAGTACCACCTGGAGGTCGGCGGTCTCGTGGAGGCACCCTTCCGGCTGTCCCTGGCGGACCTCCGCACGCTTCCCGCCCGCACTCAGATCACGCGGCACGATTGCGTCGAGGGCTGGAGCGCCATCGGCAAGTGGACCGGGGTGCCGCTTGCTGACCTCCTGATCCGGGCCAAGCTCAAGCCGGAGGCACGCTACGTGGTGTTCCACTGCGCCGACACCATGGACCAGGGCAATCCGCTCGAAGGTGGGGGCGACGACGCGGAGACGGACGAGGCGGCGCCCGCGGGCAACGCCAACCCGGCCATGACCAAGCAGTCGGGCGGCGGCGAGAGCAGAAAGGATTCCGGCGGCCAGCAGGCATCGGACGAGTCTGCGGCCAGCGCCGGATCGCCGGTCCGGTACTACGAGAGCATCGACCTCGTGGACGCGTTCCACCCGCAGACGATCCTCGCCTACGACATGAACGGGCAGGCGCTACCGGTGTCCAACGGCGCACCGCTGCGCCTGCGGGTCGAACGCAATCTCGGCTACAAACAGGCCAAGTACGTGATGCGTATCGAGGTGGTCGAGAGCTTCGCCCATCTTGGCGATGGCAAGGGCGGCTACTGGGAAGACCAGGGCTACGCTTGGTATGCCGGCATCTAAGCCATCCGCGTGCTGTCGGCTTCGGGAGGTGAACGCGATCAACGTCTGACGGGCGCCATCGGAAGGTCAAAGCTTGCCGAATAAGAATGGCTGTTCGCTTCATTCTCTGTCCAGGAGCGGACGGGCAGAACTCGAGCCGAAGCGGTCATGGAACGGACAAATGGGTCCCGTCCCAACCTCGCCGGACAATCCGGTCCGGACCGTCCTCGCGAGCGAAGGTTCGGTGTTTGAGCGCTACGAAACCTGCTCAGGCAACCGGTGGAAGGGCTGCTCACCACCGTCTCAGTCAAGCTCAATTCGGAGGCTTCAGGCTGCGCGCAGCGACGGCGCCTGTCCGATCACCGGCACAACATCCGGAGTGTTGTTCTGAAGCCCAGCCACAAACTGGGATTGCCACCGGCCGGCAGCGCACGCATTCAGAACCGCCTCTCTGCGAGATTGTCTTCCGATGCCAACGCCAATCCTCACGCCGGACGTGCCGCCGCGCGACGGCTTGCCGCCGGGCCAGCGCGGGCGCGCGATGATCGCAGTGCTGATGGGCGTCGCCCTCGCAACCCTCGATACCGCGATCGCCAACACAGCCTTGCCGACCATCGCCGCCGACCTCGGTGTCGATCCGGGCGCGTCCATCTGGATCGTCAACGCCTATCAGCTCGCCGTGGTGGCGACGCTGCTGCCGATCGCGGCGCTGGGCGAGATCGTCGGCCAGCGAAAGATCTACCTCGGTGGCCTCGTCCTCTTCACGCTCGCCTCCCTGGTCTGCGCGCTTGCCTGGTCCCTGCCGACGCTGGTGGCTGCGCGTGTGCTGCAGGGCGTCGGCGCGAGCGCCCTGATGGCGGTCAACATCGCGCTGATCCGCTTTATCTATCCGGCCGCTCAGCTCGGGCGCGGGGTCGGGCTCAATGCCTTCGTCGTCGGCGTCGGCTTCGCCGTGGGGCCGACCGTGGCTTCCCTGATCCTGGTCGCCGCGCCTTGGCCGTGGCTGTTCGCCGTCAACGTACCGATCGGCCTCGCTGCCCTCGCCCTTGCCTGGACAGCGCTGACGGAAACCGGTCGCTCCGGCCACAGCTTCGACGGAGCCGGCGCCATCCTCAACGCCGTGGCCTTCGCTCTGCTCGTCCTGGGACTCGGGGATGCAGCCCACGAGGGACCGGTCTGGCGCATCCTGGCGGAGTTCGCCGGCGCGCTCGCCTGCGGCACGCTGCTTCTGCGCCGACAGGCCGGACATCCCGCCCCGATGCTCGCAGCCGACCTTCTGAAGCGTCCGCTCTTCGCACTGTCCGCGTTGACCTCAGTCTGCTCCTTCGCGGCCCAAGGCCTCGCTTTCGTCTCCCTGCCGTTCCTGTTCCAGCACGCGCTCGGCCGCTCGCAGGTCGAGACCGGCTTCCTGATGACGCCGTGGCCGGTGGTGGTCGCGTTGATGGCGCCCCTCGCGGGTCGCCTGTCCGACCGCTATCCTCCTGGCCTGCTCGGCGGGATCGGGCTCGCCGTCCTGGCTTTGGGCATGGCGCTCCTGGCAGCACTGCCGGCGGATCCGAGCGTTTTCGACATCACCTGGCGCATGGCGATCTGCGGCGCAGGCTTCGGTTTCTTTCAGGCGCCGAACCTACGCGCGATCATGACGAGCGCCCCGCCCACGCGTTCCGGAGGCGCGAGCGGGATCGTGGCCACCGCACGCCTCCTCGGCCAGACGACGGGGGCGGCCCTTGTGGCAGCATGCTTCGCCATCGCGGACGCGCGCGGGCCGGCGCTGGCGCTCGGACTCGGCGGCGCCTTCGCCGGGGTCGCGAGTGCCGTGAGCTTCCTGCGCCTCGCCGTGCGCGTTCAGCACACATAGTGGGCGTCTGAGTGCGGAACGGCTGAAAGCGAGCTGTCGGTGCGATCCTCCCCCGACCTCACGGACACGGGATTGGCCCGCATTCCGTTCGACCTGCTCGGGCGTGATGTCACCGAGTGCCGCGCGGATGCGCTGCCGATGTCATAGCCCTCGCTGTCGACGAACAAGTCGCCTCGGACCTCATCTCGGGTCGCCCATCGTCGTTGATGGACGAGTTCGACCTTAAGGGTGTGGAAGAAACTCTCCATCGGGGCGTTGTCGACGCAGCAGCCCGTCCGGCTCATGGAGGGCGTCGCCGTCATGTCGGCGAACTGCGTTCGGTAGGCCTCGGCGGCGTACTGGCTGCCTGATGGGAGGGGAAGTCACCGGGCCCGCAGCCGTGGCTCCTGGTGATCCTGCTGCCCGTGGTGGGGAAGAGGCTCCGATCAGCGCCCTTCGGCACTGTCTCAGCATCGAGGGTTGGATCCCGCGTTCGGCCGCGGTCTGCATCAGCGGCCGGCCGCTGCTGTCCAGCAGGGCCACCGCCTCGCGTTTGAACTCGCTGTCTCGTCTTCGCCATCAAACACCTTCCCCGCCCGTAACGAGCGTATCGGAGGTGTCCGTGAAACCGAGAGAGGATCACCTCTTGGTTCCTATCGCTGGCGGATGCTCATGAGCGCATTGAGGAATGGAGGTGCCACGACAATGAAGATTGACCCCACACGGCCCTGGGTGGCTTGACGCCCCGAGCCTTCGCCAACCACGCTGTCACGGCCCGAGAACTTGCATGGGTTCTGGACCACAAACCAAGTCAACTCCGAACAGGCTCAAAAGCCATACCAAAGGGCGGCCCCCTTCAATCGGGTCGGCTCACCATCGCACGCCTGACTGTCGAACGCGTGGCGTCGATGGCCACGTTGGCCGCCCCGAGCATCCGAAGCTCGGTCGGTCGATTGAGGGCCTGTCGGGCGATGCTCGCGGCCAGATCATCCACCTCGGCCGCCATGGCCTCCAGACGCGCGCGGTCGGTCTCCTGCCGCGCCGCCCCACGCAGTTCGAGCAGGCGGCTCGTCGCCACCTCGATCCGCTCCCGCCGGATGCGGCCCAGACGCTGGCGAAGCCAGGCTACCGTTGAGCCGACGCCGCCGGCCAGGATGGCCACGAGGTAGATCCAGCTCTCGTAGCGCTCGATGAAGGTCTCCTGCTCCCGCTCGTAATAGTCGATCGCCCCGGGATGGATGGGGAGGTGCGCGCTGGTGGCGTCGGCCGTGTCCTCGTAGGCGGGATTGTCGATGGCGTTGGCCGCCGACACAGTGTCGGCCAGCGCGCTGCGCATCTCGAACAAATGCTGGGTCACCTCGGCGGCGAGACTGCGCGACAGGTCGGCCCGGGCCACGAGCCGATAGGACGAGCCGACGGTGACCACGTCCTCGGCGGGGAGCCGGGGATTGCCGCCGAACAGAGCCGCCGGGAGCGTGACCGCTTGAAGACGTGGCCAGCGCGCCAGGACGGCCGTAGAATCCGGCACCCCGAACAGGGCGATCTCGTCGTCCTCGCTCTCGTCCTTGACGAACGCGACAAGCCGCCTGGCGATGGGCGAGGTGGGTGTCGTGACCATCACCAGCGCGTCGATCCGATGCTCGCGCAGGGCAGGGCCGACGTCGGCTTCCTCCAGGGGCACGAGCGCCACGGCCTTCTTCGGGAGGGCCCCGGTCTGTGGCTCCGTCAGGAGTTCCAGGTCGTGGTGGGCCACGAGCGTGCCGACGAGGGTTCGGTCGGCGGTGCGGCTCGCGAGCATGCCGAGGCGCTTGCCGGCCAGGTCCGAGAAGCCCTTGATGCCCGCGTTGGAGGGCGCCGCGACGAAGGCCGAGAGTTCGCGCAGGACGGCAAGCGTCAGGGCGTTCCCGGGCAACGCGACGTCGGGCCGGACCACGGCAAGGTCGGCCTTACCGGCCTTCAGCGCCTCGGCGCTCTCGCGAACGCCGTCGAAGGCGATGACCTTCAGCCGAATCCCGAGCTTTCTTCGGGCCAACTCGTCCGCGTAGGCCTGCAGCAAGGCTGGCTCGCTTCCGCCTTTCGGGGCAACCACGACGGTCAGCGTCGTCGGCCGCGTCAGGTGATAGGTGGCCAGAGTAACAAGGAGGAGCACGGCCAACAGGCCCACCAGGAGCCATTGTTCACGGCCACCGGGGATTTTGATCCTGGACACGCCTGCTCCTCGTTGCCAACGGCTTCGCCCGCGGGTCGGGAATCCATCGCGGGATCTTTCCTGTTCGAAGGACAGCACCGGACCGACCGCCCACGCACTCGGGCGCCCATCCAAGACGGTTGTTTACGCAGGGAGCCCCGCCAAGGCGATGGCCGCGTCCTTTGAAGACCAGGCTGTCGAAACTGTGGTCGACGAACTCCCGTAGGGTCCCGCCGCCCTTCGTTTCGACCGATGGCACGTCCGCGGCACGAAGCTCACGAATCGCTCCATGGATCGGGGTTCGACCTCGTTACGTCGGTAAAAATAGACTGAGCACCAAACCCTATTGCCGCGGATTTTTATGGGCCCTCTGACGTGCAACGGGACTCGAATGCAGTACGCAAGTCGACAACCAAAGCACAAAAGAGGAAAAGATAACTCCGAAGCAGTACCAGCGAAGTTGCATCCTGTAGGAAAAACCCACACGCGAGGAAATTTCCTATGTCCTTAAGGGTTTTTTAACTCTTCCGGCAGGGTCACAGGCATGGAACCTTCGCGGATGTGGAGGAGGCGTCCCGGAAAACAAGGGAACTCCTCGCATCCGATCAGGGCCGGCCATCGCCGCCCATGTCGTGCGGAGGGTGTCATGGCGGTTCATCTCAATCAGCAGGATCTGACCTTCATCCTGAGGCAGATCAGGATCGCCGAGGCCCACGCCAGCGGCATCGACCTGACGGAACTCAGGGTCGACCCCGCCACCGGCGACATCCTGACGGATCGCAGCCTCTACAACCCGGATGGCCTCTGGCTGGGTGCGGCCGACGCACCGCGCGCCATCCCCGATCCGCACGTGCCCTACGGGCTCCGCACGGTGGACGGGACCTTCAACAACATCGTGCCCGGCCGCGAGACCTGGGGCTCGTCCGGCCAGCCCATGCCCCAGCTTCTCGACAAAAGCTTCGTGAACGATCAGGACGGCGACGCCTTCGACCCGGACGGCCCCGGACCGGCACCGGCGGTCACCAACACCGACTACGGCACCGGTGGCAGCGTCGCCGACGCCGACCCACGCATCATCTCCAACCTTGTCGTCGACGCCTCGCTGAACAATCCGGCGGCCATCGCGGCCGCGCTCAGGCTCGCGGGCTCCACGGACATCCTCGGCGACCAGCGACTCATCACGGCGGCCTACGAGGCTCTGCGGACGGCGCAAGGGGCGGATCCCGCCGGCGAGCATGCAGAGCTGCAATCCGCGCTGGATACCATTCTCCAGCGGACGGGCGTCACCGTCACGAACGGCTCCATCAATGTCCTCAACGTCGCTCCGGACGAGGGCCTGTCCAAGCCCTTCAATGCCTGGATGACGTTCTTCGGGCAGTTCTTCGACCACGGGCTCGACCTGATCACCAAGGGCGGCAACGGCACGGTCTACATCCCGCTCACCGCGGACGACCCGCTCGTCACCCAGGGCCCCGACGGAATGCCCGGCACGGGCGACGAGGTGACCGCGCAGACCCAATTCATGGTGCTGACCCGTTCGACCCCCGTCGATGGCTCGCAGCGCAACGTCACGACGCCCTTCGTCGACCAGAACCAGACCTACACCTCCAACGCCTCCCACCAGGTCTTCCTGCGTGAGTACGCGCTGGTCGACGGGAAGCCCGTCGCGACCGGGTTCCTCCTCGGCGGCGTGAACGGCGGGCTCGCGACCTGGGCCGACGTCAAGGAACAGGCGCGGACGATGCTCGGCATCAACCTCGTCGATGCCGACGTCTCGGCGGTCCCCCAATTGCTCACAGACCCCTACGGCGCCTTCATCCCCGGCGCCGACGGCATGCCCCAGGTCATGGTCGGGATCACGCCCGGAGGGCAGCCGGTCTATGCCAGCGGCACCCTCGCGGCGCCGCTCTCCCTCTCCGCCATCCAGTTGCCGGTCGGCACGGTCCTCGCGGGCCCCAACGGCACCCAGAACACCATCGAGGCGGGCGAAACGGTCGCGGCCGCCCGCACCTTCAACGCCTTCCTCGACGACATCGCCAACGACGCCGTGCCGACCACCTCGCGGGGGATCGCGCTTCCCCAGGACGGAGACACCGCCCTGGGCTTCGCCAACGCGGACGGTTCCACGACGGGCCTGACCGCGCAGGGGCGCAATCTGGCTTACGACAACGAGCTCCTCGACCGGCACTTCATCACCGGCGACGGACGCGGGAACGAGAACATCGGCCTCACCGCCGTCCACCACATCTTCCACTCCGAACACAACCGACAGGTCGAGGCCCACAAGCTGACCATCCTGCGCTCGGGCGACCTCGCCTTCATCAACGCGTGGCTGGAGACGGACATCGCGGGGTTACCCGCGGGCTTCGCCCAGCTTTCGGCCCTGGAGCAGACCACGATTGCGAACGGCCTCGATTGGGACGGCGAGCGCCTGTTCCAGGCCGGACGCTTCGCCACCGAGATGCAGTACCAGCACCTCGTCTTCGAGGAGTTCGCCCGGAAGGTGCAGCCCCAGATCGACCCGTTCGTGTTCAACGCGGTGACGGAGATCAACCCGGCCATCTTCGCGGAGTTCGCCAACACGGTCTACCGCTTCGGACACTCGATGCTCACGGAAAACCTGCCGCGCGTCGGGGTGGACGGGGCTGCCCTCGACAATGGCCTCGGGCTGATCGAGGCCTTCCTCAACCCCGTGCTGTTTGACAGCCCCGGCGACCTCGCGCCCACGGGCACACCAAGGCTGAGCCACGACGAGGCCGCGGCCGCCATCATCCGGGGCATGACGGTCGAGCGTGGCAGCGAGATCGACGAATTCGTGGTCGACGCCCTGCGCAACAACCTGCTCGGATTGCCCCTCGACCTCGCCGCCCTCAACATCGCCCGCGGTCGCGAGACCGGGACGCCCACCCTGAACGAGGCGCGCGCGCAGCTCTTCGCCGCCACCGGCTCGACCTTCCTGACGCCCTATACCAGTTGGGCGGACATGGCCGGCAATCTCAAGAACGCGATGTCGGTCGTGAACTTCGTGGCGGCCTATGGGACACATCCGTCCGTGGTTGCGGCGACGACCCTCGACGGCAAGCGCGACGCGGCCCTAGCGCTCGTCCTGGGTGGGGTGGGGGCTCCGGAGGACCGCCTCGACTACCTGAATTCCCGGGGGGCCTGGGCGGGCCGGGAAACCGGCTACAACGCGGTCGACCTCTGGATCGGCGGCCTCGCGGAGAAGCAGATGCCCTTCGGTGGCCTTCTCGGTTCGACCTTCAACGCCGTGTTCGAGGCGCAGATGGAGAACCTGCAGGACGCGGACCGCTTCTACTATCTCACCCGCACCCAGGGGCAGAACTTCCTGGTCGAGTTGGAGCAGAACTCCTTCTCCAAGCTGATGATGGCCAACACGAACCTGGCGGAGCCCGGACCGGACGGCATCCGCGGCACCGGGGACGACATCGTCCCGCGCCACATCGGCGTCGACGCCTTCGCGGATTACGACTTCGAGCTTGAGGTCAACGCCGCCAACCAATCCGACCAGAACGGATCCGCCCCCGGTGTCGACCCGACCGGAGCCGATGCCATCCTGGAGGCGATGGGCCTCGGCAAGGTCATGCGGGACGATCCCGGAAGCGCGGCCGTCGAGGCCAACTATCTCCGCTTCACCGGCGGCGAGCACGTCCTCGTCGGCGGCACCAACGGCAACGACACCATCGTCACCGATTTCGGCGACGACGGGATCTGGGGCGATGCGGGCAACGACCGGATCGAGTCCGGTGCCGGCGTCGACCTCGTCAACGGGGGCGACGGCGACGACATCATCACCGATTCCGGCGACAGCGGCGACTTCCTCAAGGGCGAAGGCGGCAACGACGTCATCGCCAACTCGAACGGCATCGACATCCTGATCGGAGGCACGGGCAAGGACGTGGTCTTCGTGGGCGTGGACTCCACGGAGGTGTTCTCCGGTGCCGGCGACGATTTCGTCATCGGCGGCGACGGCGCCGACCTGCTGATGGGCAACGAGGGCGACGATTGGCTGGAGGCCGGCGGCGGCTTCGACACCACGGCCGGCGACAACTCGGAGCTGTTCTTCAACTCCGCCATCAAGGGCCACGACGTGATGTTCGCCGGCGGCGACGAACACGACTTCGACGGCGAGTCCGGCGACGACATCATGGTGCAGGGCGAGAGCGTCATGCGCAACGAGGGCATGTTCGGCTTCGATTGGGCCATCTTCAAGGGCAACGCCCGCGACGCCCACGCCGACATGCGCATCCCGATCTTCACGACCGAGGAAGCCGACATCCTGCGCAACCGCTTCGACAAGGTCGAGGCCCTGTCGGGGTGGAAGAACAACGACACGTTGATCGGCGACGACCGGACCGCCGCTGACGGGCTTGCGGAGGAACCCGGTGCCGCGACCGTGGGCGCCAACGAGGGCGTGTTCTTCAACGACGGTCTCGACGCGGACGGCCTCGCCCGCATCGACGGATTGAACCGGATCGTCTCGCTCGGCTCGAACGGGCTCTTCGAGGCCGGCAACATCCTGCTCGGCGGCGCGGGAAGCGACGTCCTCCAGGGCAATGGCGGCAACGACATCCTGGACGGCGACCGTTGGCTCAACGTCCGCATCCGCATCACCCGGCCGGACGATTCCTCGACCCCGGCCATCGAGTCCGCCTCCAACACCCAGGCCAACCAACTGACCTCTGTCGACAGCCTGCGCCACACCTTCACCCAGGGCCAGGTCACCACCGACGGCCTGCCGGCGTCGTGGGTGGGCAAGTCGCTGTTCGAGCTCCTGCTCTCGCGGGACGTCCGGCCGGACCAGATGCACATCGTGCGGGAGATCGTGTCGCCTGACGCGAACGCGTCCGATGTCGATACGGCCGTGTTCAGCGATGTGCGGGCCAATTACAGCATCACCCGCGGCACCGGTGCGGAAGCGGGGACGCTCACGGTCCGGCACGTGACCCTGAGCGATCCGGCGGTCGATGACGGCACGGACACCCTGCGCAACATCGAAGCCCTTCAGTTCGCGGACGGGCCGGTCGCCGTCGCGCTCATCCTCAACCAACCCTTCGACCGCTTGAACATCGTCGCATCCGATGGAGACATCGGCCGGTTCGACGCCGTGTTCACCGGCCTCGTCGCCGGGCGCCCGGTGACGGTCCAGTGGCAAGTCCTCGACGCCAACGGCACCTGGCGGAACGTCGGACCCGGGGACGGTCTCGTCGGCAACGCGCTGGGAGGCCCTTCAGGCGACCGTTTCACGCCGGCCAATCCGAACGTCGAGGTCCGGGCCGTCGCGAACTGGACGAGCACGCTTCCGGGCGTCACGCAGTCCCAGCAAACGCTGTCCGTCGAGACGGCCTTCGTCGGCACCGCCGGCGACGACGATCTTCCCGGTTCGACGGCTGCGAACGTCATCCTGGGTCTTGCCGGCGACGACGACATCGAAGGCGATGTGGGCAACGACATCATCGACGGCGGCGACGGGAATGATCGGGTCGACGGAGGGGCCGGCGACGACGACCTCCGAGGCAACGACGGCGACGACGTCCTCATCGGCCGGACCGGCGACAACACGCTCCGGGGCGGGGCCGGCGACGACCAGCTCTCGGGCGGACACGGCAACGATGCCATCGACGGCGATGCGGGCACGGATACGGCCATCGTGACCGGCCCGGTCGAGGCCTACGCCTTCGAGCGCACCGGGGCCGTCATCACCGTCACCGACAACCTCGGCTTGGAAGGCGACGGCCGCGATACGCTGACCGAGGTCGAGTTCCTGCAGGTCGGCGACACCGACGTCTATGCCATCGGCGCGGCCGGGACGGCCGGGGCCGACATCGTGGTGGGTACCGTCGCGTCGGAGACGCTGGCGGGCGGCGCAGGGGACGACCTCGTCTTCGCGGGCGGCGGGAACGATTCCGTGACGTGGCGCCCCGGGGACGGACGCGACTTCGTCGATGGCGGCGCAGGGACCGACACCTTCCGGATCCTCGACGGCGCGCTTCCGGTCCAGCAGCTCGGGCTCGCTGCCGCGCGCGCGCAGTTCCCGACCCTGACCTTCCGCGACGACACACAGTCGGTGGTGGTCCGCGGCGGCGTCGTGATCGCGGAGCTGAAGAACGTCGAAGCCGTCAGGGTCAACACCGCGGCGACCGGCGTTCCGGCCATCGTCGACCCCACGCCGACGAACGGGCTGGTGTCGCCGACCGAGGGCCAGGCCCTCAGCGTCTCAACGGTCGGCATCGCGGATGCCAACGGCCTCGGCGCCTTCGCCTTCCAATGGCAGGTCCTGGCCGCCGACGGCGTGACCTGGAACGCCATCGCGGGCGCCACGGGTCAAGGATTCACACCCGCCCAGGCCCAAGTCGGCGCAGTCCTGAGGGTCCGTGTCAGCTTCACCGATGGCGAGGGCAACCCAGAAGAAGTCTTCTCCGCACCGACCGGCATCGTGGGAGACAACTTTACCGGTGCCCCTCTCATCGGCCTGAACTTCGTCGGCACGGCGGGCGACGATATCGCCAACGGTGCCAACGCCCTCCTGTTCTCCAACGATACGATGGATGGTCGGGGCGGCAACGACATCATCAATGGCCGTGCCGGCAACGACCGGATCACACAACTCAGCGTCGACGGGCGCGACCGCGTCGACGGAGGGGCCGGGACCGACACCTACGTGCTGAACGGGGTCGCGGCGGCGGAAGCTTTCGGCATCTACGCGCTCACCGGTGGGCAGAACGCCACGCTCGCGGCCACGCTCGGAACGACCTTCGGGGCCGCGACCGAGATCGTGATCACCCGCACCGTGGGGACGACGACGACCGTGGTCGCCGAGCTCGACAACGTCGAGGAGATCCAGGTGAACACGCTCAACGTCACCGCCAACGATGGGGGCGGCCTGAACCAGGGTGCCGCCGGGAACGACACCGTCACGGTATCGGGCAACTTCACCGGGACCAGCCTGAACTTCAGCACCATCACCATCGACGGCGCTGCCGGCGACGATACGGTGGACATCTCCGGGCTCACCTCGGCCCACCGCATCGTCTTCCGGTCGAACGGCGGACACGACACCATCATCGGCACGCTGCGGCCCCAGGACGTCATCGAACTCGCCCCCGGCACGACGCGTGCCGACTACACGGCCACCCAGGCGAACGGCATGACGACCCTGACCAACGGGTCTCACACCATCACCTACGCAAGCTCGGGTACGCCGGCCTTCGGCACCACACCAGTCCAGGGCGGGGAGCAGCCGGGCGGCGGCGGAGCGTTCACCCTGACTGCGGCGGATCTCGCCGGCATCAAGAACCTCATCCAGGGACGTCCCGCCGTCGAGGGCGACGACGATACGGAGGGGGCGACCGGTGTCCGCACCCTGTCCGGAGCGGGCAACAACCTCGACCATCCCGAATTCGGCGCCGCGGACCAGCCGTTCATTCGGCTCACCGACGCCCATTACGGTGCCTTCGACCCGGCAACCAACAACAACGCCCTCAATCCGCTCTACGCCGGCCTCGATCCGCGCGCCATCAGCAACGTGCTGGGGACCCAGGAGGCCGACCTGCCGCACCAGGCCAACGGCTCGAACATCTTCTTCATGGCGTTCGGACAGTATTTCGACCACGGCCTCGACTTCCTCCCGAAGAGCGCCGCCAACGGAACCGTCCTGATCGACCAGCTAGGCTCGGGGCGCGCGCCCGGAACCAACAATCCGGCCGACCTGACACGGGGCGAGGTCTCGTCCATCGTGGACGGGGTGCCCCAGCACCTCAACAAGACCTCACCCTACGTCGACCAGAACCAGGCCTACGGCTCGCACGAACTCGTCGGCCAGTTCCTGCGCGAGAGCGACGGCAACCAGGGCGTCGGCGCGCGCCTTCTCGCGGGTGCTCCCGATCCCTCCAATCCCGCCTTCAACCTGCTCCCGACCCTCCGCGCCCTCATCCAGCACCATTGGGACGCGGACACGATCTTCCACGACCCCTCGCTCCCGGGCGGAGCGATCAGCTTCCGCACCTACTTCTCGAATTTCCCCATCTCCGAGACAAAGACCGGCTCCCTGTTCAATGCGGCCGGCGCGTATGATCCCGAGGCGGTGAGCGCCTTCGCCTCGAACTTCATGGGGAGCGGCAACGCGCTGCTGCTCGACACGAACCCCTTCGTCAGCCTGCTCGACCACTACGTGGCCGGCGATGGACGGGCGAACGAGAACGTGTCGCTCACCGCCATGCACACGATCTGGGCGCGCAACCACAACTTCCACGTCGAGAACCTCGTGGAGGCCGGCTTCCAGGGGACGCCGGAGGAGGTGTTCCAGGCCGCCAAGATGATCAACGAGGCCGAGTACCAGCGCGTGATCTTCGACGAGTTCGCGGATCAGCTCATCGGCGGCATGAAGGGCAGCGGAACGCACGGTCACAACGGCTACAACCCGGACGTCGACGCCCGGATCTCCCACGAGTTCGCCTCCGCCGTGTACCGCGTCGGGCACTCGCTGATCGGCGAGACCCTGACGGTCATCGGCCCCGACGGCGCGCCGCGGCAGGTCGCGCTCTTCGATGCCTTCCTGAACCCCTCGAACGCCCCGGACGTCTTCACGGCGCCCCTGCCGCCCGGCTACGTGCCGCAGCCGGGTTACGCCCAGCTCGGGGCCAACGCCATCCTCGCCGGGGTCGCGACGCAACCGGCCGAGGAAGTCGACTTCAACATCGTCGACGCGGTGCGCAACGACCTGGTGCGGATCAACGCCGACCTGTTCGCCTTCAACGTTGCCCGCGGCCGCGATGTCGGCCTCGGCTCGCTGAACCAGGTTCGCGCCGACCTCATGGCATCCACGGATCCCTACATTCGGGAGGCGCTAGGCTTCGCGGGCGACCTGACGCCCTACGCTTCCTGGGAGGACTTCCAGGCCCGGAACGGACTGAGCGACACGGTCATCGCGCAGTTCAAGGCTGCCTACCCGGACCTGGCCCTGGCGACGGCCGACATGCGCGCGGCCTTCGTGGCCGCAAACCCCGACATCGCCATCCATCAGCGGCCGGACGGCACCGAATACGTGAATGGCATCGACCGGGTCGACCTCTGGGTCGGCGGCCTGGCCGAGCAGCACATCAACGGCGGCGTCGTGGGCCAGACCTTCTGGGTCGTGCTCCATGAGCAGTTCGACCGCCTGCAGGAAGGAGACCGCTTCTACTACACCGACCGGTTCGACAATTTCGACTTCTATCAGAACATCATCGATGGCCAGAACTTCTCCGACATCGTCGCGCGCAACACCGGGCTGACCGGCCTGCAGGAGGACATCTTCGCCGTCAGCGACGAGGACGGGACCGCCGGAGGCGATGGGCCGGCTGACGGGGAGGGCGACGGCACCGGGCCCATCGACGACGGAGACGACGGTACCGCGGGCGGGGACGGCTCCGACGACGGGGACGACGACACCACGGGCAGTGGCGGCTCGGACGACGGGGACGACTCGGAGGACGGGGACGACTCGGACGACGGGACCACCGCTCCCGGGACGGGGGGAGGTTCGTCGGGCGGAGGCGCGACCGGGGGCACCACCGGTGGTGGGACGACCACACCCCCGGCCGAGCTTCCGGCAAGCCTGGTGGCCGGTACGACCGGCGATGATGTCCTGTCCGGGACGCCCGGCGCCGATACGCTCCTCGGCCTATCCGGGGACGACAACATCCTTGCCGGCGACGGGGCCGACGTGATCCGCGGCGGTGACGGGAACGACTTCGTCGATGCCGGCGGTGGCCGCGACGTGGTCTTCGGCGGGGCCGGCGACGACGACATCCTCGCGGGCAGCGGCGACGACATGGTCTACGGCGACGCCGGCGCGGACCGCATCCTCGCGGGGGCCGGCAACGACCTCGTCACGGCCGGGGCCGGCAACGATACGGTGATCGGCGGCGACGGCAACGACCTATTCGTGGCCGAGGTCGGGGATGGCGGCGACAGCTACTGGGGCGACGAGGTTGGGGGCGGCACCGGCGCCGACACCCTCGACATGTCGGCCATCACCGCCAACATCGCGGCCGACCTCGGCACGGGGCTCGCCGGGCGAGGCAGCGTCGCCAGCAGCCAATCCGGGTCCGATACCCTCTGGGGCATCGAGAACCTCGTGACCGGCTCCGGCGATGACACGATCACGGCCAGCGACGCCGTGAACGTGATGGATGGCGGCCGCGGGGCCGACACCTACCGCTTCGGGTCGGCCGCCGCGGCGAACGGCGACACCATCGCGAGCTTCCAGCCCGGCGACAAGGTCGACCTCAGCGGCATCGACGCGAACCAGGGCGTGGCGGGGAACCAGGCGTTCACGCTCGCGACTGGGGCGGCCTTCACCGGGGTCGGTGAGTTGCTGGTCACCCAGGAGCACCGGGCGGACGGGGACTACACCGTGGTGGCGGGCAATACCGGCGGCGACGCGGCCCCCGAGTTCAAGTTCAGCATCAAGGGAGCCCCGGCCGCGACGGCCGCGGACTTCGCCCTCTGACGTGGGAAAGGGCCCGGCGTCGGGCCCCTCCCGCCCAACCGCGCTCATGGGGGATTGAGACATGCGTTCCAGGGATCAGAAGCAACTCGCCCAGAAGCGAAGCACAGAGGCGCTGACCCGGCATTTCGGGATGCCGTTCGTGTTCCTCGTCGCGATGTCGGGCATCATCAACATCCTCGCCCTGACCGGGTCGTTCTACATGCTCCAGGTCTACGACCGGGCGCTGCCGAGCGGCAGCCTGCCGACCCTCGTCGGGCTCTCGACGCTTGCCATCGGCCTCTACGTCTTCCAGGGCCTGTTCGACGTCCTGCGCCAGCAGATCCTCGTGCGGATCGGGGCGCAGCTCGACCGCCGGATCGCGCCCCTGGCGCAGCGTGTCTCCATCGACATGCCGCGCTTCGGTTTCTCCACCGCGGAGGCGATGGAACGCAGCCGGGACGTCGACACGGTCCGCGGCTTCCTGGGAAGCCCGGGGCTCGTGGCGCTCTTCGACCTGCCCTGGACGCCGGTCTTCCTCGTCTTCGTCTACATGCTCCACCCCTGGCTCGGGGCACTCACCGTCGCCGGCGCCGCCCTCCTCACCCTCCTCACCATCCTCACCGAACTGCTGACCCGGCGGTGGACGGGGGCGACCCAGCAGGCCGTGGTGGCCCGCAATGCCATCGCCGACTCGAACGCCCGCAACGCCGACGTCCTGAAGGCGATGGGGTTCGCGGAGCGGGCCGTCGACCGATACCGCCTCGCCAACAACGAGCACCTGGAACTCCAGACCCGGACGACGGACATCACCGGAACCTTCGCCGCCATCTCTCGCGTCCTGCGCATGATCCTGCAATCGGCCGTGCTGGGGCTCGGGGCCTACCTCGTCATCGGCGGCGAGCTCTCCGCAGGGTCCATCATCGCGGCATCCATCACCTCGGCCCGCGCCCTGGCCCCCATCGACCAGACCGTGGGCAACTGGAAGGGCATCGCCGTGGCCCGCAAGGCCTTCGGGCGGCTGACGGAGACCCTCGTGGCCCTGTCCGGCGTCGACCAGCCGATGCCGTTGCCGATGCCGCACTCGTCCCTCCGCGTGGGGTCGATCACGGTGGCGGCGCCCGGCTCGGGGCGGGTGCTGCTGTCGGACGTCGCGTTCGAGCTCCAGGCGGGCCAAGCGCTGGGCGTCATCGGCCCCAGCGGCGGCGGCAAGACCACCCTGAGCCGGGCCCTGACGGGCATCTGGCCCCTCCTGCGCGGCGGCATCCGCCTCGACGGGGCCGACCTGTCGCAATGGGACGAGGACAGCCTCGGCCGCATCATCGGCTACCTGCCCCAGGAGGTCTGCCTGATGGACGCGACGGTCGAGGAGAACATCTCCCGCCTGGCGCAGGATGCCGATCCGGCCCTGGTCGTCGCCGCCGCCCGCGCCGCGGGTGTCCACGAGATGATCCTGCGGTTGCCCGACGGCTACCGCACCGAACTCGGCCCGTTCGGGACCGCCCTGTCCGGCGGCCAGCGCCAGCGCATCGCCCTCGCGCGGGCGTTGTACGGCAACCCCTTCCTGCTCGTGCTCGACGAGCCGAACTCCAATCTCGACGGCGAGGGCGAGGCGGCCCTGGCCGCCGCCATCCAGGGCGTGCGCGCCCGCGGCGGCATCGCGGTGGTGATCGCGCACCGACCGAGCGTGCTGGCGGCCGTCGACACCATCGCGGTCGTCCAGGACGGCAAGCTGACCGCCTTCGGGCCCAAGGAAGCCATTCTCGGCAAGGCCGTGCGCGACGCATCGGCCGGTGCCGATCCGGCCAAGATCGCAAGGGAGCGCTCCGTCATGGAGCGGGTGCCGGCATGATCATCGAGACGAAGGGCACGAAGACCGGCGAAGCCTCCCAGACCGGAGCGCAGAAGTACGCGCTGAAGGAAGCCGGCAAGTCGTCGACCACGCCCTACTACCTGGCCCTCGCGGTCGCTGCCGTGGCCGGATACCTGAAGTCCCTGTTCCACACCTCGGTTCATGCCGAGGTCGAGCCCAGCGCCGCCGGACACGAGACGAAGGCAGCACCCAAGCTCGTCGTCATGGCCTCGTCGGACGTGGATCCGGGCGAGACACCCGACGAGCATCACCTGCTGGGGTCATCCGGGGTCGTGCCCCAAACGGAGATGCCCTCACCGGAGTACGATGCCACCCACCTCCAAGCGCATACGCTCCATTTCGCCCGGCACGACCCCCAGCCGAACCTCAACGACTTCAAGGCGTCACCCGTCATCCCACGCCCCATCAACGACAATGCCGACCGGGCCCCCGGCGTCCGCGGCGGCGGCGGCGGGGGGGGCCGGGACAAGGACAATGGTGACGAGGGAGCGGGATCCGAAAACCTCGATGATCCCGCGACCCGACCGCCCGGCGGGTTGGGCGACACCGATGACCTTCCCGGCGGCGGCAGGGGCACGCCGTCGGACGCGGACCGTCCCGCGGGACAGGATACCGCCGGCCCCGGCAAGCAGACCAACGGCGGGGACAGGGGAAACGGCGCCGACAATCCTCCCGGGTCCGGCGACGACGCGGGGAACGGCGCCGGCGCCGTCACGCCTCGTCCGGCCTCGAACGATGACGGGGACGGCTCTGCAGGCCGGCGCAACCGTGCGCCGACCACCAACGGCGCGGTCTACCTCGCCGACATGGCCGCCTGCGCGCTGCTTCCCATCGCCCTGTCCGACCTGCTCCGAAACGTCGAGGATCCCGATGGCGACAGCCTCTCGGTCCGCAACGTCACGGTCTCCTCCGGGTCGCTGGCCCGCGACGGCGACGGCTGGGTGTACGACGCCGATGGCCTCGGTCCGGTCACCATCACGTACGAGGTCACGGATGGCGAACTCGCCGTCACCCAGACGGCGGTCTTCAACGTCGTCGAACACGAGCCGATGATTGGCACGGACGGCGACGACCTCTTGCTCGGAACGCTGTGCGCGGACGAGATCGACGGCCGGGGTGGCAACGACAACATCGACGCCCGTGCCTCGGCCGACATCATCGATGGCGGCGCCGGGGACGACCACATCGTCGGCGGCGCCGGGGACGACGTGATCCTGGGCGGCGACGGGAACGACGTCGTGCTCGCGGGGACGGGGGCGGATCGGGTCTCGGGGGGAAACGGCAACGACCGCCTCTTCGGCGAGGAGGGCGACGACATCCTGTTGGGCGACGCCGGGGACGACCTGCTCGACGGCGGAGATGGCAGCGATATCCTCGTCGGAGGGATGGGGAGCGACTTGCTCCTCGGCGAGGTGGGCGATGATCGCCTCGACGGGTCGGAGGGGGCCGACGTCGCGTTCGGCGGCGCCGGGCGCGACGTCGTTTCCGGCGGCCTCGGGGACGACCGTCTGGAAGGGGGCGATGGCAACGACGTCCTCTCCGACGGGCAGGGGCGGGACGTAGCCTTGGGGCAAGACGGGGACGACGTCCTCGTGGCGTCCCTGGACGGCGAGGCCGACCGTTTCGACGGCGGCGAAGGGACGGATACGCTCGATCTGTCGAGCCTTGACACCGATGTCGTGGTCGACCTGGTCGCCGGCACGGCCATTGGTCAGGGGTCGGGACGCGACACGGTCGCGTCCGTCGAGGTTGTCCGGGCAGGATCGGGCGACGACGTCCTGACCGGGAGCTCGGTGGGCGAGGTCCTCCGCGGAGGGGCCGGACGGGACACGGTGTCGGGCGGGGCCGGCAACGATCTCGTCGACGGCGGAGCGGACAACGATACCCTCGCGGACGGGACGGGATCGGATACGGTTCTCGGAGGCTCAGGCGACGATATCGTCATGGCTGCGCGTGACGGAGATTCCGACCGCTTCGATGGAGGCGACGGGACAGACACGTTCGACGTTTCCACGACCGCATCCGGTGTTACGGTTGATCTCACCGCTGGTACCTCGGTGGCCGCCGAGACTGGCCATGACCTCCTCGTCTCGATCGAGGACGTCCGGGGCGGATCTGGTGCCGACACGCTGTCGGGGAGCGCAGCCGCCAACACCCTCTCCGGTGGCGCGGGCCGCGACCACGTTTCGGGCGGGGCCGGAAACGACGGGCTCGACGGGGGCGACGGCGACGACACGATTCTCGACGGGGACGGCCGCGACGTCGCGCTGGGCGGCACCGGCGATGACATCCTCATCGCATCGTCGGACGGGGAGGCCGACCGGTTCGACGGCGGTGTTGGTCTGGATACGCTCGACCTCTCCGGGACGCGGGCGGGCATCTCCGCCGACCTGCTCATAGGCATCGCGACCGGGGCCGAGACGGGACGGGATCTCCTTGATGGGCTGGAGGCGCTGATCGGTGGATCCGGCGACGATACCCTGTCCGGCGGTGACGGGAGCAACCGCCTGATTGGCGGAGATGGGGATGACCTTATTGCGGGACGCGGGGGCGACGATCTCCTCGATGGCGGCTCGGGTCGCGATACGCTCCGCGACGGAGCCGGGTGTGATACCCTACGCGCGGGCGCCGGCGACGATCGGATCATCCTCGCGTTGGATGGCGACGACGACCATGTCGATGGCGATGACGGCTCGGATACGCTGGACCTGAGCAGCGCGACCGGAGACCTGCTCGTCGATCTCGTCAATCATGTCGTTTCGGGCACCGAGCTCGGAGAGGACAGGGTCGATTCCATTGAACGCATCGTAGCCGGATCGGGTGACGACCGCTTCATCATCGGCGACGACGATGTCGTGCTCACGGGCGGAGGCGGCAACGACGGCTACGGGTTCCACCCGCGCTCCGGGAGCTCGGAGGCAACCCGTTCCGTCGAGATCACCGACTTCTCAGTCGGGGATTACGTCGACCTTCTGAGATGGTCCTTCTTCGAGAACGGGTCGGGCGTCGTCGGCCACTCGCTGTCCGAGGCGATGGACCGCAACGACGGCACCGTGTCGGGCATCCGCTACCGGGCCGCGCTCTTCGACGAGGGCGACGTGACCGTCATCTCGGCCGACCTCGACGGGAACGACTCCTTCGAGACGACCCTCGTCCTCGACGGCCACCACACCCTGCTCTTCGTCGAGAAGCCGACGGCCGCGTCACCGGCCAACACACCCATCCATTGATCCATCCATCGAAGGGACCGGACCATGAGTACGCGAACCATCGGTGTCCATCGCCCCAGGCCTCTCGACGGGATCGACCATGGGACGGACCCCTCCTTCTCCGTCATCCCCCGTATCGCCCTCGGGTTCGCGCTGGGCGTGAGCCTCCTGATCGGGGTGGGAGGATGGGCCGCGACGACCGACCTCAACGGCGCCATCATGGCACCGGGCGCGGTCACCGTCGATCAGAACGCCAAGGCGGTCCAGCACAGGGACGGGGGGGTCGTCGGCGCCATCCTTGTCCGAGACGGGCAGGCCGTGACGGCCGGTCAGATCCTCATCCGCATCGACGACGCCCAGACACGGGCCGAACTGGCGATCGTCCGGGGGCAACTGGTGGAGTTGTCGGCCAAGAAGGCGCGCCTGCTGGCCGAACGGGACGGGCTTCGCGACATCGCCTTCCCCGCGAGCATATCGGACGGCGCCGCGGAGGCGCTGGCCATCCTTGATGGCGAGAGCCGCCTGTTCCGTGGCAACCTCGCCAGCCGCGACAGCCAGCGCCAGCAGTTGGAGTTGCAGATCGGTCAGGTGGCCGAGGAGGTCGCAGGCCTGGTCAAGCAGAAGGATGCCAAGCGGGACGAGCTCGCGATCCTCACGAGCGAGCACGGCAAGCTGCAGGGCCTCGTCGACAAGCACCTGTTCGAGAGTTCGAAGTTCCTGCCCATCAGCCGCGACCGGCACCGCCTGACCGGTGAACAGGGGTCGCTGGAAGCCTCCATCGCCCGGGCCAAGGTGCGCACGAGCGAGATCCGGGTCCAGCTTCTGGCCATCACGGACACCGCACGCACCGAGGCCCAGAAGGAACTCAGCGTCGTCGATGCCAAGCTCGCGGAATTGGGCAATCGGCGCATCGCCTTGGAGGATCGGCTGACGCGGACCGAGATCCGCGCGCCGGCCACGGGCGTCCTGCACGAGCTGAAGGCCTTCACCGTCGGCGGCGTGGTCACGCCGGCGGACGTGCTCGCGACCGTCGTGCCCGCGGACGCCATGCTCCGGATCGAGGTTCGCATTTCTCCGGCGAGCATCGACCAGATCGGTGTCGGCCGTCCGGCCAAGCTGCGGTTCACCGCCTTCAACCAGAGGACGACCCCCGAACTCAAGGGAAAGCTGACCTATGTCTCGCCGTCGACGACCAAAGGCGGCAAGGACGATGCCTTCTACGTCGGGTACGTCGAGCTGAATGAGGGGGAGTTGAACCGTCTGGGCGAGAGAGCCCGCTTGGTGCCCGGCATGCCCGTGGAGGTCCACGTCGCGACCGAGGAGCGCACGGCCCTCTCCTACCTCGTGAAGCCGATCCAGGATCAGTTCACACGCAGCTTCCGGGAGAGATGACAACACATATGATGCAGATGACTGCATATTCCGCCTCGATCTTCGATCGAGTCAGAATATGACGGGAAATATGTCATCCCTCGGTACTCCTACCGACTAAGACTTAGTGGTTTCGCTGCATCGATGTGCTACGAAGGTTGCAATAAGTCTGGAGGGGGAGGCCGCCGATGTGCCGAGAAGCCGTTGGCATCCCGGATTTCGAGAACGCACCGATTGGCATCGACCGAGAGGATTTCCTCGGCATGGTTTTCGGTGCCTTCGCCGGCGCCCTGGAGGATACCGTCGGCAGGTCGGAGGCCAGTGGCTTCATCGCCCTGGTCGGCATGGCCGTCTCGGAAGAGATCAAGGCGCGATACCTTCGGGTGGCGGGCCCCCGTCGGCTGGACCTCGTCGCCACCGTGGACGCCATGATCGACCTCAAGCGACGCCTGGGCGGGGATTTCTACGTCATCGAGACGACGCCCCGGCGCATCGTGCTCGGCAACCGACGCTGCCCGTTCGGCGACCTGGTGAAGAGGTCCCCCTCGATGTGCATGGTGACCTCGAACGTCTTTGGTCACATGGTTGCGGAGAGCCAAGGATATGGGCGAATCACGCTTGCAGATACCATCGCCCGCGGCGGCACGGGCTGCCGGATCGTCATTGACCTCGACCCTGATGCCCCCGACGAGGGAGGACAGGACTACTTCGGGACGGGTGACGTCTAGGTCCGACTTCGAGGCCTTGTTCGAGTTCGTCCCCGCTCCAATGCTCATCGTTTGGCGAGGCGGGGAGCTCCAAGCCGCCAACGCCTCGGCGCGCGAGGCGTTGGACGGTCTACGGATCGGCGACGTCCTACCCGTTCAGAAAGCCACCGAGGTGGAGTTCCGTCGCTATCTCGAGCGCTGCGCCTCCTCCTCCGCCACATTGCCCGGAACGCTCTTCCTCCAATGCGAGGACGGAAGTCTCGAGCGCCATTCCTGCCATGGCACGCGCGCGCGATTGGGCGGTTTCGAGGGCGGCACGCTCGTCGTGCTGCATCTCGACGGGCTGGGGCTCGGCCGTCGGTTCGGGATCCTCGCCTCGAAGCTTTACGATGCCCGACGCGTCATGCTGGAACGCCGGCGGCGCACTCGGGAAATGCAGGCGTTGCTTCAGGAGCGAGAAGACCTGCTTGCTCGGCTCGAGGCGGACGCAGCCGCACGCGTGGGGGCCGAACGGGAACGCGACGAGGTGCTGACGCGGCTGTACCGCGCCGGGCAGGACGAGCGACGTCGGCTCGCGCGCGACCTTCATGATCATGCGGGCCAGCATCTGGTCGCCCTGAATTTCGGATTGCGACGTCTGCTGCCTTACCTCTCCAGCGACGATGCGCGCTCCGAACTCGACCGCCTCCTCGATCAAGCCCAGCAGGTGGGAGAGGCTCTGCGTCGCGTCACCCTGGAATTACGACCCGCGGCGCTCGACGAGTTCGGTTTCGTGACGGCGCTTCGCTACCTCGTGGAGGAGTGGAGCCGCACCACGCGCATCGCGACCGAGTTGCAGGTCAGCGGCAAGGAATTCCACCTGCCCGCCGAGCATGCCATCACGCTCTATCGCATCACGCAGGAGGCGCTCACCAACGTGGCCAAGCACGCGGGGCTGCCGAGCTACGTCTCGGTCGTCCTTCTGTTCAGCCCGGGACGCCTCACCCTCACGGTCGACGACGACGGCACGGGCTTCGAGGCCGACGACGCCTCGTCCCACTTGCTGGTCACCCAGGGCAAGCTCGGATTGATCGGGATGCGCGAACGCATGGCCCTCATCGGAGGCAGCCTGCAAGTCGAGTCCTCGCCCGGACAGGGTACGTCCGTGGTCGCGCGGATACGCCTGGGGAGTGACGTCGACCATGATGCCTGATCGCGCCCCGATCCGCATCGTGCTTGCGGACGACCACCCCGTCTTCCGCCACGGGGTCGCCGACCTCCTCAGCAACACGGGCCTCGTCGAGATCGTCGCGTCGGTGGATGGCGGCACGGCGGCGGTGCAGGCCATCGCGGACCTATCCCCGGACATCGCCATCCTGGACCTTGCCATGCCCGACATGAACGGCGTCGCGGTGATCCGCACGCTCGTCGACCGCCGGAGCAGGACCCGGGCGATCATCCTGAGCGTGTACGAGAGCCGGGTCTATGTCGACCAAGCGTTCGAGGCCGGCGCCTGCGCCTACGTCCTGAAGCGCTCGGCCTTCCTGAACATCGTGCAGGCCGTCGAGGCCGTGCGCGCCGGCGGGACCTACGTCGACCCGCTCCTTCCCGGGCACGGCTCCGCCCACCCAAGCCCGGTCGCCTGGACCCACGCCCACGAGGGCAAGTCCTCGCTCACGGAACGGGAGCGGGAGATCCTGAAATCCGTGGCCTACGGCTACACCAGCAAGGAGATCGGATCCCAGGTCGGGGCAACGGCGAAGGCCATCGAAGCCCAGAAGGGGCGAGCATGCTGCAAGCTGGGCATCACCAGCCGCGCGCAGATCGTCCAGTTCGCCATCCTGCAAGGTTGGCTGCAGGGTGAGATTCCCGTCCGGTGAGATCGTTCTACGGTTGTTCGGGGCGGCCAGGCTCGGTGGGAAACTGAAGGTTGTTCGAGGCCGGGTCGGTCATCTTGGACCGGGCCTCGCGTACTCCCGGCTTCCTACCTGCCGCGGCGGTGAATTCGACGCCCTCATCCTCCAGGGCGCGGCGCACGGCCATGACCGTGTCGTGCCGGGGCCCGATGACCGAACCCCGGTCCTCCGCACCTTCCCTCTCCACGCCCGATACTGCCAGCAGCGGCCTTCGCGAACTATGGTCTGGCGGAGCGAACACGGTCCAGGAAGTTGCCGATCAGAGGCCCGGCCTTCTCCCTCGGCCACAGGGCATAGACGTCGGCGTGGATCGGTTTCCCCCTGATGGGTTTGTAGACGACGTCCGCGTGCGCCAGGCGGGCGACGAATTCCGGAATGATGGCGATCCCGAGCCCCGTCGCGACGAGGCTCGTCAGCGAGGCGGCTTCGACGACCTGATGCGTGATGTCCGGGGTGAACCCGGCTTCGACGCAGCACTCCCAAAGATATTTCGCGAACAGCGAATCCGAGAGCCGCAGGAACACGAACCGCTCGCGGCTCAGATCGGCGAGGTCGATCGCCGCCGTCCTGGCCAGGCGGTGGCCTTTCGGCAGGACGAGGGTGACGGTCTCGCACCAGGCGCGTTCGCTGGCGAGGTCGAGGTCCTGGGGTGGGCTGCGCAGGAAACTGATGTCGGTCTGTCCAGCCTTCAGCATCGAGATCTGGCGGTCCGGCGACATTTCGTGGATCCGCAGATCGACGTCGGGATAGGTGACCGAGAAATCGCGGATGGCGCGCCCGAGGGGGCCGGCCAGCATCGACCCCGTCAGGCCGACATTGACGATGCCGGCCGCGCCGGCACCGATGGCGCGCGCGCGCCCGATGGCTTCACCGGACTTGTCCAGGATCTCGCGCGCCTGCGCGAGGAAGTCGGTGCCCGCCCGCGTCAACGACACGCGACGCGTCGTCCGTTCGAACAGCGCGGTGCCGACCTCCGCTTCGAGATCGCGGATCTGCTGGCTCAGGGGCGGCTGAGCGACACCGAGGCTCTCGGCGGCGGCGGTGAAGCTGAGATGGCGGGCGACGGCCACGAAGTAGCGGAGGTGCCGGAGTTCCATACGCTTAGTCATAGCGAGAAGATCTCAATCAAGACATATCAAATATTTGACGTCTAGATTTCCTGGCAACATGGTGCCGCCGCAACGGGGACACCCGAACGACCATGCAGGAAAATGCCAGCACGAATCCTGCAGGGCGGACGACACCGTGTCGAACCGGGGTGTCGGGACACGGAACGGCGCGAAGAGGTACAGGCGTTATGATGAAGCGGTTCTTCGCGTCGTTGTTCGGGCAGGTTGTCGCCGCCCTGGTGCTCGGCATCGTCCTGGGCATGGTCTGGCCGAACTTTGCGGTCACGCTGAAGCCCCTCGGCGACGGCTTCATCAAGCTGATCAAGATGGCGATCGCACCGCTGGTCTTCGGCGTCGTCGTTCACGGCATCGTCGGCGCCGGCGACCTGCGGAAGGTCGGTCGCGTCGGGCTCAAGTCCCTGATCTACTTCGAGGCGGTGACGACCCTCGCCCTGGTGCTCGGCCTCGTCCTCGCCTACGCGTTCGCCCCCGGCCACGGCATGAACGTCGATGTGGCGACCTTGGACGCGAAATCGATCGCCGGCTACACCGACCGGGTCGGTCAGGTCACGGGAACCGTCGACTTCCTGATGAAGCTCATTCCGACCACGTTGGTCGATGCCTTCGCCAAGGGCGATATCCTGCAGGTTCTCATCATCGCGATCCTGTTCGGCTCCGGCCTGTCCCTTCTGGGCGAGCGCGGCAAGCCGCTGGCCGACAGCCTGGAGCGCATCACGGAGGTTCTGTTCAAGATCATCGGCTTCATCGTCAGGCTCGCCCCGCTCGGCGTGCTCGGCGCCGTCGCCTTCACGGTGGGCAAGTACGGCGTCGGCTCGCTGAAGCAGCTCGGCCTGCTGGTGGTGCTGTTCTACGCGGGCGTGGCGTTCTTCGTCTTCGTGGTGCTCGGCGGCATCCTGCGCCTGGCCGGCTTCAGCATCCTCAAGCTGCTCGCCTACCTGCGCGAGGAACTGACCGTCGTGGCCGGCACCGCCTCCTCGGACTGCGTGCTGCCGCAGGTCATGCGCAAGCTGGAGCGCCTCGGCATCAAGGATTCGACCGTCGGCCTCGTGATCCCGACCGGATATTCGTTCAACCTCGATGCCTTCTCACTCTACCTGACCCTCGCCACGGTGTTCATCGCCCAGGCCACCAACACGGATCTCTCCTTCGGACACCTGATGCTGATCCTCGGCATCGCGCTCCTGACCTCGAAGGGCGCGCACGGCGTGCCCGGCTCGGCCATCGTCGTGCTGGCCGCCACCCTGTCGGCGGTCCCGGAAATCCCCGTCATCGGACTGGTGCTCGTGCTGTCGATCGATTGGTTCGTCGGCATCGCCCGGGCGCTGGGCAACCTGATCGGCAACTGCGTGGCGACGGTGGTGATCGCCGCATGGGAAGGCGACATCGACCGGGCGCAGGCCCGGCGTGTCCTCGATGGCCACGGTACGACGGACACGGCCGCGATCCTCGAGACGCCGATCGCGGAACCACGTTCGGCCTGACGCCCCCCGACACCTGCCCCATGCGGTGGCACGGCTGCCAAGCCGGGCTGCCGCCAGTCCAACCCGGATCATCGGAGACGCCTTCATGACCGCCTCGCCCTACAACCCGCCCTGCGGCGGCCTGCCGCCCCAGACCGCGCTGATGACCGGCAGGGCCGTGTTCACCGAGGCCTACGCCGTCATCCCCCGGGGCGTGATGAGCGACATCGTCACCTCCGTCCTGCCCTTCTGGGAGCACACCCAGGCCTGGATGCTGGCTCGCCCCCTCTCGGGCTTCTCCGAGACCTTCGCCCAGTACCTCGTCACCCTCGCCCCCGGCGGCGGCAGCGAGCGGCCCGAACCCGACCCCGAGGCCCAGGCCGTGCTGTTCGTCGTCGAGGGACAGGCCCGCCTCGTCTGCGACGGACAGGTCCACGCCCTCACCCCCGGCGCCTACGCCTACCTGCCCCCCGGCACCACCTGGAGCCTGCGCAACGACGGGGCCGGACCGACCCGCTTCCACTGGATCCGCAAGGCCTACACCCCCGTGCCCGGCCTCGAGGTGCCCCCCGCCTTCGTCACCCACGAGACCGCCGTCGCCCCCGTGCCTATGCCCGGCACCGACGGGGCCTGGGCCACCACCCGCTTCGTCGCCCCCGACGATCTGCGCCACGACATGCACGTCAACATCGTCGCCCTGCGCCCCGGCGCCTCGATCCCCTTCGAGGAGACCCACGTCATGGAGCACGGGCTCTTCATCCTCGAGGGCAAGGCCGTCTACCGCCTCAACCGGGACTGGGTCGAGGTCCAGGCCGGAGACTTCCTCTGGCTGCGCGCCTACTGCCCCCAGGCCTGCTACGCCGGAGGACCCGGACCCTTCCGATACCTCCTCTACAAGGACGTCAACCGGCACGCCCCCCTCTCACCCTTCCGGGGCCGGCGATGAGCGGCGGAGGGCGGAGCGCGACGCGGCGCCCTCCCGCCCCTGGCTGACCCGGGCCCGCATCGTGCGTGCGCGTGCGGCGATCCGGACGATCGCCCACCGCCCCCCGAGCGCGCCTCTGCGCCCCGGGGCCGGGCGCGAGGCCCCGGGGCCGACAACCCACCGGGTTTGTCGATCTCGGTCGGCGCGTCTATTGCGTGGCCCTCCGGACACCGGCTCGGAGCTTTCGCACCCCGGCGCGGGCGACCCTCGCCGAGACGACGGTCGCAGGGACGTCGTCGGGCTTCGGGACACCCTGCGCGAGAACTCGAGACCGGGCGTTCGACATCGGTGGGTTGGCGACGACCGCGGCCGGTGGCATTCCAGCGCAAACCTTCCGTGAATGGATCGAAGATGGATCGAATGGATATCGGCGGCCTCGCCGTCGCCCGCGTGCTGTACGATTTCGTCGCGGAGGAGGCCCTGCCCGGGACCGGCATCTCGCCCGAGGTGTTCTGGGGCGGCCTCGGCGCGATCGTGCGCGACCTGACGCCGAAGAACCGGGCCCTGCTGGCCAAGCGCGACACGCTCCAGGGGCAGATCGACGCCTGGCACCGGGAGCGGGCCGGCAAGCCGTTCGATCCGGCGGCCTACAAGGCGTACCTGAAGGACATCGGCTATCTCCTGCCCGATCCGGGACCGGTGGCGGTGCGGACGGAGAACGTCGATGACGAGATCGCCCGCATCGCCGGGCCGCAGCTCGTCGTGCCGGTCTCGAACGCCCGCTACGCCCTCAACGCCGCCAATGCCCGCTGGGGCTCGCTCTACGATGCCCTCTACGGCACCGACGCGGTCTCGGAGGAGGGCGGCGCGATCCGCAGCGGCGGCTACAACCGCGCCCGCGGCGCCCGGGTCGTGACCCGCGCCCGCAGCTACCTCGACCGCTTCGTGCCGCTGGCCGGCGGCCGCCATGCCGACGTGGTCACCTATGCGGTCGAGCAGGGCGGGCTCGTCGGCAACATGAACACCGGAGAGACCGTCCCGCTCGCGCGACCGGATCTCTTCGTGGGCTATCGCGGCCGGGCCAGCATGCCCGCCTCCCTGCTCCTGCGGCATCACGGGCTGCACGTCGAGGTCGTCCTCGACCGGACGCATCGGATCGGTCGCTTCGATGCGTCCGGCGTCGCCGACATCCTGCTGGAATCGGCCGTCTCGACGATCATGGACCTCGAGGATTCCGTGGCCACGGTCGATGCCGACGACAAGGTGGTCGTCTACCGCAACTGGCTCGGCCTGATGAACGGGACGCTGACGGCCTCCCTGCAGAAGGATGGCCGCACCCTGGAGCGGCGCCTCAACCCCGACCGGCACTACATCGCGCCGAACGGCGGCGAGGTGGTGGTACCGGGCCGCTCCCTGATGCTGGTGCGCAATGTCGGCCACCACATGGACACCGATGCGGTGCTCGACGCCGAGGGCCGCGAGATCCCCGAGGGCATGCTCGACGCCGCGGTCACCGCGATGATCGCGATCCACGATCTTAAGGGGGATTCCGGCCTGCGCAACAGCCGGCGCGGTTCGGTCTACATCGTCAAGCCGAAGATGCACGGGCCCGAGGAGGTCGCCTTCGCGGTCGAACTGTTCGGACGCGTGGAGGCCATGCTGGGTCTCGACGCGAACACCCTCAAGATGGGCATCATGGACGAGGAGCGCCGCACCACGGTCAACCTCGCCGCCTGCATCGCGGCCGCGGCCGAGCGGGTCGTGTTCATCAACACGGGCTTCCTCGACCGCACGGGGGACGAGATCCACACCGCGATGGAGGCCGGCCCGGTCATTCGCAAGAACGACATGAAGGCGACGCCCTGGATCAAGGGCTACGAGGAGAACAACGTCGATGTCGGCCTCGTCTGCGGCCTGCTCGACCGGGCGCAGATCGGCAAGGGCATGTGGGCGGCCCCCGACGCCATGGCCGACATGCTGATGCAGAAGGGCGCCCACCCCAAGGCGGGCGCGAGCACGGCCTGGGTGCCGTCGCCCACCGCCGCGACCCTGCACGCGCTGCACTATCACGAGACCGACGTGCGGGCCCGGCAGGTGGAACTCGCCCGCCGGCCGCGCTCGGCCCTCGACGAGATCCTCGAGATTCCGCTGGCCCGCTCGAACTTCGCCCCCGACGACGTGGCCCAGGAGATCGACAACAACGTCCAGGGCATCCTCGGCTACGTCGTCCGCTGGATCGACCAGGGGGTGGGCTGCTCGAAGGTGCCGGACATCCACGATGTCGGGCTGATGGAGGACCGGGCGACCTTGCGGATCTCGTCGCAGCACATCGCGAACTGGCTCCATCACGGCGTCGTCAGCGAGGAGCAGGTGATGACGGCGCTCAAGCGGATGGCGAAGGTGGTCGATCGCCAGAACGCCGGCGATCCGCTCTACCGCCCCATGGCCCCGGACTACGACGGCCCGGCCTTCCAGGCAGCCAGCGACCTCGTCTTCAAGGGCCGCGCGCAGCCGAACGGCTACACGGAATGGATCCTCACCGAGCGCCGCCGCGCCGCGAAGGCGGCCCGCTAGACCGGCATCGGATCCACGCGAACCGGGTTAGGGACGGCGCGGGCAGCGTCGTCAGGGCGTCAGACAGATGCGCCATAGCGGAGCCTCCGGAAGGGAGTCCGCCGCCATGTCCGCCTCGTCCCGTTCCAGCCTGCCCCGTCGTCCGTTCCTGACCGGGGCCGCCGCCGGCCTCGTCGGTCTCGGCACCGGCGTCTTCCGGCCCGGCCTCAGCCGGGCCGCAGACCGCCCGATCCTCACCCACGGTTTGCAATCCGGTGACGTCGACGGCGACTCCGCCGTGGTCTGGGCCCGGGCCGACCGCCCCTGCCGGGCGATGATCGCGTGGTCGACGACGGAAAGCTTCGCGGACATTCGCGGCGGCGTCTTCGCCGATGCCCTGCCGGCGAGCGACGGCACCGTGAAGGTCGCCCTGACGGACCTGCCGCCGGGCCAGGACGTGTTCTACCGGGTCCGCCTGCAGGATCTCGCCGCGCCGACGATCCTCGGCGCGGCGCAGGTCGGGCGCTTCCGCACGGCGCCCGCCGAGCGCCGCTCGGTCTCGTTCTGCTGGTCCGGCGACACGGCCGGCCAGGGCTGGGGCATCGACGAGGCCCGGGGCGGGATGACGATCTACGCCGCCATGCTGCGCAACCGGCCGGATTTCTTCCTGCATTCCGGCGACACCATCTATGCCGACGGCCCGATCATACCGGAGGTGCGCCTGCCCGACGGCACCCTCTGGCGCAACCGCGTGACCGAGGCGGTGGCGAAGCCGGCCGAGACCCTGGAAGAGTTTCGCGGACGCTACCGCTACAACCTCACCGACGCGAACGTGCTGGCGATGAACGCCGAGATCCCGATCTTCGCACAGTGGGACGATCACGAGGTCACCAACAACTGGTGGCCGGGCGAGCCCCTGACCCGGGCCGAACACCTGCGGAAGGCCTATCGCGACCCGAACGTGCTGGCGCTCCAGGTCCGCGCCGCGCGCGCCTTCCACGAATACATGCCGATGCGCTTCGCGCCCTCGGAGCCCGGCCGCGTCTACCGCAAGATCTCGCATGGGCCGCTGGTCGACGTGTTCCTGCTCGACATGCGCTCCTATCGCGGGCCGAACGGCGAGAACCGGCAGACCACCTACGGACCGGAGGCTCACTTCCTCGGCCCGGCGCAGGTCGCCTGGCTCAAGCGCGCGCTCCTCGCCTCCCGCGCGACCTGGAAGGTGATCGCGGCCGACATGCCGATCGGGCTCGTCGTCCCCTACGATTCTCAGCCGCCCTTCGGGTCGGAGGCCGTCGCGCAGGGCGACGGGCCGCCGCTGGGCCGGGAACTCGAGATCGCCGACCTCCTGCGCTTCCTGCGGGATGCGGGCATCCGCAACACGGTCTGGCTGACGGCGGACGTGCACTACGCGGCGGCGCATTACTACGATCCGAACCGGGCGCGATTTCAGGAGTTCGAGCCGTTCTGGGAGTTCGTCGCAGGCCCGCTGCATGCCGGGACCTTCGGTCCCAACGCCCTCGACGACACCTTCGGGCCCCAGCTGCGCTTCGCCAAGGCGCCGCCGCCGGGCCAGACCAACCTCTCGCCCGCCGCGGGCTACCAGTTCTTCGGCCATGTCGCGGTCGAGGGCGCGACGGAGCAGATGACCGTCACCCTGAAGGACGCCGCCGATACCGCGCTCTGGTCGGTCACCCTCGACCCCGTGCGGACCTAGCCTGCCGGACCGGACACGCCCGGCAGCGTCGGGCCGACACGGTCGTGTCGCGCCTCAGTGATGCCCCGCCATGTGGCGGCCGATGCTGCGGGCGTCGGCCTCGGCGCGACTCACCGCGTGCACGATGCGACCGTCGGACATCACCACGATGCGGTCCGAGAGTTCCAGGATCTCGTCGAGATCCTCGCTGATCAGCAGGACCGCCGCCCCGGCGTTGCGGGCCGCCAGGATCCGGGCCCGGATCTCGGCGACGGCGGTGAAGTCGAGCCCGAAGCAGGGATTGGCGACGACGAGGAGGTCGACCGGGTCGGTGAGTTCGCGCGCCAGCACGGCCCGCTGCACGTTCCCGCCGGACAGGGTGGCGATCGGCGCCTCGGCGGAGGCGGTCTTCACCCCGAAGCGCGCGATGAGGTCCCGGGCGCGGCGGCGCATGGCGCCGGTGTCGAGCCAGACGGTCGGCCGCCCCGGGACCGCGCCCCCCTCGGAGGCGCCACGCTCCGCGCGCCGGTCGAAGGCCCGGAAGGCCAGGTTCTCCGCGACCGACATGCGCGGCGCGCAGGCATTGCGTAGCGGCTCCTCCGGGATGACGCGGACCCGCCGCGCCCGGCTCTGCGCGCGCCGTCCGTCATAGGCCTCGCCCCCGACCTCCACCCGGCCAGCGGCCGCCCGGATCTGGCCGCCGAGCACGTCGGCGAGTTCCTTCTGGCCATTGCCCGAGACCCCGGCGACGCCGACGATCTCGCGGGCCTGCACCGCGAGGGCGTCGACGGCGAGGTGACGCAGGCCGGAGGCATCGGTGGCGCGCAGATCCGCGATGCGCAGGACGACCCGGTCCGGGTCGGGCCGACCGACGCGGTTGGGGGCGGCGCGCACCGGGCGGGCGCCCATCATCATCGCCGCCATGTCGTCCCGGCTGAGTTCGCCGACCCATCCGCCACCCGCGAGCGTGCCGCGGCGCAGGACGCTGACGCTGCGGGCGAACGCCTCGACCTCGCGGAACTTGTGGCTGATCATCAGCACCGTCAGCTCGCGCCGGTCCGCCATGGCGCGCAGGAGGCCCAGCACCTCCTCGGCCTCCGCCGGCGTCAGCACCGAGGTCGGCTCGTCGAGGATCAGGAACCGGGCCTTGAGGAAGAGCTGCTTGATGATCTCGAGCTTCTGCTTCTCCCCAGCCGCGAGCTCGGCCACCGGGCGTTCGAGGTTCAGCCGGAACGGCATCCGTTCCATGAAGGCGGCCAGCGCCGCACGCTCGGCGCGCCAGTCGATCACCGCCGGCACCCGGGGCCGGGCGATGACGAGATTCTCGAGGCCCGTCAGGGACGGCACCAGGGTGAAGTGCTGGTAGACCATGCCGAGGCCGCGGGCCTGGGCGCCCTTCGGATTGGTGATCGCGACCTCGCGGCCATCCACCAGGACGCTGCCCGCGCTCGGCGCGTAGAAGCCCATGATGCACTTCACCAGGGTCGACTTGCCCGCGCCGTTCTCGCCCAGCAGCGCGTGGAAGCCGCCCGCCTCGATCTTCATCGAGACGTCGTCGAGGGCCGTGAAGGTGCCGAAGCGCTTCGACATGCCGATGGTCTCGACCGCGATGGCACCGGGCGGCGGGGCCTCGGGCACCACCGCTGCCGCGTCTCCGTCCCGGGGCACCACGTTACGAACCGATTGCGGGAAGGGCACCATCGCGGATCATCCCATCGCCACCAGGAGGGCCTCGGAGGTCGCCACGGCGCCGAAGACGCCGCCCTGCATCGTCACCATCCTGAGGGCGGCCTCGTGGTTGCCCCAGTCGGTGGCCGCGCAGGCGTCGGAGACGATCACGCATTCGAAGCCGCGGTCGTTGGCCTCGCGCATCGTGGTGTGGACGCAGACATCCGTGGTGATCCCCGTGAGGATCAGGTTGCGGATGCCGCGCCGCCCGAGGATCAGCGCCAGGTCGGTGGCGCAGAACGAGCCCTTGCCGGGCTTGTCGATGACGGGCTCGCCGGGCATGGGCGCCAGTTCGGGGATGATCTCCCAGCCCGGCTCGCCCCGCACCAGCACGCGCCCGCAGGGCCCGGGATCGCCGATGCCGGCTCCGATCCGGCGCGAGCGCCAGCGCTTGTTCTCGGGCAGGTCCGCCAGGTCCGGGCGGTGGCCCTCGCGGGTGTGGATGACGGGGTAGCCGAGGCGCCGGGCCGCCGCGAGCAGGCGGCCGATCGGCTCGATCGGCGCCCGGGTCAGGCCGATATCGTAGCCCATGGCGTCGACGTAGCCGCCGGGACCGCAGAAATCGATCTGCATGTCGATGATGACGAGGGCGGTGTTGTCGGGCCTCAGTGCCCCGTCGAAGGGCCAGGGATAGGGCTCGGCGGCGGCGTAGCGCGCCGCGTCCACCGCCGTCGGGGCGAGGGGCGCCGCCGGCACGGTAAGGGGCGTCGCCGGCACGGTGAGGGGCGCCGCGCTCATTCCGCCGCCTCCCGGGCGTCCGGGGTCTGTCCGGCGCCGTAGGACCGGGTGGGCGCGGCGAACCCGCAGGAGGTGCCGTCGACGACCTTGACCCCGTCCTCCCACGGCAGGCGGTAGCGGCCGGCGGCGAGGTCCTGCATGTAGGTGTAGGGGCAGTCCCCGGCGCCGCCCTTCACGGCCGTGTAGCCGCGGTGTCCGAGCTGGTAGATGTTGTTCTCGACGCCCCAATGCAGGCGCGCCTCGCGCACGAGGTCGGGCCGGACCTCCGCCGTGATGATCTCGTCGACGCGCCCCGTGGTGCCGTGGGCGATGATCTGACCGTCGAAGTTGACGATCATGCCCTCGCCCATGGAATCGAACGAGCCGTCCGAACCGCACAGGCAGACGTTGGCGGTGACCATCAGGTTGCAGAAGGCGTTCGACTGGTTGGTGAAGCGCCAGGATTCGCGGATCGGCGCCGTGTAGCCGGCCGTGCGGACCATGATCTCGGCGCCCTTGTAGGCGCATTCCCGGGCCATCTCGGGGAACATCCCGTCGTGGCAGATGATGAGGGCGATCTTGGCCCCGCGTGGCCCCTCGATGACCGGGATGCCGATGTCGCCGGGCTCCCAGGGCTCGACGGGCACCCAGGGGTGCATCTTGCGGTAGGAGAGCTTCACCGCGCCGGTCTCGTCGATGATGATGCCGGTGTTGTACGGGTTTCCGTGCGGGTTGAATTCCATGATGGAGAAACAGCCCCAGATCCGGTTGTCGCGGCAGGCCTTCGCGAAGGCCGCGACCTCCGGTCCGTCCATCCGGCACAGGATGTCGGGGTTGGTGTCCATCGACAGGCCGTGGAGGGCGTATTCGGGGAAGACCACGAGGTCCATGGTGGCGAGGTTGCGCCGGGCCTTGCCGACCATGTCGACGATGCGCTGCGTCTGCGCGGCGAGGTCCGCCGGCGTGGCGACGGTCGGCAGTTGCAGCTGCACCAGCCCGAGCACGACGCCGTTCGGGGATTTGTTGAGGCCGCCAAGTCCGTTCATTCGAATTACCTGATTGCTGAGGTTTACTTCGCCTGGCCGAGTTCGCCCGGCGCTCCCGCCAGGGCGTGGTTCGGTGACGAGGTGGCGATGAGGACGCCGAGGGTGAGGACGTAGGGCGCGGCGTAGAACAGGTAGTAGCCCTGCGAGACCCCCACCGACTGGAGCGCCGGGCCGAGGGCCCCGGCCCCGCCGAACAGCAGCGCCGCACCGAAGCAGGCGAGCGGGTTCCAGCGGGCGAAGACCACGAGGGCCACCGCCATCAGGCCCTGACCGGAGGAGATGCCCTCGTTCCAGGAGCCCGGATAGTACAGCGACAGGTAGGCCCCGCCGATGCCCGCCAGCACTCCGCCGGCCCCGGTGGCCAGCAGCCGGACACGGTCGACGTCGTAGCCCATGGCCCGGGCCGCCTCGGCGCTGTCGCCGACGATGCGGACCACGAGGCCGGTGCGGGTGTTGCGGAACCCCCACCACAGGACGAGGCTGAGCACCGCCCCGATCAGGAACAGCACGTTGACCTGGAGGGCGGCGCGGATCTGGGGCAGGTCGGACCAGTTGCCGAAGGGGATCGCCGGCAGCTGCGGCGCCGAGGGCTGGATGAAGGCCTTGCCGAAGAAGAAGGCGAGGCCCGAGCCGAACAGCATCAGGGCGATGCCCAGCGCCACGTCGTTGACCCGCGGCAGCCGGCAGATCCAGCCATGGACGAGGCCGAACAGCCCCCCCGCCGCGCCCGCCACAGCGACGCCGGCCCAGGCCGAGCCGGTCAGCACCGCCGTGGCGTAGGCCGACATCGCCCCGAACACGAGGGTGCCCTCGAGGCCGAGATTGATCCGGCCCGAGCGCTCCGTGATCGTCTCGCCGAGGCTGACGAACAGGAACGGCGTCGAGACCCGGATGGCCCCGCCGATCACCGCGATGAGGACGTTCCAGAGGCCAAGGTTGCTCATGCAAAGTCGCTCATGGCGCGGCCTGGCCCGCGGCGGCGCGCTTCTCGCCCCAGAGATGCGGACTGAACGGCTTGAAGCGCCCGTACAGCGTCTCGCCCACGAGGACGAGGAGGAAGAGCAGGCCCTCCAGCAGCAGGATGGTGGCGTCCGGCAGGTGCAGGCGGCGCTGGATCAGGCCGCTCGACGCCTCGATCCCGCCGAGCAGGAAGGCGACGGGCGGAATCGCCAGGGGGTTCTGGCGGGCCAGGAACGCGACGAGGATACCGGTATAGCCGTAGCCGGCGATCAGCGACGCGTTGGCGTTGCCGTGGACGGCCGCGACCTCGAAGAATCCGGCCAGGGCCGCCAGCGCCCCCCCGAGGGCGGTGAATCCGGCGATCAGGCGCCCGACCGGCAGGCCCTGGATCTGGGCCGCGCGCACGTTGCCGCCGGCGATGCGGGCGGCGAAGCCCAGGGTGGTGCGCTCGGTCAGGAGCCAGGCGAGGAGGCAGGCCACAACCCCGACGCCGAGGCCCCAATGCACCTCCAGGCCCGGCATCGGGCCGACCCGGAAGGCCTCGTCGATGGTCCGGGTCGACGGCTTGTTCAGGCTGCCGGGATCGCGCAGCAGGCCCTCGATCAGGTGGTTGGCGAGCGCGATGGCGATGTAGGACATCAGCAGGCTGGCGATGGTCTCGTTGACGCCGCGCCAGGCCCGCAGGGCGCCCACCGCCCCGAGCCAGAGCGCCCCGGTCAGGAAGGCGGCCAGCGCCATGGCGGCGATGCCGAGGCCGGAGGCTGCGCCCGACAGGGGCGCGGCCACCGCCGCCGCGGCGAGGCCGCCGAGCACGATCGCGCCCTCGCCGCCGATGACCACGAGGCCGAGGCGGGCGGGCAGGGCCACACAGAGGGCCGCGAACAGCAGGGGCGCGGCGCGCTGGAGGCTGTTCTGCAGGGCGAAGGCGGACCCGAAGCCGCCCCGGTAGACGAGGTCGAGGAAGGCCGCCGGCGATTTGCCGAGGCTGAGGAGGAACAGGCTGAACAGGCCGAAGCCGAGGGCGAGCGCCCCGAGCGGGATGGCGAGCGCCTCCGCCCGGCGCGCGCCCCAAGCTCGCAGGGGCAGGCTGGCCGAGGGGCGCGCCCCTGCCACGACCATGTCCGACGGAGCAGTCTCGGCAACCACGGCTCTTCCTCCCGCTGGTGGCGTGCGTGACGGACGCGTCCCTCAGGCCGAGCCCTTCACGCCCTCGACGAGGTAGCCGGTGCTCTCGAGTTCGGGCGCGTTCTCGGCAAAACCCTTGCCGGCCTCGGCGATCGCGTTGCCCTTGTTGTCCTTGAGCGGCCCCCGGATGATGGCGAACCCGCCCTTCATCATCTCGGCCTTGACCGCATCCGCGTTCTTGCGCGCCGCCTCCGAGACGGCAGGGCCGTAGGGGCTCATCCGGACGAAACCGTCCGCCAGACCGCCGCGCAGGAAATTCGGGGGCGCCTTGCCCGCCTGCATGTCGGCGACGAAGCCCTTGTAGATCGGGGCCCAGTCCCACTCGGCGCCGGTGAGGTACCGGTCCTTGGCGAGGGCCGACTGGTCGGCATGGTAGCCGCAGACGTAGGCGCCGCGCCGGGCGGCGGTCTCCACCGTCACCTTCGGGCTGTCGACGTGGCAGGTGATGACGTCGGCGCCGCCATCGATCAGCGCGTTGGTGGCCTCCGCCTCCTTCACCGCCAGCGACCACTCGCCGGTGAAGATGACCTGGCAGGTGATCGACGGGTCGACGCTGCGGGCGCCGAGCAGGAAGCCGTTGATGTTGTTGAGGACTTGGGGGATCGGCTTGGCCGCCACGAAGCCGAGCTTCTTCGACTTCGTGGCGTGCGCCGCCACGATGCCGTTCAGGTACTGGCCCTGCGCGATGTAGCCGAAATAGGAGCCGGCGTTCTTCGGGTTCGCCTCGGTCCAGAGGCCGCCGCAATGGCGGAACTGCACCGTCGGGTTCTTCCTGGCCTCGATCAGCACGTGGGGATCGAAGTACCCGAAGGAGGTCGGCAGGAGCAGGCTCGCCCCGTCCATGTTGATCATGCTCTCCATGGTCTTCTGGACGTCGTTGGTCTCGCGGACGTTCTCCTCCTCGACCACCTCGACCCCGGGCAGCCCCTTCAGGGCCGCCGCGCCCTTCGCATGGGCCTGGTTGTAGCCGTAATCGTCCTTGGGGCCGACATAGATGACGCCGACGGTCATCGGCCCGGCCGCCCGGGCGCCCGTCGACGCCAGGGCCGAGAGGCCGAGAACGGCGGTGCCGCCCAGGAGGGTTCTGCGCGAGATCGACTGATGAGCCACGGGGCCTCGTTCCATCGTTTGGCGAGCGATGGGGGAGACCATTGCAAGGTCTGGGCCGCAGTGCGGGCGCGCGGACCCTGGACTTTTCCATCAGGTCGGACGTCGGATGCCACCGTCCGGGCCAGGGCGACGGTGCTCCGATGGGCGACCCGGCCGCGGCCCACGCATCCCCGCGGAGCGCGGCGGCACGTGTCCCATGGGGCATGCCGATGACGCCGGCCTTGGGAACGAAAAGGGCGCCCGGTTCGAACCGGGCGCCCAGTTCACGCCGACCGCGCCTTACCAGCGGTGATGCCAGCCCACGTGGCGGTAGCCGCCGTGCCAGCCCCAGGGCCGGTGATATCCGACGGGGCGGTAGCCGCCCCAGCGGTGCCACCGCGGGCCATACCAGCCGACGCGGCGGTAGCCGTAGACGATGGGGCGGGCCAGGATGGGGCGATAGATTACGTTCGGGCGGCAATATCCGTAGTAGCCGCGATGCCCCCCGGGTCCACACCCGTCACGAGCCTCGGCGGCACCGACGGTCGCGGCCATCGTACCCAGTGCAAGAACGGCTGCGCCAGCAAGTTTCAGTCGCATTCGCATCTCCTCTGTTGCGGTAGCCTATAAACACACGCCCCGTCACGACGGTTGCGCACTTATAGCCTGGGATATGTTACGAATTGTATCTCCGCTCAGATCAGACCGGGCGCGCATCCGGCCGATCCCGATCGAAGACAGATCAGCGCCGGCCGACCGTCTCGTCAGCCAGTCCTGCGGGACGTCCCGCGGACAGAGCCCGTCACCGGTTCGGACAAATCCAGACACCGGTTCCCTCCGAGCCGCGCAGCCGGGCCTGGACGGCCGCGCGCGTCAGGCCGCGGCCGACGATGCGGCCCTCCGGGACGAGGCGGCATCGCGGGCGGGGTGTCGTCCGGGATGCGCTGAGGCCTGTCGGCATCGGCCATGCGACCTTCCGGTGCTTCTGCCATGATCGCTCGTCCCATGATCGCCGCAAGACGGTCTTCACGAAGCGTTGGAAGCGGCCTCGAACCCGGACGGGACCTTGGGGCCGGGCCTTGCGCCCGGAGTGGCGCGATGCCCGGCCCTGCGGCCATGCCGAACCTGATCGGGGGACTCATGAGGCCCGGCACAACGCTGCGAATATCTGGGACGCGACAGTTGTTACGTCGACGATCGGCGATGCCGTCGAGATATGCGCGCCATCGGCGTGCTCAATGGTGCAGACGCATCATTTTGCCCGGATTTTACCGGGTCAGATGCAGTTTTGTTGCTTGCTGTCCTCGGGCCGCGGATGAGGCATAATGCCGATGAGCCGCCGCGCCTCGCGAAGACGGCGGGACCCGGCGCCCCGGGTCGAAAGGCGAGGGGCCGGGCGATGGCCGCCTGGGCGCGCGCGCCGACGCGGTCGGGTTCGAACGGCGATGCGGAGGAGTCCGAGTCGCTCATGCCGCCCCCATGGCCTTGGCCAGGCGTTCGCGGGCGCGGCTGACGCGGCTCTTCACGGTGCCGGTCTGACATCCCAGGACGACCGCGGCCTCGTCGTAGAGCAATCCGTCGACCATCACGAGGAGCAGCGTCTCGCGGTGTTCGGCCGTCAGGCCGTTCAGGGCGGCCTGAAGCTCGATCAGTCCGACACGATGCTCCTGCTCGGGCTCCAGGCGCAGGGTCGCCGCGAAGGCACCGTCGACGTCCTCGACCTCGCGGCGAAGCCGCTTGCGCTGATTGAGGAAGGTGTTCCGCAGGATCGTGAACAGCCAGGCGATCAGCCTTGTCCCCGGCTCGAACCGGGCCCGGTTCTCCCAGGCCCGCAGGAGGGTGGTCTGAACGAGGTCGTCGGCCTCGGCGGCGTTCTGGCACTGGGAGAAAGCATACCGGCGAAGCCGCGGAACGGCGGCGATCAGGTCGGTCCGGAACGGATCGGGCACCTGTCCGTCCGCCTGCGCTGCGCACAGCGCACTTCGCAGCCGAACCAGAACCTGACCGAGACGGGAATCCGCCGCGACGTCACCGGGGAACGGAACAATCTCGTTCAATCGCCGGCCGATCAAATCCTGAATCGGTCGTGGCAATCCCTGAGCGTCCGAAGAGGATTTCGGCACTCTGACATCTGTCTGCACGGATGATCGCCCTCGGGTCTGGAACAGACGATGATGTGCTCGGCGCTGAAGAAGCCGAAGCTGCTGGAGGCTTGTGATTGGGCAATCACATTCACGTCAATGATCCAGATATACCAGACAATCGCGGATCGGACGCGGAACTGCCTTCCCACGCACTTGTTACGACCGGGACTTGGAAAGCGGCGCGGTGCGCCATGGGAGATCCAGTGACACTCGGCGTCGACACGCAGGACCACGTACGGACGAGGGCCGACCCGGAAGGGGCCTGGAGCCCGGGGACACGTGGCGGCCCAGGGATCTTCGTCGGGGAACGCGGCCTCCGTCGCGCTCGCCGCAACCCGGTTGGAACGCCGACATCCAGGTAGATAAACCCGGCCTACCGGTACGCCTGCATCATTGATGGGGGTTCGTCCGGGACCATCTGTGGGTCCAGCGAACGGCCGCGACCTGCGCGGCGATGTCCCTCCCGCCCGTTGGCCCGCCGCGGCCCCGTCCATCCCATCCCTGAGGATCCCATGCGTCCCACCAAGCCCTCCGCACCCGGTTCTGCCCCCGCTTCGACCGACGCGGTCAAGGGCTCGGTCAAGGAAGCCATCGGGAAGCTGATCGGCGACCGGCAGGTCGAGGCCGAGGGTCGGTCCCAGCAGGAATCCCCCCTGTCCGACGGTCCCCCGAAGACCCGCCCGAAGTCGGACAAGACCAACCCCAAACCCTAGCTTCGGCCGCGCGCCGCGCGACGAACCCCAGCCACGAACA
>NZ_LMMK01000010.1:0-261 GCF_001422795.1 Methylobacterium sp. Leaf88 | reverse complement strand
GGCGACACCTACGACCGCGCCGAGCGGTCCGTGCGCCGGGCCGGCCGCGAGGCCTACGACCGGGCCGAGGACGCCTACGAGACCGGCGGCCGCTCTCTGCGCCAGGGCGGGCGCGAGGTGAGCCACCAAGTCGCCGAGCATCCCGTGGCCGCCCTGCTGGTGGCCGGCCTCCTCGGCTACGGCCTCGGCCTCCTCATCCACGGCCGCGACTGATCCGCAGAGCCGCGACAGATCGATCCCACCGCGCCGGGACTGCGCGGT
>NZ_LMMK01000009.1:397-26514 GCF_001422795.1 Methylobacterium sp. Leaf88 | reverse complement strand
GCACCATCCGGACTTCGTGCCGCCGGGGCTGTCGGCCCGGTGCCGCCCGGTCGCCCTCGACGGTCCCCTTGTCGAGGCAGAGCGCGCCCGTCTCGATACCGTCTTCGCCCAGACCCTCACCGAGGACTGCGCCTGGGATGTCGGCGTTCATCGTTTCGGTCTGGCGGCTGCCTAGGCCATACTGCAGGGTTTCGACGCATGCATGCAGGCTCGCTGTCCCTCGACGCCTTCCTCAGCCGACGATCCGCCGAACGCCGCCTCGCGCGGCTCACGCACGATGTCGGCCTGCCTGAAGGCCGGGGGCTGGAGTTCGGTGCAGCGTCGAATTCGACGCCCTTGCCGGAAGGTCTGCGCGTCACCTATCTCGACCACGCCGTCGACGCCGCTGCCGTTCACCCCGACGCCGTCCAGGCCGATTATGCCTGGAGCGGCTCGACATCTCTGGCCGAGCGGATCGGGCGGACGGATTACGACTTTGCCATCGCTGTCCATGCCGCCCACCGCGTCCCAAACCTTCTCGGCTGGTTTCGTGGTATCCATGCCGTGCTGCGTCCTGGCGGTGTCCTCAATCTCTCCTTGCCGGACCGCCGCTACACCTCCGACGTAAGCCGGCGGGAGAGCACGATCGCCGAATTGGTCGAAGCGGATCTTCTCGCGTACGAACAGCCGAGCCCACGGCAGATCTTCGCTCACACCTACGAAACGCGCACCGTCGATCCCGCCGCAGTCTGGGAGGGCACGGATGTGTCACAGGCCCGGCGCCTCTTCGCCGAATCGGCCCTGCCTCTCGCGCACGCGCGCGCGGCCGAAGCGCTCGCCTCAAAGCATCATGCGGCATGTCATTGCTGGGTCTTCACCCCCCTGTCGTTCCTCACCGTCATCGAAGAGGCGACCCGCCTCGGTCGATTTCCCTTCGTCTTCAACCAGATCGCCGGGACGGATCCCGGCGGACACGAGTTCTTCGTGTCGATGCGGCGCGATGTGCAGGAAGATCAGCAGGTTCTTCGCCCGATGCAGGAAGGCTCGATCCAATATCTCCGGGCGATCCTGGACCGACAGCGCCGGATCGCCGAGCTCGTCGCCCGTGACTGACGGAGGGGCCCGGCGAACGCGTCCAAGCCCCAAGAGGCAGGCGCGCTCCGGCTCTGAGTTCGCACTGTCGACCCGACTTGCCGGGAGGGCTGTCCCCGAAGCAAAGAATGTGGACGGTTGCTGCGTTCCGACAGATTGGTTCTCGTCGATGGGCAGTCGTCTCTGAGGCACCGGAGCACCTGGACCGGTTCGCCTGTGGCCTTTCGCGGGCTTGGGAAGGCGCCTTTGGAGAAAGCGCGTGGCAGGAACAGTGAGCCACAGGAGTTTCAGGCTTGCCGGCGGTCGATCGGCTGGACCTCCGCGCGGTCAGGCTGTCGGCTCGATCCTGATCCAGAAGCCCGCCCTTCTGACCATGCCGAGGCCGACCGATCGGGCGAGAGTTTCGAGAGCGGCGACTGGGTCGAACAGGTTGAACACGCCAGAGACGCGTTGGTCCACGACAGCCGGATCCAATAAAACGAAGCCCGCGTAATAGGGTCTGATCTGTTCGACGATATGACCGAGCGTCTCGTTGTCGACGACCGCAAGTCCGGTCGTCCAGGACGACTGGGCATCGACATCGACCTTGCTGAGACGGACCTCCGCTCCATCGAGGCTGAGGCGCTCGCTCGCCTTGATCGTCATCCGGCGCCCGGCCCCCGACAGGGTTCCTCCACCGGTCAGGCCCGTGATGCCCACGTGCCCGTCCCGACGATCGAAGACGAACGCGCCGGCCGAAGCGGCAAACCGGACCAGTCCGAGGTCGACGACAAAGGGCCGGGTATCCGCTCGTGCGACGTTCAGCATCATCCGGCCGCGGACAAACTGGAGACCGCGCTCCTCCGGTCCGAGCGCGAGATTGAGCGACGAACGCGGTGCGAGGATCACGTCGCTCCCGTCGGCGAGCTCGAACTGCTCATGCTGGGCCGTGCGCGTGTAATGATCGCTGAGGACGTCCTCCATCGGCACGAAGCGCTGCAGCAGGGCTGCGCCGGCCCCACCGCTGGCACTGAGCCCGACCAAGCCCTTCAGGACCGCCCGACGGTCGCGCCGCAGCGCCGGGTCCTGCATCTGGGCGACCGCACCGCGCGGAAGCCCGGACTGGGCCAACACGTCGAACGGCTGAAGGCCACCCGACATCCGATTCCAAGCCTCGGCATTGCCCGGGCTCGCGCGGCGCCAGCGCTCGAAGTCGCGAAGCTGCCGTTCCGTCATATCGCCGGAGTTCAGCGCAACCATCCACTTGATTGCAGCGCGCCCGGTCTCGCCAATCCGGGGATCGGCAATTTCGTCCCGCGTTCGGGCCTTCGCCATGCCCTCAACTCTCCAACCTGGCGACGTAGACGGCCGAAAACCCTTGCGTCATGTATTTGCTCACGGCACCGAGCGAGACATTCAGGTGCTGGGCGATGTCCTTGTTCGACATACCATCGATCTGGCTCATCAGGAACGCCGTTCGAGCCCGGACCGACAGGTTCGCCAGGACTTCGTCCACCTTCTGCAACGCCTGCAGAATGATGAGGCGCTCCTCCGGCGAGACGTCTACCGCTTCCGGGATGGTGAGGAGAGCCTCTTCGTAGGCGTTCTGGAGTGTCTTTCGACGGCGCGCATCGAAGATGATGCGCTTGGCGATCGTCGTCATCATGGCCCGCGGCTCGCGTACGCTCTCCATATTCGGCAGCGTAAGAAGCGACAGGAACACGTCCGCGACGATGTCCTCCGGAGCGTGCACGGTCCATGTTTGCCGCGACAGCCACGAGCCGAGCCAGGACGAATGCTCCCGGAACAGCGTCTCGATCAGCCTTGAATTCTGTCCAGCCACGACGCTAGCCATTTGAACCCCCGCACGCGTGCTGCCGTGCCTCGCTCACCGAGCGATTCCGGCCATTGCCCACCTCATCGTCTTCCATTTACAAGCTTTTGAGAATTCATCCCCTAGAAATCCTATCCTTACAGTCTTGTTATTTCGATTTATGAGACTTCTACTTCTGTCTATTTGTCCAAACTGTGCTTTTTATATCCGTCAAAGAGAGATTACACACAATCAACCAGCCTCTCTGTCACTACAAAATTTTCCTATAGACTGAAACCTAGACCAGATTAGATATGCATACCGCGTGCCATAGATTGATAAATTTACATCTTGAGCAGATCTGCGCAATCTATCTTTCGGACAAATTGCAACGGACAGCCTGAACGAGGCTCATGGGCGGTTGCAGAGCACGGATCAGAGCCACGGCGTGACGCGGGCGGTCGCAGCGCGGCCCCATCTGGCGCAAACGGTTTGCGATCGGTCCGATCATCCGCGTGCTGGAGGCCCGTAGCCGATGTGAAGCGGGTCGCCGGTCCCAGTCCTTTGCGGCTGCGATGGCATCGCGCTGGACGGCAAGGTCGCGGACGACCCGGGTGCCTCGACGCCGCGTCGGCTTCAAGCCCGATCGTCGACATGCGCCCGCGAGTTCTCCCCCCTGGAAATGGCTTGCGAGCCGGCCGGGGCGGGAGGCGGCAAATCAGGATCGTGACGCTGTGACGGACGCTCGGACCGCCCCCTTCGCGAAGTCACTGTACGAGGTGGATTACAGGCCCCAGGGATCCGCAGTGAGCGGGGCGAGTCGGTGCGCGCCGGGCTCGTATTCACAGCCTTTGCGTCACAGACCGCGGCCCCGACGTCAGCATAGATCGCGGCCTGGAACCGGATAGCCATCGGTGGTCGAGCGAACGGGCTGGACCGCGTTCGTGGGCGGGATCAAGCTGGAGGACCGAACCGCGAGAGCGATGTCCGCACGCGGGAGGCATTCCGTTTGCGGAAGACCGAAGGTCTGTGGTCAGCCGGCGCCATTCTCGGAACGGACCAAGCCGCCCGCCCGCCCGCGCTTCGGGCGGAGCCGATCGATCGGCGCGGAGCCGCTGTCACGAAAGGGTACGCGGGTTCATCGGTCGCGCCCCCATCGTCTCCATGCCCGTCGTCCCGGAGACACCTCCGGCTGCGGATCGACGGGCGACGGGTGGCGGATGTGACGCCGCCGTGAGCCGAAGAAGGCTTCGACCCCGACGAGCTAGTTGGACGTACCGCGTCCGATCGAGGCCGGAAGCAATCTGTCGTAAAGGGCGATCAGGTCCTCGCCCTGATCGGATGCCGTGCGCATTGGTGTCTCCGGAGTCGGTGGGCTCCCCAGGAAACGGTCCGGATCCGCATCGATGCGCACGAGCACGTCCCGCAGACCGGTAGGGGAGCCCACGTCGATCCGGAAGCCGTTGACCCCTTCGACGATTTCCTCGCCGATGGCACCCCGGTCGCTGGCGACCACCCACAGCTTGGACACCTGCGCCTCCCGGGCCACCAATCCGAAACTCTCGGGCCAGAGCGACGGGGCGAGAAGAACGTCCATCTCGGCATAAAGGGCGCCGACCCTGTCCTGAGGCACGTTGCCGATGATCCGCACCGGTGTCGTGCCCCAAATCTCCTCGGTGATCTGGTGGGTCGACAGCGTGTGATCGACCAGGGTGAGAGACAGATTGCTGAAGCGCGAGGCCTTCAGGACGACTTCGATCAGCGTCGCGCCCTTGTGCAGCGTGCGGCCCCCAATGTGACCCAAGCGGACCCGGCCCGTCGCGCTCGGCCGCCGGACGGCTGGTGCGAGCCTCGGAACGCCGTTCGGGATCGCAATCGTCTGTGGGAATCCGGCTTGCCGATAGACGTCGGCGAAGGTCTCGGACACCGCGCAGATCGCCGCCGCCGAATCGAGTGCCCGCTTCAGCCGGCGTCGTCTGGCGATCGACGCCATCGGGTTTTGCGCGGGATTTGAGGCGTCGCGGAGCGGGTCTTGGGAAGAGGACCGGATGGAGCCGTCCAGATCCGTGAGGAACTGGTAGTCGGAGATCCACCAGGCGTCGTGGGCGGTGACGACGTAGGGGATGGCGCGCGCCTGCACCACCTCGACCACCGCGGCCGTGAGGCGTTGCACGCAGTGAAAGTGAACGAGGTCGGGAGCAAATCGCTCGAGCAGATCCTCGAAGGGTGGACACATCTGCGGATTGATCGGGCGCCAATCCATATGCATCTCGCTCGGCCCCGCGATGCGGTAGACGGGCACGCCACGATAGGCGTCGATGCGCGTGCGGTAGGGAACGCCACCGTCGAGGTCCGTGGCCACCACAGCGATCTCGAAACGGTCGGCGGCGTGGTCGAGGAGGTGATCGAGGTTGTCGCGGACGACGCGTGTAGCGCCCCCCAACGTCTGAGGTGGGAAGAAGACGTTCACGATGAGGATGCGCGGTTTCGAGGCATTTCCTGCCCGGGATGCCGTCACCGAGCGGGCCTTTGCGGGGGCGCAGACGCCTGCGGGCCACGGGGATCCGATCACCGCCGGACCGGCCTTGGGAGCCGGCAACGCCGCTTGGGGTTGATGGATCGGCGACGGCAGGAGATGCCGCAGCGTCTCGACCGCGGTGTCCAGACTATGAGAGGCGATCGCCCTGGCGCGGGCCTGCGCGCCGATGCTGCCGCGCTGGTCCGGATCGGTGATCATCAGGCGAAGCGCATGCGACCAGTCCTGGGCGGTCTCGGCGAACAGGACGTCTTCTCCATCGCGGAGAAGGTCTCGATAAGTCCGGGTTGGGCTGACGATCGAAGGGATGCCGCACATGGCGGCTTCAAGCCACTTGATCTCGCTCTTGGCGTCGGCGAAGGGCCCTGGAGCAAGGACCGAGAGATTGATGTCGGCGCCCGAAAGGCATTCCCAATAGGCACTCACGTCGTCCGTGAAGGGAACCTGAACCACGCGATCCGCGAAGGGCCGGAAACGGTCGTCGAGGCGGAGATAGCCCGCGATCACCAGCCGCGTCTGCGGATGCTCCTGCAACGTCTCGATCAGCGCCGGCGCCGCAAGTTCGGTGAAGTCGCGGTTGTGCGCGCGCGTGCCGGACCCGTAGAACAAAGTCAGCGCCGTCTCCGAGAAGGGTGTGTGGGATTGGGCGAGAAACGGCAGGTTGCGCGTATCGAGGCCGTTGCGAAGGACGTGGCAGGTGCGCGAACGGACCAAGGGGCGCATGGCCTCGGCGAGGGCCGGAGTCGATGCGAGACCGACATCACAGGCCTCCAGGGCGTAGCGGAACAGGGGCACATCGTATTGAAGACCGATGTGCTGCGAAACGCTGATCTGGCCCTCGAAGCTGTCCAACGAATCCGGATAGTGGTTCGGATCGAAAACCAGGTCGTCGATCTCATAGATCGTCGGTAGGCCGAGGGCGCGCGCGTAAAGGATCGCATGAAGGATCTCGGGGCGAGCGGCGACGCGGTAGAAGATGACCGCCGCAGCCTTGTCGATCGCCCAGCGGCTCTGGGCAGCGTCGTGATGCGCGAACACCTCGACGCTCCAGCCGCCATGTTCGAGCTGCTGAATCTTTTGCACGACGCGGTAATGCTCGCATTGGGGCAAGTCGCGGTTCGCGACGATCACGATGTGGCCGGTCCTGGGCGCCGGCAGGCGCGCCGGCAATGGGTCGGCCAGACGGATCAGGTCCGCGATCTCGTCGAGGCAGGCCACCAGGCTCTCGTCCGCTTCGCTGCGCCGCCCGGCGGCGTAGAGCTCCCGCGCCCGCGCGCCCGCCAGGTCGAATGCCCCGGTAATGGCGCGGTGCGCCGCTCCGCGCCAATGGGGTGAACCATGCCAGCTCAGTGCCGAACGACGGACACGCGCGACGGCGTCCGGCACACTGCTCGGCTGTCTGAGCAGACCGTCGATCGCGTGGATGTGGCTCCAGACGATCGCATTCTCGGCATCCGCCGCAGCGACGAAGGCGCGCGTCGCTTCGTCCGCGCGGCCGAGCTTGTGAAGGGCGTCTCCACGACGGTGGTGAAGGCGGCCGATTTCCGGAGCGATCCGCAGTGCTCTGCTGTAGGCGCTCTCGGCCGTCGTCGCGTCGCCGCGGTTCAGATGATATTCGGCGATCTGCTCCAGAAGGTGCGCCGAGCAGGACTGTCGCATGGCCTCGACCTCCGGCAAGAGGAAGCCCAGTGTCACGAAATGCTTCAGAGCCTCGAAACGCCCGGCTTTCGGCTGAGCCACCTTTCGAGATAGCATTCGGCGGTAAGTCTTCTCATCGAAGCATTTCGGAAAGCCATCCTCCCCGATCAATTGAACCAGGGCGGCGGCCTCCGTGCCGGGCACGCCCCGCGACACCCCTACGCCGAGCCATTTTCGATACAGGTCGAGATCGCTCTCATTCGCTTCGCGAGAGTCGCGCTGTTCCCGATAGAAGACGGGATCGAATTGCAGGCGCAAGGCGATGGGGGCGAGACGTCCCAAGCCCATCGTCAGAAAGAGGAACAGACCTTCCATACGCGAGGCGGGCTGCCAGGGTAGCCAAGCCTCGTTCAGCAGCGAAAATTCGTGCAGCACGAACCGGCTGATCCAGGGCCCCGGCAACAAGCCGGCACCGATGAGGAGATCTGCGAAGGTCGCGGGTGGGGGAGCAAGACCGGCTGCCTTCGCGCCGATCACGCCAGCCGTCAGCATGCATGCGTAATCTTGCTCGAAGGCAGTCAAGTCCAGGCAGAAGGACCGCCCTTCAGCGCGACCGAAGCGAAGATAGTGCTCCTGGAGTTCCCAATGGTTCGTCAGCCCGACCAGATCGGCATGAAGGGCCTGATAATGCTGGGGAACGAAGTGCGATGGAAGGGGACCGTATTGCCGTTCGAGGGTTGAGATCATCGTGTCAGCATTGGGGAAGCGTCCCTCGCGACGACCATAATCGGCGTAGTGCCGAAGAAGCGCGTCATCCTCAGCCAGGACAGCGAGATCGCTGTAGTATCTGCGGTAGAATTCAAGATCGATCCCGCCGAGGACAGAATCGCGTTTCCCGCGGATCGCCCTATCAGCCCTGCATTCCGATGTGGGCACCGCAGAAGCGTCGTCTTCACGCGAGGCCGCATGACGGGGAACGCGATCGCGCTGACCACGCCTCTTCTGACGCATGAAGCCGCGACCCAATGCGTTGCGGAGAAGCGCGGCAACTGCATTGTCCAAAGTCAACCGATAGGCCTTGCTCATCGCTCGATCCCCGCAAGTCCCGCTCGACACGTCGTCTCGCCTGTTCGCGTCGGGACCCATCCGAGTCTCTGTCTGACGACGCAGGCGAATCCCTATGCAGGTCGACGTCGGCGCTTGGCTGATACGCTGACGCCGCAACCCCACACGCCGGGAACGACGCATCGCGGCGCGACCTCTTTCACCTCGCGGTCGATACCGGCCCTGAATTCCTGCGGTGCCGGCGAGCCTGCGTGAGCCGGCACCGATCCCACCCGCGATCCGCGTCGCGGGCTGGTTATGGCCCTCCCGACACCAGTCGGCGAAGTCTCGGGACCGGGTGCGGACAGCCGATCGGCCGGGGGGCATCGCCCTCAGTGCGGGGCAAGAAGCGTCTCGACGGGCGCGAGGGTCCAGCTCCCTCCGGGCGCGAGGGTCAGCATCAACGCATGGTATTTCAGGATCTCCTCTCGGTGGCCGACGCTGACAAAGCGCGCTCCTGTCTGTGCCAGCACACCGTAGAGATGGGCTTCCGTCGCGCCGTCCACCGCACTCGTCGCCTCGTCGAGGAAGACCAACCGCGGGCGCGCGAGCAGCACCCGGGCGAAGGCTAGGCGCTGCTGCTCGCCGAGCGACAGGATCTGGCCCCAGTCCCTGACCGTCGAAAGACCGTCGTGGTCCGCCGCGAGATCGCCGAGACGCACCGCCCTCAGCGCCTCGAGCAGGACGGCGTCGGAGGTCTCGGCCCCATGGGGATAGAGGAGCTGAGTGCGAAGGTCGGCGTGCGTCACGTAGGGGCGCTGAGGCAGGAAGAGACAATCGGCTGCGGGGGGCATCACCACCCGGCCCGTCCCCCGCGTCCACAGGCCCGCCATGGCGCGCAGCAGCGAACTCTTGCCGACACCGGTCTGGCCGACAATGACGAGGTTCTCCTGCGGTCGCAGCGTCACGCTCAGATCGCGCACCAGCCGCTGCTCGCCCCCGGGCGTCTCAAGGCTTAGGCTGTCAAGGGCGACCGTATCGGGCCGGCGCGCGAACACGATCCCCTGATCCATCGCCCATGTTGTTGCGAGCGCATCGAAGCGCTCGACGATCTGCGCGATGCGGACCGTGTGCGGGGCGATGCCCGAGAGCGGAGCCAGGATGCCGAGCAGGGCCGAGGCCGAGTTGGCCACCGTGAGCGTGACCGCGATGCCCTGCGTCAGCGTGCCGAAATCGATCTCGCCCGCGAACAGGCGGGGCGCAAGGATGAGATAGGGAACACCGACCCAGGCCACCCCGAAGAGGAGAGGGGCCATGTCCGTCACCGCGCGCCGGAACAGCGTGACGATGAGGTCGCGCCGCACCACCGCCCCCACCAGGCCGTGAAGCCGGACCTGCTCGGCCGGCTCCCCGCGGTAGAACGCGATGGCCTCCGCGTTGGCGGCGATCTGGGCGAGACCGTAGCGAAGGTTGCCCGCGGCCATCGCGGCCGCGTAGCGCAGGCGCACCAGTGGCAGATAGCCGAGATAGGTCGCGATCGCCTGGCCGAGGCTGAGGCCGAGGATCACCAGCACCAGCCGGCCATTGATGGTCGTGAGCACGGCACTGCCGGCCGTGAGGGCTCCGGCAAAGCCGAGGACTTGAACCGGGAGACCGAAGAACTGGCGGACGACGATGGCGAGGCTTTCCTGGATGCGCTGGTCCGGATTGTCGAGGTCGCCGCGCTGGGCGATGTCGTAATAGGCGCGCGCTCCGAGGTACCGGTCCGTGACCCAACCCGTCAGCCAGACCCGCCAAGCTTTCGTGATCCAGCCAGCGAGGATCATCGCCAGCCCGGCCAAAAGGATCTCGCCGAGGAAGAGGCTGGCGTAGAGCAGGAATTGCCAACGGAACAGCGCCCCGTCGTGCGCCGTCAACGCGTTCGTCATGTCCTTGAGGACGTAGGAGGCGGCGAGATTGAAGGTCGTGCCGAGGGTCGTCTGGCCGAGGATCGCAGCCATACCGATCCAGTAGGGCCACGCCGCGCGCCGGGTCCAGAACGGCACGAAGAAGCGGGCGATGCGTCGCAGAAGCCGAAGGTCGAGGCGGAGATCCGCTCTGCTCGCAGCGCGCGATACCGACGGATCGAAGCGCGCCGCCGCCGGATCGGCCGCGCTCACGACGCGTAGGCCCACGTCGCGACAGGTGCGTATTCCCACCGGCCGCCGGATCGGAGCGTCAGGACGTGGCTGTGGTGCGCCACGATGCCGAGCCGGTGCCCGACGCTGATGACGCTCGCGCCACTGCGGACGAGTCGGGCGTAGAGCTGTAATTCCGTCTCCGGGTCCACGGCGCTCGTGGCCTCGTCGAGAAACACGAAGCCGGGTCGTCCGACGAGGGCCCGGGCGAAGGCGAGCCGCTGCTGTTCGCCCCCGGACAGGATCTGCGCCCAGTCGCGGACCGCCGAGAGGCCGCCGTGGGTCTCAGCCAGGTCCGGCAGGCGTACCGCCTCCAGGATCGCCAGGAGCTCGGGATCGGACGCGTACGATCCGCGTGGATAGAGCAGTTGTTCCCGGAGGGAGCCGGCCGGGAGATACGGCCGCTGCGGCAGGAACAGCGTCTCCTGAGCCGGCGGCATGAAGAGGCGGCCCTCGCCACGGCTCCACAGGCCGGCCATGGCGCGCAGGAGCGAGCTCTTGCCCACCCCCGTCTCCCCGACGATCACCACGCTTTCCCCCGGCCGGATCACGAGCGACAGGCCGGTCGCGAGACGGCGGGCGCCATCGGGCGTCTCGAGGGTGAGCGCCTCCACCGCCACATGATCGTACCCGCGCCGCAAGGTGATCCCGGGCCGTTCGGCGCGGGCCCGGGCCATGGCGTCGAACCGTTCCTGCAAGGGGGCGAGCCGGGTAACCTGAACGGCAAGCTCCCCGAAGGCCGCCACGATCGCCGAGACCGTATCGATGACTCCGCGCATCATCAGGGTGATGGCCGTGGCCTGAGCCAGGGTTCCGTAGCTCAACGCGCCGCTGGCCACCTGTCCGCTCAAGACCGCATAGGGCAACGCCATCCAGGCGAAGGACGTGGCGGCGTTCACCGTCAGGTACACCAGCGCCCGGAACCGCTCGAAGCGGAAGATCCGGTCCGCGGCTGCGCGCGTACGCGCCATCACCGAGCGCCGCGCCGTCGCCTCGCCCCCATAGAAGGCAATTGCCTCGGCGTGATCGCGGATGTGTACGAGATCGCGGCGCAAGTCGCCCTCGGCCACCTGGACGGCAATCTGCCGCCGCACGTCGAGTGGAATGATGAGGGTGGTGGCGCCGATCTGAGCGAGACCCAGCAGGGGCACCCAGACGAGAAAGCGCTGGTCGAGGGAAACGAACACGACGACCGCCGCACCGAGGCGAGCCGCGACGCTCACCGTCCATTGCAGGATTTGAATCGCGTGCCCGACGAACGGCGCGACGCTGTCGGCAATCCGCTGATCGGGATTGTCGAGATCGCCCTGGAGCCTGACGTCGTAATAGGCGCGTTCGGCCAGATATTGGTCGATCACGTGGCGGCTCAACCAACGGGACCAGGCCGCCTCGACGAAGCCGTCGACGATGAAGCGGATCTGCGGCAAGACGGTCTTGACCGTGAAGACGAACAAGTAAGTTAGGAGCGCAGCCTCGAACGCTGCCTGGTTTCCACTCAGAAGCTCGTCCGTTACAGTCTTGAGCAGCGCGGCGGCGCGCACGACCAGATATGAAAGTAGCATCCCCTGGCTGAGTAACACTGCCACCCCGATCCAAGCCGGCCAAGCCTGCCGCTGGCGCCAGTACGGTACCGTAAGACGGAGAATGCGGTGGGCCAGCGACGCGTCGATGCGGGGCCGATCGTCTGCGGCACAGGCGGTCATGTGTTCCGAATGAAGCTCAAGATGCGATGCGTGCGCCCTTCGAAGGGCACCGAACGCGACGCCCTTCGAAACCGGGATCGAAATCTTCAGGTGCGACCGATCGTTGCCGAGGTTAAGTAGACCTGAACGTCAGCCGTCGGTGCGGAAATCGAAGATTCATCACCTTCTCAGTTTTCAAAAATCTCAGAAAGAGCACTTGGCCGCGAAAAGAAAGTTTCGCCCCTGACCAATACCAATAAAACGACTGTCGTAACTGGGATTGTAATAATATTTATCCGCCAGATTATTCGCTTTGAAACTGAGAGACCACTGATCGATGTCGTATCCGATGAATGCATCAACCGTAACAAAGCCGGGAACCGGATAAACTTTGTTGTTTACATCAAAAACCGTGCTGTCGGAGTTCCCACGCCCGCCTGCGCCGATCGTTAGCCCCGTCAGGCTGCCCTCTTGCCAGGTGTAGGTCGCCCAAATACTGCCAGTGTATTGCGGTATTCCTGCAAAAGGACTCGTATTCTGCGGACTTACGAACTTTACAACCGTCGAAGCAAATGAAGCAATGAGATTCAGGCCCGGATAGAGTTCTCCTTGCATATCGAATTCGACACCCCGGCTCGTCTGCCCAGGCACAAGGACGTATTTACTCGTTATGTCACAGTCATTTGTCGGGCATATCGTTACATTTGTGGCGGCAAGATCGAAATAACTTGCGGTAAGACTCAGTTTCTTGTCGAACATGTAAGCCCGTCCGCCGGCTTCCCATTGATGTCTTTGTTCCGGCGGAAATGGAATGCCAGTCCTGTCGTTGAAGCCCGCAGCTGGGACGATCCCGGTATTCACATTACCGTAGGCGCTGAAATATGGGGTTATGTCGAAGACCGCACCCGAAGACCATGTCATTCCGCCCGACTTAATCGACGAACTCGGCCTTCCCCCACCGGAAGAACTGTTGGTGAAATCATCGTACCGAACGCTACCCGTGATATGCAACCGATTATCCAATGTATCGAATTTGTCGATGACATAGTACCCGAGGGAACTAGCTCCCAACCCTCCCAGTGCCGATTGGGGAATGATCGTCGGCCGGAATAGGTCTTGGATTGGAAGTCCCGTATACGGATTCGTGAAAAAATTCTGAGATGCAGGAGCGGGAACTTGTGAATACGTAATTTGCGTCGAGGAATAATCCAAACCGAATTTCAAGGTTTGGCGCGCAAATCCTGCGTCGTAAGTACTCGTCAAATCGACCTGCTCGAACAATCTTGAAAACTGATAATTGCCCTGAACCTGCGTGGTGCTGTAAGTGCCATTTCGACCTGGGCGGCCGATCCAAGAACCGGTATTCAAGCCATCCGTCGATGTATCGTAACGCAGTCGGTTATGAAGAACGATGTTGGAACCCAGAATATCTCCGAAGTCGTGCGATTGTTCGCTGAAGAGCTGGATCAGCTTTGAGGTGTAACCCAGGTCCGGGTTGATTTTCGGAATGCCTCTCGGGAGCCGCAGGATAGGGTGGAACGGGTCGGCGCCCAGACGCGGAATGAAAGTATATTGGACCGGCTTTCGTGCCTGGTCGGTGTAAGTCAGCCCAGCGAGCAATGACGTTTCGCCGTCCGTCCAGCGGACGCTCGGTGCCAGGAGGTACTCGTGAGGATCTCGGTACCCCGCGTAATTGCTGTCCGCCGCATTCCCGGACGCAACGAAACGGTAGGTCAAACCCTGGGTATCGGCGACGGGCCCGCCGAAGTCGAAAGCGAGCGTCTTGTACCCATAGGAGCCATACCGCACCGTGGCATCGCGGATGACCGTCTCGGTCGGCCGCTTCGTGGTAACGTTCACGCCTCCCCCCTCCAGCGTTGCGCCGGTCAGGATGGCACTGGGTCCTTTCAGGACTTCGATGCGCTCGACGTTGTCGATCGGGGGCTGGCCATAGATCGTCATGCTCCGGTTGAACGACCCGATGCCGTCGACCATCACACCCTGGGTCTGGAAGCCGCGGATCACGAAATTGGCGCGGCCATCGCCGCTGGCGCCCAGCGTGACACCGGAAACGTTCTGGGCCGCATCGGCGGCACTCGTGACGACCTGGGACTGGATCACCTTCTGCGTCACGGTCGTGATCGTGTTCGCCAACTCCTTCGTCGGCGTACCGGAGAGACGCGACGAGGTGCCCGCATCGCCGGCCTGGAAGCCGACATCGCCGAAGCGTGAGCCCCCGCTCGCGTCGGTCACATCGATCGCCGCGATATCGCCGAGCCCCTGCGTGCTGACGCCGGTGTCGCGATCCGCGACGACGGTCACGCCGCCGCCGGAACCTGGCACGATGTGCAGGCCCGTTCCGCCCAGAACGCGCATCAGGGCATCCCGGACGACGACCCGGCCCTTCAGCGCCGCGGCCCGTCGGCCCGCAACGATCTCCGGCGGAAAGGAGATCATGATCCCGCCCTGACGGGAGATCGCGATCAGCGTACGGCCGAGATCCCCCGCGGGGATATCCAGTTCGACCAGCGTATCGAGGCCGGCAGAGGCTGGGCTGGCGCTGGCCATCAAGGCGGCAAATACCGGAGGACCGGCCCGATACGCTGATCGCCTCAGGACACTGAACATCGCGGCTCCTCGAACTCGGGTCACACCCTGTTGTCGGAGCCGACGCCCAAGTTCCCACGGTCGCGCTCGGGGTTATTCCACATCCGAAGGGTTACAGGCCGCTGCCGGAGCCGATACCCTTCGTCAGGGCCAGATCTGGTGAGACGCCGCGTTCGAAGAAGGCTTCCATCGCCGCACGCGGCGGCTCGAGGTCGAGGCTGCGCTCCGCCAACCAGTCCGGATCGAGGTGGGTGCTGCGGTAGCGCTCGCCGGAATCGCACAGCAGCGTGACGACCGAGCCGTGCTCGCCCGCCGCCGCCATGCCGGAAACGATCCGCGCCGCCGCCCACATGTTCGTCCCCGTGGAGGCACCGCAGGAGCGGCCGATCCGTTCGGAGAGGACACGCGCGGCAGCGAGGCTTGCCACGTCCGCCACCGCCTCGCTGCGGTCGATCAGGTCCGGCAGGAAGGACGACTCGCAGCGCGCCCGCCCGATGCCTTCGACGATCGACGCACACCCTGCAAGGGTGCGCACGGACCGGTCGGCGAGGTGCCGGTGGAAGACCGAGGCGTCCGGATCGGCGAGGCAGAGCTGTGTCGCGAGGCGCCGATAGCGGATGAAACGCCCGATGGTGGCGGAGGTGCCGCCGGTGCCGGCGCCCACCACCACCCAGGCCGGGATCGGATGGGCCTCGCACGCCATCTGGGCGAAGATGGACTCGGCGATGTTGTTGTTGCCGCGCCAATCCGTGGCCCGCTCGGCGAAGGTGAACTGGTCCATGTAGTGGCCGCCATGCGCGGCGGCGAGCCGTTCGGCCTCGGCATAGACGGCGCCCGGGTCCTCCACGAAGTGGGAGCGTCCGCCGTAGCGGGCGATCTGGACGACTTTCTCACCGGAGGTGGTGCGCGGCATCACCGCGATGAACGGCAAGCCGATTAGTTGTGCGAAATAGGCCTCACTGACCGCGGTGGACCCGCTCGAGGCCTCGACGATCGTCGTGTCCGGCCCGATGCGACCGCTGCAGAGGGCGTAGAGGAAAAGCGAACGGGCCAGGCGATGCTTCAGACTGCCGGTCGGATGGCTCGACTCGTCTTTGATGTAGAAGCTAATCCCGGGGCAGGCGGGCAGTGGTACGCGAAACAGGTGCGTGTCCGCGGATCGATTGACGTCGGCTTCGATCGTCTCGATGGCGCGCGCGACCCAGGCCCGCGCCCGACAACCGGGGGCGGGAACGGCGCTCGGATCGGGCGCTTCGGGATCCGGACCATCGGCGGCCCGGCTCACGCGAACCGTCCCGTCGCCTGGGCGATACCGACGCCTATGAGGAGCAAACCCGTCGTGCGCCGGATCAGGCGATCCCCCGTCCGGCGCAGCAGGCGTCCGGCGCTGACCCAAATCACGGCTGCGACCAGAGAGAGCGCACAGAACGTGGCCTGCAGGACGGCGAGTTGCAGCATGACGGGCTGAGCGGCGTCGACGAACTGCGGCAGCAGCGCACAGAAGAAGAGGATCCCCTTCGGATTGAAGGCGGTGACCAAGAAGACCCCGGCGAAGGGGCGGCTATTCGGGGGCGTTGGTGCGGTCCAGAACGAGGGCCGGGCGAACAGGGTCGAGAGGCCAAGGCCGATCAGGTAGAGCGCGGCCACGATCTTCAACACCGTGAGGACATCAGAGGACGCCGCGAGCAGGGCCCCCAATCCGAAATTGCAGATGGTCAGCGCGAAAGTGTCGCCGAGAACGGCGCCCGCGATGATGAAGGGGAGTGTGCTGCGGCCGAGCTGGGAGGCGTAGCGGAGGATGATGAGGGCAGTCGGCCCCGGAAGCGCCAGCGTGAGGCAGGATGCAGCCACGAAGGCGAGCCACGTGTGGAGGGTCATGTTCGGAAACCGGAGGAATGGGAGACCGATGCGAAGGACAGCGGCTCGAGGCCACGGCCCCGAGCGTCCCGCCGGGGACGGTCCTCCGCGGCGAGCACGCGACCGACGGGGCAGCGAAGATCCAAGCCCGATCGGAGCGACGATCAGGGGCCGGCGAGGCGGCAGCTATCGCCGTCGCAGACCATCGATGGCAGCGTAGTTGCGATGGAGGGGGCGGGCGTACGGCAGCGCTCTCGGAGAGCCGCGAGGGCTGCCTTCATGTCGTCGTCCGCATTGATCGCGTGTGCAGCCTCCCAGGCGGTCTTGGCGTGGACGGCGGCGTCCTCGTGACGTCCGGCCGTCAGCAACGCCTTCGCGTAGGCCTCCGCGAGACGCCCCAGAAGCCTGGGATTCGGCTCACTCCCGACCAGCGACCAAACCCGGTCGAGGGCCTCGATCGCCAGGGCCGCGACGGGACCGGATGCCGGCTCCTCCAGGGCTTCGCCCTGTTGCGTCAGGCCGAGCCCGATCTTGAAGAGCATATTGACGTCGTCTGCGCCGACCTCGGTGATCAGGTGCCGTCCGTAGGCCAGGGCCGCCTCGCTGCCGGCCGCTAGTTGCTTGAACTTGCCGAAGCCAAACGTCCGCTCCAGCGCGGGCTCGGCGGTAAAGGCCGTGTCGTAGACCCGCAGCATGCCGTCCCGGTCGCCCATGTCGGCGCAGGCACGCACCGCCCGCTCCAAGGCCCAGGCCTCGCGGACCTTGTCCCGCAGCAATTGTGCCCGGTGCGCCTCGGCGGCAGCGGCGAGCTCCCAGCGTCCTTCGACCACCGCAGCGAGCGGCGCATCCAGGTCCATCGGATGTCCGATCCAAGCGATGCGACCCGCGCCATCCACGATGAAGGCCGTCGGCACACCCTGCTGGTAGGCCGCGTCGCACCAGGCGACGCGCATCAGGCTCCGGCCGATCTCGTGATCCAGCCGGCGGTCGATGGCGATCCGGTAGCCGATCCGGTCGTCCCACGTGCGCACAAAGGTCTGCACGACCTCAAGCTCCGCCCACCCGACGGCAATCCCAAGGATCAGCACGGCCGGATGGCGCCCCTGAAGATCCGTCAGATGCGGAATGCTGGCGGCGCAGGGGCCACACCAGGTCGCCCAAAATTCGACGACGTGGACGCGGCCCGGTGCGAAGCCCGTGATCGGTTCGCCTTTCAGAAACGTCTCGATCTCGATGGCCGGAGCGGGATCGCCGATGAGCAGCTCGGATGAGGACATGAGTGACGACCTTCCTGAGGACTGTGTCGCGCGGGACTCGGCCAAGCGGGACTCGGCCAAAATGGCCTGAAATCTGACCCGTCCGCCGACGCGGACCGGGCGATGCGTCCGGTAGAGCGGAGCGGAGCCGTTACTTGCGCGGCAGGCGCCCGGTGGGTTCCGCCGCCGCCAGCGGCGGAACCGATGGGGGAGTCGGCGGGGCCTCGGATGCGACGGTCCGAGGACCGGTCAACGGCAGCAGGACTGCGTTGACTGGGGCGAGGGCCGCGTCGAAGGCATGAAGGCCCTCGGTGATCGGTCCCACGATCCGTCCGACCGGTGCGAAGACGTAGGCGACGAGATCCGGCCCCAGCGCATTGTCCGGCCGCGGCGGCTTCTGCCCCGGCGGATCGAAGCCTCCCGGTGCCGGAGTGGAAGCCGCGGAGGCGGCGAGAAGGCCGGCCCTCGCGGAGCCCTCCCGCCCGGTACCGGGCTGGGCCACACTGGGTGCAGCCGGTGCGGTCGTCCCGGGCGCCAGCGGTTGCGCTTCAGCGGCGAATGGTCCCCCGAGGATCAGCCCAAGGCTCATCATGACGATCGATCTCACGTCCCGTCCCTCCAGATCGGGCAAGGGTGCCGCCCGAATGTGCCCATGAAGAAAAAAAATTGAGCCCGGCGGTCCAATGGCGGGGAACCCCTGGGTTTGCCGGCTCGGGATACGCCGACGCGATCACGGCACCACCGGATCTCCGGCAATCGCCACGAGCAGGCGAGCATCACCGATAAGGCGCGCCGCAGCGCGTCGCGCGTCCTCCGAGGTCACCGCGGCGATGCGCGTGTTCTGGGTGTCGAGCCAGTCCAGCGGGCGCCCGTCGAGCTGCAATCCCAGCAAGAGGGCTGAAATGGCCGATGAACTGTCGAGGCGCAGCTTGGAGGAGCCGATGAGGTAGCCCTTGCTCCGCTCCATCTCGTCGGCCTCGAGGCCCTCGCGAGACAACCGGACAAGCTCCGCCTCGATCACGTCGAGCGCCTCCGCGACGCGATCGTTCCGGGTCGCGGTGCGGCCCACGAGAGTCGAGGCGCCATCCGCCACCTGAAGGGCGGTGCCCATCGCGTAGCAGAGCCCTCGCTTCTTCCGGACCTCCCGAAACAGGCGCGAGGACATGTCCCCGCCCAGGCACTGGTTCACCACGGTGGCAGCAGCGAAGTCCGGGTCCTTGCGGGAGGGGCCGGGCCGTCCGAAGCGAATCGTCGATTGCGGAAGGTCGAGCCGGGTGACGATGCGTTCGCCGAGCCCCTGCAGCGCGATCGCCGGCGTCTGCGCCGGCGCGCCCATCGGGAGTTCGAGGAAGACGCGATCCAGGGCAAGGCAGAGATCGTCCGGCCCGATCGCACCGACGACGGCGACCCGCAGGTTATTGCGGTTCAGCATCCGCGTCTGCACCGCCGCAAGGTCCGCCTGCTCGATCCGCGGCAGGCTGTCGAGATCCCCAGAGGTCGGCTGGCCATAGGGATGCCCGGCGAACCCGCGCGCGGCGAAGGTCTGGCTCACCACCTGATCCGGGCGGCTGAGGCCGGCGCGAACCTCCGCCTCCATCGCGCTTCGAACCCGAATGATGTCGTCCGCGGCCAGGCGTGGGTCACGCAAGGCGAGGCACAGCAGATCGAAGGCCGCTTCGGTCTCGCGGGCGAGCGTCTTGAGTTCGCCGCGCAGGCTGTCGCTCCAGACCGAGAAGGACATCTGGATCGCACGGTCGCCCAGGGCCCGGCGGAACGTGCCCCCGTCCATCGATCCGGCGCCCTCAGTGAGCAGGTTGGCGAGCATTCGTACGGTGCCGGCCCGGCCGCATGGATCGAGCGTGGGACCGCCCCGAAACCCGACCTGCATCGACAGGATCGGCAGCGTATGGTCCTCGAGGAGCCAGGCCTCGATACCGCCGGGGCTGCGCAGACATTGCACGCGGGCGGCGAGGGGCTTGCCGGAGGGGTTCGGCCTCACCGAAGGGTGAGGCTTCCCGGAAGACGTCATGTGAATCGTCATGGAGAGAGATCTTCCCCGGTCAGGCCGCTCGAGACCGAACGAGATGGCCCGATACGCCGCCCCGCCACTCCAGCAGGGCAAGAGCCTGCTGGAGCGCGTCGGCGTCGACCGCCTCGATGCGGGCCTGCCACGTCGCGAGATCGTCGAGCGTGAGGCCACAGCACAGGGCCATGCCGTACCAGTTGGCGAGGCTCACCTGACTGTCACGGGCGTACAGGGCGCTGGCTACGAGTTGCGTCTTGGCGCGCGTGATGGCGGAGGCCTCGAAACCCGAGACCCGCAAAGCATCGAGCAACGCGTCGATCGCACGGTCGAGATCCTCGGGCGTGGTCCCGAACGCGGGTGAACCCTGGATGTAGAAGCGCGACGGACCGCGGAAGAGGGCGGACCAGTAGGAGGCCTCGACGCGGGTCGCACAGGCCTGCGCGACGACGAGTTGCGTGTGGAAGATCGAGGTGCTGCCGCCGCCCAGCAGGAAGGCGAGCACGTCCAGGGCCTCCGCCTGGCCCGGGGCCGCATCGGCGGGCGAGGGGACCTGATGCAGCCGCGTCAGTTGCGGGTCGCCGACGGTGGTCTCGACCAGGGTGATCTGCCGGTGGGCCCGGCTCGGCGGATTCGCCGGGTGCCAGCGCGCGGACGGCGCGCCAGAGGCCGGGATCGCACCGTAGATCTCGGCGGCGAGGTTCCGCACCGCCTCCGGTTCGGCATCGCCGGCCACCACCAGAAGCGCATTCTCGGGCGTGTAGAAGCGCCGGTAATAGGCGAGGGCATCGGCCCGGGTCAGGCCGGCGATCTCGTGACGCCAGCCGATGATGGGACGCCCCGACGGATGGGCCGGGCTCGCGGCGATCGCCACCGCCTCTCCGAGGAGGCCGGCCGGGTTGGCATCCGCGACCATCGAGCGCTCCTCCAGGACGACGCCCCGCTCGGTGGCGACCACGGCGTCTTCGAAGACGAGATTGCGCATGCGATCGGCTTCGTAGGCCATGCAGGTCGCCAGGTACTCGTTGGGGATGCGCTGGTGATAGGCGGTGAAGTCCCAACCCGTGAACGCGTTCTCCTCGCCGCCCAGCGAGGCGAGGATTTCACTGAAGACGCCGGCGGGATACCGCTCGGTGCCCTTGAACATCAGATGTTCGAGGAAATGGGCCAGTCCGGACTTGCCGGGCGGGTCGTCCGTCGAACCGTTGCGGTACCAGATCATGTGGGTGACGATCGGGCTGCGGCGATCCGGGATGACGACGACCTGCATCCCGTTCTCGATCCCGAATGCCGAGACCGCGATGGCCGTGTGCGCCGCCGCCGGGGGGGGCGGAAGGTGGGACGATTTCGGAGGCATGTCTGCTCGTTTCGGGTTTGGAAAGGCGCCCGGCTGGGAAGCGGGATCTTGCGTCCCGTGCCTCGGCCGGAGCGCTACCGGCGGCTGAAGTTCAACGGGATCGTTTGCGTGATCGGTTGGCCGCCCGGGGGCGGCGGGAAGGGGGCCGCCCGGTACATCACGGCCACCGCCTCGGCATCGAGGGCCGCATTGCCGGAAGACGCGATGAGGCGCGCGCCCGTCACGCTGCCGTTGGCCGCGAACGTGACGCTCACCACCGACACCCCGACGGCGCCGGCCGCGGACGGGGGGAAGCGCTTGGCGCGGACGATCCGGGCGCGCATCTCGTTCTGCCAGGTCGCGCGGGACGCCTGGCTGATCGCCGAACCGGCGGCGGCGGCGGCGGTCCGGTTCGCATTCTGCTGGTCCGACTTCGGACCACCGCCGCTCCGGGACGCTGCACTGGGATGAGACTTCTTCTGGACGTGGATTTTCGGGGCTGGCTTCTTGAGACGCCGCGGCTTCTCGGGTGGCTTGGGTTCGAGCGCTTTGGGTTCGGGCGCCTTCACCTTTTTCGGGATCGTCGGGGGAAGAACGGCCTGGGGTGCGACCTGCGGCGGGGGCGGGGGCGCCTCGAGAACCGCCTCGGGATCGGGCGGTGGCGGAGCCTCGTCGAAGGGCTCCGGCTGGGCCTGTTGTGCATCCGGCGCCGCCGGACCGTCCTTGGCGTTGTCCACGTCGGATTTCGCGACGGTGGGCTCAGGCGACATGTCGATCATGATCGCCGCAGGCATCTCCTGCGAAGCGGAAGCCTTCTCGGACCTCTGCGTCAGGGCGAGGTAGAGTCCGACATGGACGGTGAGCATTAGGAGGACGGCCAACGCCCAGCCCAAGAACCGGAGCAGCACGGACGGCTCGGACCTTTCCAACTCCGCGCGACGCTGCTCGGTGGCCTGAAGAAAGGCTTCAGGCGGCGGATGCATCATGGTTGCGCTCCGCCGGACGTCTCCTCGAGACCGACGAGGCCGACCTTGAGATAGCCTGCGCTGCGCAGCAGGTTCATCACCTGCATCAGTTCGCCGTAGGGCACACCCTTGTCGGCCCGCAGGAAGATGCGCTCGTCCTTATTGCCTTTCGTCGCGTCATCAAGGGCCGTGCCGAGATTCGGCCGGGCCACCGCGTCCTCTCCCAGGGTGACGGATAGATCGGATTTGATGCTGACATAGACCGGCTTGTCCGGCCGCGGCTGCTGGGGTGCGGAAGAGGTCGGCAACTCGACCGGGACACTCACGGTCGAGAGCGGCGCCGCGACCATGAAGATGATCATGAGCACCAGGATCACGTCGATGAACGGCGTGATGTTGATCTCGGCGTTCTCGACGAGATCGTCGCCGCCGTTGGATCCGAGGTTGACGGCCATGCGCCTACTCCGCAGCCAGGCGCAACTTGGACGGGCGGCCGTAGGTGACCGCCTCACGCGTGTCGAGGTCGCGCGACAGATGACGCATGACCAGCGCGACGGCGTCGCCGACCAAGGCCCGATAGCCGGTGATCGAGCGCGTCAGCGCGTTGTAGATCACGACGGCGGGGATCGCCGCGACGAGGCCGATGCCGGTGGCAAGCAGCGCTTCGGCGATGCCGGGCGCCACCACCGCGAGAGAGGTGGTGTTCGAGTTGGCGATGCCGATGAAGCTGCCCATGATGCCCCAGACGGTGCCGAACAAGCCGACGAACGGGCCGATCGAACCGATCGTCGCCAGAATTCCGGTTCCGGACGCCATTCGCTTGCCGATCTTGCCTTCGATCCGGGTGAGCGCGATGGCCGCCCGCTCCTTGATGCCCTCGCTCGGCAGCCCCTGCGACAGCACGACCTCGCCCTCGACCTCGATCAGCAGAAGCGCCCCGATGCCGCGGCGAACCTGGTCATTCGCCTCCGACAGGCTGGCGACCGACCGTAGCGCCTTCAGGCTCGACCGGATCTGCCGTTTGGCGAAGGCCAGGCTCAGCGTCTTCACCAGGAGGATGGCCCAAGTCACCACCGACGCCAGGAGAAGCGTCACCATCACCGCCCGCACGACGACGTCCGCACTGAAGAACATCCCTATGGGCGAGAAGTCATGGGCGGCACCGGCCGCCTTGCCGGTGGCCGGAAGCTGCGCGCTCGTCGCGCCGGGTCCCGCCGGCACGCTCGCGGGCGTGGACGCCGGGGGGAGCGCGGGCGCGCCTGGCACGCCCTCGTCCGGCGCGACGTTGGTCGATACGGCGTCTGCCGGTGCCTCGACGTCCTGCGCCGCTGCTGGCGTGGTGATCGCGGCCGCACCTAGCAGGATCAGGACCGTGATCGTCAGGGCAATCCCACGCCGCGGACCGTTCGCCGAACTGGATTCATGAAAGGCCGTCGTCACCGTCATTGGGCTGAACCTTCGTTGCAGTCACCGTAGTGCTTCGAAGGCTCTGTGGGACGAGGCGCGCAATCTGCCACCCTACCCCCGCAATTTCCGGTTTGCCCAGGGTTTCCCGCGAGGGCGCGGACGACCTGTGGGGGCCCCGGCGCAGCGTGTTCCCGAGTGCGGTGTATTCGAGTCCGGCGCGCGTCCTGGACTCGACAAAGAGTTTGTTATCCTTCCCGCGGTCCTCATCGAAGCTGCAGCCTATCAGGTCGAGGACATTTCGGTTCGCAGTCACGACGGGTCCATTGGACCGGAAACGAACGACCGCCTGCGAGCGGTGAATGGCGGCGATCTGGCTGGCATCATCGCCGTTGGGCAACCGTTCCTGCGCATCCACCCATGACGATCGCCCGGCGCGACGTCTCATCCGCGACGCGGAGACCACAGTGCATGCCAATCTGCGTCGGGCGCTCTGTGTCCTCGCGGAACGCCATCTCCGGGACCTGCAAGCCCGGGGCATCGACCCTCGGGCGATCGTCGAGGGATATGGAACCCAGCGGCGCGTCCAGGTCGAGCGCGACCGCGAGGATGTCCGGCGTGGACTGCGCCATGAACCTGAGGCGGGCGCGCCACGGTCGGGTTGCAGCATCGCGCCGGTCATCGGCGATGTCGTTCGCCGCAGCATCGCGGGCCCTTTTTGACCCCCGTTGCGGTCAGCCTTCGGACGTCGATTGCGGTCACCCTGGCTAAGGATGATCGTTCACGTTCACGTCAATGATCCGAATATACCAGATATTCGCCAGGCTTCATCGGAACTCGCCGTCACGGAGGCCGGTTACGGCGGGACTTGATTTGAGCGGATGGGAGTCCCGGTGACACTCGGCGTCGACAGGCATGAACTCCAGCAGATCGTGGCCGGACTGAGCGAGGGCGTGATCCTGGTCGAGCCCGACCAGACCATCGCCTACGCCAATGCGGCGGCGCTGGCCATGCATGGGGCCGAGAGCCTGGAGGAACTCGGCGGAACGGTGGATGCCTACCGCGAGCGCTTCGCCCTGCGCTACCGCAACAACCATGCCCTCAACCAGTATCCGATGGAGCGCGTCGTCTCGGGCGAGCGTTTCCACGACGTCATCGTCGAGGTCACGCGCACCGACCGACCCGATGCCGACTTCGTCCACTCGCTGCGCAGCCTGGTTGCGACCGACCGCGAGGGCCAGCCGAGCTGCCTCGCCCTTATCCTCAAGGACGTCTCCGACCAGTTCGAGGCCGAGGCGCGCTTCGAGGCGACCTTCAACGCCAACCCCGCGCCCGCCGTGATCTGCCGGCTCGCGGACCTGCGCTTCGTCAAGGTCAACCTCGGCTTCCTGGAGATGACCGGCTTCACCCGCGAGGCCGTCATCGGCCGCAGCGTCTACGAGGTCGACGTCCTGGCCAATGCCCGCAACCGGGACCTGGCGATCGATCGTCTCAACAGCGGCGGCACCATCCCGCAGATGGAAGCTTGCCTCGACCTGCCCGACGGCGGCACCCGCTTCGTCATCGTGGCCGGGCAACCGATGGAACTCGGCGACGAGCGCTGCATGCTCTTCACCTTCGCCGACCTCGAACTGCGGCGCAAGGCCGAGACCGCCCTGCGCCAGAGCGAGGAGCGCTTCGCCAAGGCGTTCCGCCTCACCCCCGTGCCAACCCTGCTGGCCCGCGCCGAAGGTCTGGCGATCACCGGCGTGAACGAGGCCTTCAGCCGCGTCTTCGGCTTCGGTTCTGAGACGGTCACCGGCCGCACGCCGGCCGATCTCGACCTTTGGGTCTCAGAGCCGCAGCGCGACCGTTTCGAGACGGCCCTGGCGCGCACCGGCTGCGTGATGGGACTGGAGGTCTGCCTGCGTCATGAGGACGGGAGTAACCTCGATTGCCTGGTCTCGGCCGAGCGGGTCGAGATCGGCGCGGAGGCCTTCGTCCTCCTGGTGCTGCAGGACATCACTGAGCGCAAGCGGAGCGAGCGTGAGCTGTTCGAGGCGATCGAGGCGGTGATGGCCGACACCTCTTGGTTCAGCCGCGGACTGATCGAGAAGCTGGCCCACCTGCGCCAGCCCGGCGCGGGCCATCAGGATGCGGTCTCGCCCAACATGACGGTGCGCGAGCGCCAGATCCTGGACCTGATCTGCGCCGGGCTCTCGGACGAGGTCATCGCCAAACGACTGAACCTGTCCAAGAACACCGTGCGCAACCACGCGGCGGCCCTCTACCGGAAGCTCGACGTGCACAAGCGTTCCGAGGCCATCGTCTGGGGCCGCAACAATGGCTTCCCGACAGCGTCGTCCGGGTAAAAAAACCTGGATTACCGGTACATTTTCACTATTGAAGCGGCGGTCCAAGGGGCCATCTCACGAACCAGGGACGACGGGCCGAGGGTTCCACCGCCGAACTTCACCGTCCGCCGGATCGGTGCCCATCCAGCAGGGAGCTTCGACATGACCGCTCCCAGATCGCGAGCCTACACTCTGCCGGAGCCCGACGCCCACCGGCGCTGAGTCAGGGCGACCGGCGGCGAACGGATCGGCGAACGGCAGATCGGGACGGGGAACCCTACCCGGACCGACACCAGGCCGGGATCGGCCCGGCGTCAGCCTCCGCGAGATCGGAGACGGCGTTCTTCGCCGCTCTCACCGGCAACACACCCACAACTCCGCGCCACGAAGCGCGCG
>NZ_LMMK01000009.1:0-261 GCF_001422795.1 Methylobacterium sp. Leaf88 | reverse complement strand
GGCGACACCTACGACCGCGCCGAGCGGTCCGTGCGCCGGGCCGGCCGCGAGGCCTACGACCGGACCGAGGACGCCTACGAGACCGGCGCTCGGTCCCTGCGCCAGGGCGGGCGCGAGGCCACCAGCCAAATCGCCGAGCATCCCGTGGCCGCCCTGCTGGTGGCCGGCCTCCTCGGCTACGGCCTCGGCCTCCTCATTCACGGCCGCGACTGATCCGCAGAGCCGCGACAGATCGATCCCACCGCGCCGGGACTGCGCGGT
>NZ_LMMK01000008.1:8459-45078 GCF_001422795.1 Methylobacterium sp. Leaf88 | reverse complement strand
GAGATGCAAAAGCAAGCCGCCAACCCCGTTGGCCGCCCGCCGATGAACCGGGGTATACGGATCCCCGAATCTCCTGTCAACAGCCTTGTGACAGAAACACGACGTTCAGGCCGCGTCGCGCAGGCCTTCGAGGAACCGACGTGCCTCCTCGGCCGGGAGGGGGCGTCCGAGGAGGAAGCCCTGCGCCTCGGTGCAGCCTTCCTGGCGCACCCGCGCCATCTGCTCTTCCGTCTCGATTCCCTCGGCGGTGATGCTGGCGCCGAGCTGGGTGCCGAGGTCGACCACCGCCCGTACGATCACCGCGGTGCCGGGATCGGCGATCTCGCGGATGAAGGACCGGTCGATCTTGATCCGGTCGAAGGGGAAGCGGCGCAGGTAGCTCAGCGAGGAGTAGCCGGTGCCGAAATCGTCGAGGGCGATCCGGACCCCGAGAGCCCGCAGGCGGTGCAGGCAGGCGAGGACCGCCTCGGCATCCTGCATCAGCACGCTTTCGGTGATCTCCAGTTCCAGGCGCCGCGCCGGCAGCCCGGAGGCCGACAGGGCGGCGACCACGCTCTGCTCCAGGTTCGCTTGCCCGAACTGGACCGCCGAGACGTTGACCGCGATGCGCCGGTCCCCTGGCCAGGAGGCCGCCTCGGTGCAGGCCTCCCGGAGGGCCCAGCTTCCGAGCTGACGGATCAGCCCGGTCTCCTCCGCAAGGGGAATGAAGGCGCCGGGCGCAATCATGCCCCGCACCGGATGCTGCCAGCGAAGCAGGGCCTCGAAGCCCTTCACGGCGCCGCTGTCGAGGTGCAGGACCGGCTGGTAGTGCAGGCTGAAGCCGCCCGTGCGCACCGCCTCGCGCATCTCCAGCTCGAGGAGGTTGCGCTGGGTCGTCGCCGCATCCATGGCCGCCTCGTAGAAGCGATAGGTGTTCCGGCCGGCCGCCTTGGCCCGGTAGAGGGCGATGTCGGCGTTGCGGAACAGCGTGTCGGCGTCGGCACCGTCCTGGGAGCCGAGGCCGATGCCGACGCTGACCCCGATCCCGACCCGGTGCCCGTCGAGGTCGACGGGCTGCTCCATCGCCTCGATGATGCGGCGCGCCGCGAGCCCCGCTTCCTGGGGATCGTCGAGGTCGGCCAGGATGATGGCGAATTCGTCGCCGCCCAGGCGCGCGACGGTGTCGCCCTCCCGGACCACGCTGCGCAGGCGGTCGGCCACCACGCGCAGGAGCGCGTCGCCGGCCGGATGACCGAGGGTGTCGTTGACGGCCTTGAAGCGATCGAGGTCGCAGGCCAGGACCGCGAAGCGGCCGCCCCGGCGATCGGCGCGGGCGAGGGCGTTGCTCAGGCCCTCCTTGAACAGGAGCCGGTTCGGCAGGCCGGTCAGCCCGTCATGCAGGGCCATATGGGCGATCCGGCCCTCCGCCAGCTTGCGCGCGGTGACATCCATCGTGAGCCCCACGATCTTCACCGGCTCGTTCGACTCCGGGTCGGTCACGACCCGGGCGAAGCTCTGGAGCCAGCGCGGCGGATCGCCTTCCGGCGCGGCCAGCCGGAACTCGCCGCTGTAGGATCCGCCCTCGGCGAGGCAGCGGTAGACCTGTCCGTACAGGACCGCGAGGTCGCCCGCATGGATGTGGCGGTCCCACGCGCCGATGCCGACCTCCACCGGCCTGTCGGCCGCGTGGCCCGCCGGCACCGGGAGGCCGTACATCCGCGCGCTGTCGACGGAGTGCCGGACGGTGCCGCCCTTCAGGTCCCAGGACCAGAGTCCGGCCCCGGCCGATTCCTGTGCGAGCCGCAGGAGATTCGAGGTTTCCTCCAGGGCTTGGCGCGCCGTCACGATGTCGTCGATGTCGAGGGCCGTCCCGAGCAAGCCGACCATCACGCCGTCCTCCCGGATGGGCAGCATGACGAGCTTGTGCCAGCGATAGACGCCGTCGTGCCGGAGGAGGCGGCCTTCCATCTCGTAGGCATCCCCCAGCCGGCGGGCCTCGCTGAAGACCGCCTCCATCCGCGCGGCATCCTCCGGGTGATTGCGGGCGAGGCGGGCCTCCCGGCTGATGCCGATGGGTCCGTAGTAGTCCTCGAACCGCTGGTTGACGTAGGTGGCGGTGCCGTCGTGGAGGGAGACGACCCAGACGATCTGCGGCAGGGAATCGGCGAGCGCGCGGTACCGGGCCTCGCCCAGGCGCAGGGCCTGCTCGGCGGCGACGCGCTCGCTGACGTCGCGCGCGGCGGTGATGGTTTCGAAGGGCCGCCCCGCCTCGTCGCGCACGAGCCGCGTCTGCGCCTCCACCCAGATCCAGCGGCCATCGCGGTGGCGCAGGCGATGGGTGATGCGGCCCGTCTCGGTGCGCCCGGCCCGGAACGCCTCGAGGAACGCGCGCGTGGCGGGCGCATCCTCGGGGTGGAGCGAGGCCTCCAGGGGCAGGCTCAGCATCTCCTCGGGGCTGTAGCCGAGGAGATCGCGGGCGGCCGGAGAGACGTAGGTGCGGACGTTCGCGACGCTGCGCCGGACGATCATGTCGGAGACGGAATCCGCGAGGATGCGATACCGCCGCTCGCCCTCTCGGGTGCGGGCCTCCGCCGCCCGATGCTCCGTGACGTCGGTGAAGGTGTGCAGGATGCCGCCGTCGGGCAGGGTCACGCCCCGGACCTCGAGGGTGGTCCCGTCCGGACGCGGCCAGTCGATCCGCAGGGGCGTCCAGGCGCCGGTCGCATCGCGCAGGCGCGGCCGGCCGTCCTGGGCGGTCGGCATCGCCGAAAACTCGCCGCGCTCCGTCAGGTGCGCGAGGATGTCGGACAGGAGCGCCCCTTCGCACAGGATCGCCTCCGGCAGGTCCAGCAGTTGCAGGGCCCGCGGGTTGAGCAGCCGGACGCAGCCCTGCGCATCCATCATGATCAGGCCCTGGTCCATGGTCTCCAGGGTCGCGCGCAGGCGCAGGTCCTTCTCCCGCAGCTGCGCCTCGGAGGCAGCGAGGTCGGTGACGTCGAGGACGAGGCCGTAGAGCGCCGTGAGGCGGCCACCGGCATCGCGCTCCACCGCGCCCTGGACGATCACGTGACAGAGGCTGCCGTCCGGCCGGACAATGCGGGCCCGCCCCTGGTAGGCGGCGCCCTCAGGCCCGTCGCTCTCCAGAGCGTTGGCGATGCGGGCCGAGACCGCGACCCGGTCGTCCGGATGGTAGTAGGCGAGGTGGTCGTCGAGGGAAATCTCGCCGCCGGGGGGCATCGGCCGCCCGAAGACACCACATAGTCCCTCGGACCACGAGACGGTCCGGGCCCGCGCATGGATGCGCCAGTAGCCGATATGGGCGACGGACTCGGTCATCCGCTGGGCCTCGACCACGAGCTTGAGGTCGGCGGCCTTGGCGGCAAGGAGCACCTCTGTCCGCTGGCGCTCCGCTCGCTCGATCTGACTCGCGCGCTGCGCGACGGTGAGCCGGAGGTGGGCCTCGACGACGGTGCCGAGGTCGCGCAGTTGCGCCACGCGAGTCGCGTCGAAATCGTCGCGCGGAACCGTGTCGATGAGGCAGAGCGTGCCGAGGGGCAGGCCGTCCGACAGGGCGAGGGGTACGCCCGCGTAGAACCGGGCCCGCGGTCCCCCGGTGACCAGGGGGCTCGTCGCGAACTCGGCATCGTCCAGGATGTCGGGCAGGACCAGCACTGCGCCGGGCGCCCCCAGGATCGTCCGGTCGCAGAAGGCACCGGCCCGGGAGAGGGTGCCCCCCTCGGCGACACCGCATCGCGCCTTGAGCGTATAGGTCTCGCTGCCGGCAAGGTTCACGAGGGCGATGGGCACGCCGAACAGAGCGCAGGCTGTCCGGCAGACGGCATCGAGATGCGCCTCCGGCGTACACTCCAAGAGTCTCAGGTCGTTGAGGATGGCCAGACGCTGCGCCTCGACGCTGGAGCTCGGCACGACAACCCTTTCTCACCGACGCACAATCCACGGAAACGCCGCGATCCGCGTCTCAGGACCCCGAAACCGGCAGGCCCCGCTGTCGATGACGGGTCCGAGCCGGCACAGGATGAACATCAACCGGTCTTGCGGACACCCGCGACGAAACCGCCCGATGCGAGACCATGCCGTGCCAGCCTTTCACTTTCCTTTATGCCCGCGACGTCTCGGCGACGGCCGTGCGTTCCTTGGTGGCGCACCGGCTCGTTTGTCCGGGAAGGCGGCGTTGCACACCGTCGACGTCGGTTCTTCGCGAGACATCGGCGGCCGTCACGCCGGCAAAAGCAACCGGGCACTGAGACCGCCGAGATCCGAGCGCGTGAGGCGCAAGCCCCCGCCGTACAGCTCGGCGAGCTCCCGGGTGATCGAGAGACCGAAGCCGTGGCCGGGCACGCTCTCGTCGAGGCGTCCGCCGGGCCGCACGGCGCGGGCGGCCGCCTCCGCGTCCAACCCGGGACCGTCATCCGCCACGGTCACGGCAATTCCCGCCTCCGTGGCGGCGGCCGAGACCCGGACGCGACCGCGGCTCCACTGGCAGGCATTGTCGATGAGGTTGCCGAGCATCTCGTCGATGTCCTGCGGATCGCAGGCCACCGCGAGGCCGGCCGGCAGGTCGAGCTCGAGGGCGAGGCGCTTCTCGGCGTAGAGGCGCCCAAAGGTGGTCCGCAGGTCGGCGAGGGGACCGGCGAGTTCGGTCCGGGTGCGGGTCGCGCCGCCCAACGCGGCGGCCCGGGCGCGCCGCAGGTGGTGGCGCACCTGCCGGTCCATGGCGCCGGCGAGCTCGGCGAGGCGACCATCCGGGTCGCGGGTCCGGTCCGAGAGGGCGAGGGTCAGGGTGGCGAGGGGCGTCTTCAGGCCATGGGCGAGGTTCGCCACGTGGGTGCGGGCCCGTTCGAGGTTTGCGGCGTTCTGGTCGAGGAGGGCGTTCACCTCGCCCACCAGGGGACGGATCTCGGCGGGCTGCGGGCCGGGGATCCGGGGCCGGTGTCCGGCCCGGACCTCGGCGATGTCTCGGCGCAGCTGCTCCAGGGGCCGCAGGCCGAGGCGGACCTGCAGGACGGTGCCGGCCACCAGGCAGAGACCGAGGATCCCGAGGATGGCCGCGAGGGTCAGACCGGCCTCGCGCAAGGGTCCGTTCAGGGCCTTGGCCGGGGCCGTGGCGATGAGGAGGGCCGGCGGCGTGTCCCCCTGGGCGGGCAGGACCTGGATGCGCAGGATCAGGGCTTCGCCCCAGGGGCCGGTGCCGTCGCCCGGCTGGGGGCGGTCCGGGTCCCGGTCACGGGGTGGCCGGGCCGAGCCGGGGCCGCCCGGGATCGAGCCGCCCAGGGCGGACGGGTCCGGCAGGCGCGGGTTGCGCGTCTCCAGGGATTCCCCCTGGAGGGACTCGGCCCGCAAGGTCCTGCCCCCCTGGCGAACCTGCCAGTACCAGCCGGAACGCGGGCGGTCGAAGGGCGGCCCGTCCAGCGCACGATCGAGGCGCAGGCGGTCGCCAGGGCCGCGCTCCAGGCTCGACGCCAGGGCGACGAGCTGGCTGTCGAGGCGGCTGTCGAGCTGGGTCCGGACGAAGCGGTGCAGGACAAGCCCGATGGCGAGGCCGGCGACCAGCAGGGCCACGGTGACGAGGCCGAGGGCGGCCAGGAGCAGGCGCCGCTGCAGGGAGCCGAGATGGAGGAGCCCGACGGGCTTCGGGGGCGGACCGGGCCGGTCGGACGGCGCGGGCTTGGCCGGCGGTTCGTGCCCAACCGCGCCGGCGTGCCCGGCAGGAGGCTTCGTCGGGGTCACGCGGGATCGCCCGGGAGCAGGCGATAACCGTGGCCACGCACCCCCTCGATCCGGGCGGGGGCGATCTTGCGGCGCAGGCGGGTGATGATGACCTCGACCGAGTTCGAATCGACGTCGGCATCGCCGTCATAGACCCGCTCGATGAGCTGGCTGCGCGGCATCACCCCGTCCTTGTGCAGGATCAGGCAGGACAGGACACGCCATTCGAGGCCGGTGAGCTTCAGGGGCAGGCCGTCGCGCTCGAAGGTGCCGAGGCCGGATTCGTAGGAGAGGGGACCGCAGGTGACGCGGGACGCCCCGTGCGCGGTCGCCCGGCGCACCAGGGCACGCAGGCGGATCACCAGCTCCTCGACCCGGAACGGCTTGACCAGGAAGTCGTCGGCCCCCGCCTTGAAGCCCGCGACCTTGTCGCTCCAGCCGTCCCGCGCCGTGAGGACGAGGACCGGTACGGTTCGGCCAGCCGCCCGCCAGGCCTGGAGGACGGTGAGCCCGTCGCGCCTGGGCAGGCCGAGATCGAGCACCACCGCGTCGTAGGTCTCGGTCTCTCCGAGATGCTGCGCGTCCTCGCCGTTCGCCGCGTGGTCGAGGGCGAAGTTCTCGGCCCGCAGGGCCTTGGCGATCTCGGCGGCGAGCGGCGCATCGTCCTCCACCAGCAGGAGTTTCATGGCGTGGTGTCCGTGGGTGGAAGGGCGAATGTGGACCGGCGAGCGGCCTACGCCGCGTCGTTTAACGGGGGCTGAACCGTGCGGTTCAGATCGGGTTGGAGGCCCTGACCTAGAACGGCGTCAACCCGAGAGGGCAACCGCCGAACCCCGGAAGGACAGGCCACCATGACCGAGACCGCCCAGACCCCCGCGCCCGCCAGCCTCACCCCGACCCCGAAGCCCTCGCGCCGCGCTCTCGTCGTCGGCGCCATCGCGGCGCCCCTCGCCTTCGGCGCGGTCGGCCTGTCGCTCGCCCAGACCGGAGCCTCGGTGATGACGCCGGTGGCGCCCACGGCGATCTCCGCCCTGAAGGCTTCGGGCTCCATCGCCGCCAAGGGCGACGTCGCCGAGATCTACGGCAACAAGTTCGTGATGCAGGACGGCACCGGCAAGGCGCTGGTCGAGACCGGCCGCCAGGGGGAGGGGGGCGCCCTGGTGAAGCCCGGCGAGGCCATCACCGTGCAGGGCCGGTTCGAGAACGGCTTCCTCCACGCCCTGCTGATCACCCGCGCCGATGGCAGCCAGGTGCGCGTCGGCCCCGCCGGCGGCCCACCCGCCGGAACCCTGGACTGGGCCAAGGACAAGGTGGGCCTCGGGGCGAAGCCCGACGTGCCGGCCCTGAGCGCCCGCGTCGAGGCGGCCGGCTACTCCGACATCCGGGTCACCGGACGGGGGCCGCGTCACCTCGAGGTCGCCGCACGCGGCACCGATGGGCGCGAGCGCCAGCTCCATGTCGGCTTCGACGGTCAGGTCCGCGAGAAGCGGGTCTTCTGAGCGTCCCCTGCGCCGTCTCCCCCCTTCGATCTCACCCGGCAGGACATCCATCATGACGAAGACCACAGCCCTCCTCGCCGCCGCCGCGATCCTGATCGCCGGCGCGGCCGTCGCCCAGCCGGCCCCGCCGCCCGGCGGTCCGCACCCCGGGCCGGAAGCCGGCGCTCCTCCGGGCGGCCCCCGGCGCGGTCCCGATGCACCGCCGCCGCCGAAGGCCGCCCATTTCCGCCTGGAGCGGGGCGAGACCGCCATCGAGGTGAAGTGCGCCGACGAGGCGCCCATGAAGGCCTGCGCCGACCTGACCCTGCAGATGCTCGACCGCCTCGCCGCGCTGCCGCAGCCGGACGCGTCGAAGACCGACGGGTCCAGGCCAGAAGCGGCCAAGCCCGACGCCCGCTGATCCCACCCCGAACAGCGATGCGGCGGCTCCCCGAGCCGCCGCATCCCGACCTCCCTCCTTTGACAGAGAGCACCCTATCCTGATGCCCCCAACATGCAGCACGCACGGAACGATCTGGGCCCTGTTCGGCCACCGCCTCGCGATCGAGTCCCCCGAGGGCCGCGTCCTCGTAGATCTCGGCCCGGAGGGCGCCAGGGCGCTCGCCCTCACGGGCGCGACGCTGACGCCGGGCGACGCCATCGCGGTGACCGGCGAGCGGAAGCCCTCGGAGATCAAGGCCATCGCCATCACGGCTCCAGACGGGACACGGCACGCCATCGCCCGGCCGCGTCCCGAAGACGGCGATGCGGGTCAGGCCGATCCGACGGTCGCCTTCGCGGCACTCCGAAAGGCGGGCTTTCAGGTCGAGGGGGAGGCCCGGCGCAGGCCAAAGCATTTCGAGATCCGCGCCCGGAAGGACGGCGGGTATGTCGAGGCGCACGTAACCTTCGCGGGGGTGATCCGCAAGACGAAGGCCCTGTCCGGGGCTGCCGCGCCGACCGGCTGACCAAGCGTCATGGTGCCGGGCCGAAGGGGGACCACCGGCACGGACGCGATACTGCATTGCAACAGCAAGCTTTCGCCGCTCCATTTCAGCGTGATAGATCGGCAATCGTTACTGCTGATACGGAGCTCTTCGCATGTCCTATCTGTCCCGCCTCGCCGTCGTCCTGGGTGCCGCCGCCCTCGCGCTTCCCCTGGCCATCCCGGCTTTCGCCAAGGGTCCGGGCGCATCGCAGGTGATCTCGATGGTCGACACCGACAACGACGGCACCATCGACCTCAAGGAGGCCCAGGCCGTGGCCGGCGCCCTCTTCGACAAGCTGGAATCCGACAAGGACGGCACCGTCGACGCCAAGGAGCTCAAGGGCCGCGTCAGCAAGAAGGCCCTCAAGGCCGCCGACCCGGATTCGGACGGCACCCTCGACAAGACCGAGTTCCTCGCCCTGGTCGAGGCCCGCTTCAAGGCCGCCGATCCGGACAACGACGGCACCCTCGACGCCAAGGAGTTGAAGACCCCCGCCGGCAAGGCCCTGGTCTCCCTCCTCAAGTAAGTCCGACCGGTGCCTCGGGCACCGGAGCACGACCCACCTCCCGGGACGGCCCGGCGCTCCCAGCGCCGGGCCGTTCGCGTTTCAGGGTCCGGGAAAGCTCACCCCGGGACTCGCCGCGAGGATTGACCGGAGGCGGCAGTTCAGAACATTCCAGGCTGGCACGCCATTCGCAAACAGCGTCTGCCGATCGCAGACAGCGTTCGCCGATGGCTGCGCCGTCGAAACGAAGGCCGGTTCATGGAATTTTTCGCCCAGCAGTTCATCAACGGCCTGACGCTCGGGTCGATCTACGGGTTGATCGCCCTGGGCTACACCATGGTCTTCGGCATCATCGGGATGGTGAACTTCGCCCATGGCGACGTGTTCATGCTCTCATCCTTCATTGCCCTGATCTTCTTCCTCATCCTCACATCCTGGCTCGGGCTGACCTCGGTCGCCCTGGTGTTCCTGATCGTGCTGGTGCTCGCCATGATCCTCACGGCTCTCTGGGGCTGGGCGATCGAGCGGGTCGCCTACCGGCCCCTGCGCGGCTCCTTCCGCCTCGCGCCGCTGATCTCGGCCATCGGCGTGTCGATCTTCCTGTCGAACTTCGTCCAGGTGGTGCAGGGCGCCCGCAACAAGCCGGTGCTGCCCCTCGTCCGGGACGTCATCGTGCTCTACCAGAACGAGCAGTACACCGTGACCCTGTCCTACAAGCAGGCGATCATCATGACGACGACGGCGCTGCTGCTCGCCGGCTTCTGGTACCTCGTGCAGCGCACCTCCTTCGGCCGCGCCCAGCGCGCTTGCGAGCAGGACCGGCGCATGGCGGCCTTGCTCGGCATCAACGTCGACCGGACGATCTCGCTGACCTTCGTGCTGGGCGCGGCGCTCGCCGCCGTCGCCGGCACCCTCTACCTCCTCTATTACGGCGTGGTCTCGTTCTCGGACGGGTTCGTGCCCGGCGTGAAGGCCTTCACCGCGGCGGTGCTCGGCGGTATCGGCTCGCTGCCCGGCGCGGTCCTCGGGGGCCTGATCATCGGCCTGATCGAGACCTTCTGGTCGGCCTACTTCTCGATCGAGTACAAGGACGTGGCCGCGTTCCTGATCCTCATCGTGGTGCTCATCTTCAAACCATCCGGCATCCTCGGACGCCCCGAAGTCGAGAAGGTCTGAGCCATGGCGCAAGGATCGACGACTCACGGATCGACCATCGGTGCGGTGTCCCCCACCGTCAGCCGCCGCTCCGCCGCGGCCCTGCCGGAGATGCTCAAGGATTCCGCCCTCTTCGCCCTGGTAACGCTCGGGTTGAGCATCCCGGTGGTGGCCTACCGCACCGATCTCGGGCAGGGCACCGGCCTTGAACTCACCGGCCGCTGGGGAGTCGTCGCGGGCCTCTGCCTCGCGGTGTTCGTGCTGCGCCTCGGCCAGCGCCTGCTGCTGGGCGAGGTCGCGCGCCGGCGGGAGGCCCACCGCCTCGCGACCGTCGATGCGGCCCCGGTCGTCGCCCGGGCCGGCCGCGTCCTCGGTCCGCTGACGCTGGCCGTCGCGCTCACCCTGCCGCTGCTCGCCACCCTCGGCTCGGGCGGCCTGTCGGAGGGGCGCTACTGGATCGACCTCGGCATCCTCATCCTGACCTACGTCATGCTCGGATGGGGCCTCAACATCGTCGTCGGCCTCGCCGGGCTGCTCGACCTCGGCTACGTCGCCTTCTACGCGGTGGGGGCCTATTCCTACGCGCTGCTCTCCACCGTGTTCGGGCTCTCGTTCTGGATCTGCCTGCCGCTGGCCGGCCTGTTCGCCGCCGCCTTCGGGGTGCTGCTCGGCTTTCCGGTGCTGCGCCTGCGGGGCGACTACCTCGCCATCGTGACCCTCGCCTTCGGCGAGATCATCCGCCTCGTCCTGATCAACTGGGTCGACTTCTCCGGCGGGGCCGCCGGCCTGTCCTCGATTCCCCGCGCCAGCTTCTTCGGCATCCCGTTCACGGCCGGGGAGGGCGGCTTCGCCCAGACCTTCGGGCTGAGCTTCAGCCCGATGCACAGGATCGTCTTCCTCTACTACCTGATCCTGGTGCTGGCGCTGATCACCAACCTCGTCACCCTGCGCATGCGTCGCCTGCCCCTGGGGCGTGCCTGGGAGGCCCTGCGCGAGGACGAGATCGCCTGCCGCTCGCTGGGCATCGACACTACGATAACGAAGCTCACCGCCTTCGCGCTCGGCGCGATGTTCGCGGGCTTCGCCGGCTCGTTCTTCGCCGTGCGCCAGGGCTTCGTCAGCCCCGAAAGCTTCAACTTCCTCGAGAGCGCGATCATCCTGGCCATCGTGGTGCTCGGCGGCATGGGCAGCCAGGTCGGCGTCGCCATCGCGGCGATCGTCATGGTCGGCGCCCCGGAACTGCTGCGCAACCTGTCCTTCCTCAAGGCTGTGTTCGGCGAGGGCTTCGACCCGAACGAGTACCGCCTGCTGCTGTTCGGCCTTGCCATGGTGTGCATGATGGTCTGGCGCCCGCGCGGGCTCATCTCCGAGCGCTCGCCCTCGGTCCGCCTCGGGGGGCGCACCGCATGACGCGCGCCACTGGTACCACCCGCCTCGCCACCCTGCGGGACGCGCCCCCGGCCGCGAATCCGGGCGGCCCGGTCGACCCGATCCTCGTGGTCGACCACCTGACCATGCGGTTCGGCGGCCTCACCGCCGTCGGCGACCTCTCCTTCAAGGTCGGGCGCGGCGACATCACCGCGCTGATCGGCCCGAACGGCGCCGGCAAGACCACGGTCTTCAACTGCATCACCGGCTTCTACAAGCCGACCGAGGGCATGATCCGCTTAGCGCAGGCCGGCGGCGAGACCTACCTGCTGGAGCGCCTGCCGGGCCACGACGTCAACCGCCTCGCCCGGGTCGCCCGCACCTTCCAGAACATCCGCCTGTTCCCGCAGATGACCGTGCTGGAGAACCTGCTGGTCGCCATGCACAAGCCCCTGATGCGGGCCTCCGGCTTCTCCCTCGCGGGCATCCTCGGCCTGCCGGGCTATCGCCGGGCGCAAGGTGAGGCGATCGCCAAGGCCGCCGGCTGGATCGCGCGCATCGGCCTGACCCACCGGGCCGACGAGCCGGCGGGCGATCTGCCCTATGGCGACCAGCGCCGCCTGGAGATCGCCCGCGCCATGTGCACGGACCCGGTGCTGCTCTGCCTCGACGAGCCGGCCGCCGGCCTCAACCCGCGGGAATCGGCAGACCTCAACACCCTTCTGCGGATGATCCGCGACGAGTACGGCACCTCGGTGCTGCTCATTGAGCACGACATGTCGGTGGTGATGCAGATCTCCGACCGCATCGTGGTGCTCGATTACGGCGTCAAGATCGCCGACGGCACGCCGGACGAGATCCGCAACGACACCCGGGTGATCGCGGCCTATCTCGGCGTCGACGACGAGGAGGTGGCGGCGGTGGAAGCGGAAGTCGGACTTGCCGGAACCTCTACGGGATTAACGGCATGAGCGTCGCGGGCATCAACGTGCTGGTGGACGAGACCCGCGCCCGGATGGACGCCGCGAAAGCGCCGCTGCTCAGCGTGCGTGGCGTCTCGGCCTATTACGGCAGCATCCGCGCCCTGAAGGGCGTCGACATCGACGTGCACGCGGGCGAGATCGTCGCCCTGATCGGCGCCAACGGGGCCGGCAAGTCCACCCTGATGATGACGATCTTCGGCCAGCCCCAGGCGCGCGAGGGCACCATCACCTTCGCAGGGCAGGACATCACCAAGCTGCCGACCCACGAGATCGCCCGGCTCAACCTGGCGCAGTCTCCCGAGGGAAGGCGGATCTTCTCCCGAATGACGGTGCGCGAGAATCTGCAGATGGGCGCGGCCGTCAACGGGGGGAAGCATTTCGCCGAGGACCTCGAGCGGATGTGCACCCTGTTCCCGCGCCTGCGCGAGCGTATCGACCAGCGCGGCGGCACCATGTCGGGCGGCGAGCAGCAGATGCTCGCCATCGCCCGAGCGCTGATGAGCCGGCCGCGCCTGCTCATGCTCGACGAGCCCTCGCTGGGCTTGGCGCCCCTGGTGGTCAAGCAGATCTTCTCCGCCGTGCGCGACCTCAACGCCCGCGAAGGCCTGACCGTGTTCATCGTGGAGCAGAACGCCTATCATGCCCTCAAGCTGGCGCATCGCGGCTACGTCATGGTCACGGGGGCGGTCACGATGAGCGGCACCGGCCAGGCCCTTCTCGACGACCCGCAGGTGAAGGCCGCCTATCTCGAGGGGGGATCGCACTGAGCATGGCCGACGGTTTCAGCCTCGATCTGCGCACCCTCGGAATCTTCCTCCTCATCACCGTGGCGATGGGCGGGGGTGCGGCCTGGATGACCGGCAGCGGGCTCGCCCGCGGCTGGCGGCCGTTCTGGCACTGCGTTCTGGCCCTGCTGCTGATCGCGGCGGTGACGCGGTTCCTCCACTACGCGCTGTTCGAGGACCCGCTGCTGTCGCTGCCGGCTTACCTTGTCGACGCGGCGGTCGTCCTCGCCATCGGGGCCGTGGCCTACCGCTACACCCGCACCGGACAGATGACCCGGCAATATGCCTGGCTCTACGAACGCACCGGACCGCTGAGCTGGCGGGACCGGACGAGCGCGCCGACGCCGTGACGGCGCGTCGCGAGACCACACCGCGTGTTGGCGACCGTGCCGGCGAAGCGAACGCCCGGTCCGGCGCCTCAAGAGGGGAAACGAGCATGAAGTCACTGTTTTCAGCCGGCGTCGCCCTCAGCCTGATGCTGGCGGCCACCGCCGCTCAGGCCGAGATCAAGATCGGCGTGGTGGTCCCCGTCACTGGTCCCAACGCCGCCTTCGGTGCGCAGATCAAGACCGGGGCCCAGCAGGCCATCGCCGACATCAACAAGGCCGGCGGCGTCAACGGCGAGAAGCTGGTGATGACGGTCGGCGACGACGCCTCCGATCCGAAGCAGGGCGTCTCGGTGGCCAACAAGTTCGCCTCCGAGGGCGTGAAGGCCGTGGTCGGCGCCTTCAACTCGGGCGTCTCGATCCCGGTCTCGGACGTGCTGCAGGAAGCCGGCATCGTCGAGGTCAGCCCGGCCTCCACGGCGATCAAGTATACCGAGCGCGGCAACTGGAACACCTTCCGCACCTGCGGTCGCGATGACCAGCAGGGCGCGGTGGCGGGGGCGTATCTCGCCGAGAAGTTCAAGGGCAAGAAGATCGCCTTCGTCCACGACAAGACCCCCTACGGCAAGGGCTTGGCCGACGAGACCCTGAAGGCCCTGAAGGCCAAGGGCGGCACCAACGTGCTGTACGAGGGCATCAACCCGGGCGAGAAGGACTTTTCGGCCCTGGTCTCGAAGCTGAAGCAGGCCAATGTCGACGTGGTCTATTTCGGCGGTCTCTACACCGAGGCCGGCCTGCTGATCCGCCAGATGCGCGACCAGAGCCTGCAGGCGCCGCTGATGGGCGGCGACGGCATCGCCGACCGCGAATTCGCCCAGGTGGCAGGCCCGGGCTCCGACGGCACCCTGATGACCTTCTCACCGGATGCCCGCAAGAATCCGAAGTCGAAGGCCACCGTCGACGCCTTCAAGGCGATGAACTTCGACCCCGAGGGCTACACCCTCTACTCCTACGCCGCCATGCAGATCCTCGCCGACGCGATGAAGGCGACGAAGTCCACCGACGGCCAGAAGGTCGCCGCCTACATGCACGAGGGCAAGCCCTTCAACACGGTGATCGGCGACATCGCCTACGACAAGAAGGGCGACATCACCCGCCCGGACTACGTGATGTACATGTGGAAGAAGGGTGCCGACGGCTCGATCAACTACGCCGGCAACGAGCAGCCGTAGGCTCCGCCGAGCGTCGTCGCCGATCGGGGCCGGGGGGGCGATCCCCCGGCCTTTTTCGTGCGGAGCCGCGAAGGGGACGGCTCCGGGCGCGACGAACCTGCACACCCCGTCAGCCGGCCACAGCGCCAGGTCGGCTCCGGTTGTCGCAACGGGTCGTGGGCGGTTCTCCGCGTCCGCGCGCATTCCACCCTGACGGAGCAGATATAGCCACACGCGCCGGAAGACCGACGTCCCCCGTGACGCCGACCCCGAGGGCGGCGTCGACCCGGACCATCGTCCACGCAAGATCGCCCGACGAGCTGGAGACGGAGGCTCCGAGACCTCCGCGCCCAGGCGACATCCCAACGACGGAGCGATGACCGTGAGGCGACATGGCTCCCGGTCGCCGCATGCCAGACCTGTTCTCGCCGAACCCCCGGGAGGGTTAACGGGCCGGTCCGCTTCCGGTACCCCAAGCTGTGCCGTTGGACTGGCACGCCACTTGAGGAGCCTGGATGACCCTAGACGTGCAGCACGATCGCTCTGCCTCGCCGCTCGCAACCGTCTCTCACGAGATCTATCCGTCCCCATTGCCAAGTCCAGAGCATCCGGGCGACGACGCTCCGGTGCCTGCGCCCGATACGCCGACCGCCCCGAGCTTCGAAAGCGACTGTTTCGCGGGCTTCGGCTCCTTCAGCTGATCCCCCAACAGAGTAGCGCTCCGCCTCCGGCAATGGTCCGGGGGCAGGGCGTTGCGGGCACCGCAGGATAGCGGTGACCCAATTTTCAGGCACGGCTCAGCCACAGCCGAGCCCCGTTCCCGCCATGTTCGCCCGCTCTGTGTCGCGGGATTGCCGAACGGGAATGCCCATGTCCTTCCTCACGAACCTGCCCATCGCCGACCTGATCGCCAGCTACGGTTATATCGCGATCTTCGTCGTCATCGCCCTGGAGAGCGCGGGCGTACCGCTGCCGGGCGAGACGATCTTGATTTCGTCGGCGGTCTATGCCGGCAGCACCGGCCAGTTGAACATCGGCCTGATCATCCTGGCGGCCGCGGCGGCCGCGATCCTGGGCGACAATCTCGGCTACTGGGTCGGCCGCCGCTGGGGCATGCCGCTCCTGCTGCGCTATGGCCACCTGATCGCCCTGGATCACGGCCGCCTCAAGCTCGGGCAGTATCTCTTTCGCGAGCATGGCGGGAAGATCGTCTTCTTCGGCCGCTTCACCGCGATGCTGCGCGCCTATGCAGCCGTCCTCGCGGGCGTGAACAAGCTCGATGCCCGCCGCTTCCTGATCTTCAACGGCCTCGGCGGCATCGCCTGGGCAACGATCATGGGCCTCGGCTCGTATTACTGCGGCCGCTCGATCGAGCATGTCGCCGGGCCCGTGGGCCTCGCCCTGCTGGCCGTGGTGATCTTCGGCGGCCTCGCCCTCTGGCTGTTCGTGCGCAAGCACGAGACGCGCCTGCTGGCGGAGGCCGAGAGCGCGATCCCCGGCCCACTGACCTGATCGACGCCCCCCCGAGACGAACCCCGTCGGCCTCCGAGGCCGGCGGGGTTCGTCGTTCACGGACAAGTGCGAGAGGCGCGACGCCGGAAGAGAGCAGGCTTTACCGAGAACATCGCCGCGTGGCGTACTCGACGAAGGCGTCGAACCAGCGGCTGCAAGAATGCGGGGCCAGATCCCAGGACCGGCTCAACCGCTCTAGCTGACTCATCAAGAGTACAGCCAAGTCTTGAAGAAAGATTGGCTCCCCGAGCAGGACTCGAACCTGCGACAAAGCGATTAACAGTCGCTTGCTCTACCAACTGAGCTATCGGGGACCGCGATCGGGGGTCTACACAGCGCTTCGCCGGGACGCAAGAGTGTCTGGACCGGTGATTTGACGATTCCGTCACATTTTTTGACCGGCGCCCGGGGCGTTGCCGGAAATCCTCGCGACCCGGACTGGAGCCGCGTGGAACCGGAGGCGGGGGATCGAGGCGCAGGACCGAAGATGGTCCCACCGAGGCGTGCGAAGGGGGGACGCATCCGTCCGTGCAGCCTAATTTGCAGAGATCGTTCAAAGGCCGTTGCCCTCACGCGGGGGGCTCTGCTAGAGACCGCTCTCCCCGAGCCGGCCGCCCGGACGGGGGTCGCCGGACGAGCCCCTCGGGGTGGTGCGACAGAGGCCTCGTGGCGGAGTGGTTACGCAGAGGACTGCAAATCCTTGTACGGGGGTTCGATTCCCTCCGAGGCCTCCAACTTTTCTATTGCCGGCGCGACCGGCGTCCCATTCGACGAACGAGATCCCGCCGGTACCGGCGCCAAGTTTTCGGCGACCCGGGTGGACAGAAACGATCGCCGCGGCCGAGGCCCGGAAGATCCGCTCCTGCGTGTCAGCGGGGCGCCTCCGGGAACCTTGCGTTTTCGCCATCGATCCACGACAACCCGCAAGCTTCGGCGTGGCCGCCCGGCCGCCCGGAAGGACAGAGCGGCGCCCGGCGCCGGCCCAGGGTCGAGGGAAGACGGCATCCATGCTCGATTACGCGCAGGCACGACGCCTCATGGTCGATTGTCAGTTGCGGACCTTCGACGTGAACGACGTCCCGGTCCTCGACGCCTTCGGAGAGGTCGCCCGCGAGCGTTTCGTGCCGCCGGGTCGCGAAGACTTCGCCTATATCGATCAGACCCTGCGGCTCGGCCGGACGGGCCGCGCGATGCCGGCACCGATGCTGCTCGCCCGCATGATCCAGGCCCTGGCGATCCAGCCGGGCGACATCGCCCTCGATGCCGCCACGGGCTACGGCTACGGCGCCGCGATCCTCGCGCGGCTCGGTGCCGACGTCGTGGCCCTCGAATCCGATGCCGATCTCGCGACGGGCGCCCGCGAACGCCTGACCGGCCTCGACCGCGTCACGGTCGTCGAAGGACCGCTCGAGGCCGGCGTCCCGCAGAGTGCACCATACGATGCGATCCTGGTGAACGGCCGGGTGGAGACGCGTCCGCAGCCCCTTCTGGATCAGCTGAAGGACGGCGGTCGCCTCGTCTGCGTGATGGGCCGGGACCGGGCCGCGAAAGCGACCCTGTTCGTGCGGGCCGGCGACGCCTTCGGCGCGCGCCCCCTCTTCGATGCCGCTCTTCCGCCCCTGGGCGCCTTCGCGGACGCGGTCGATTTCGCGTTCTGACCTCCGCAGAGCTGCCAAAAGGACCGCTTCGTCGCCATCGATGCCGTGGACTGGAGACCGGTTTCGCGCCCCGCACGCCTCGGAGGTAACCCGAAAGGAGTGTCGCTTTTTTGCGGCACCCCTGACGGATTCACGCAATGCACAGCAAGCAACCGGTGCTCTGCCGGTCAAGGTCGGGTAGTCTCCGCATCGAGGCGGGCAACCCGGTATCGCGCCCAGGCGCGGCGGCCTTCTGCGAGGCCGTCCGGTTCATCGAGAAACCGCAAGGGCTGATGAGCGTGAGAGATTCGAAACCTGCGATGCGCACGAGGCTTCGGCCGGCCGGCCTCGCCGTATTGGCGGTCGCCCTGGCGAGCCCGGCCGGTGCCGAGACGCTGGAGAGCGCACTCTCGCGGGCGTATGCCGCCATTCCGATTCTGAATTCCGGCCGCGCCGGCGTGCGCGCAACCGACGAGAGCGTAGCACAGGCGAAGTCCGGCTATCGTCCTACCGTCAGCCTTGATGCCGACATCGGGATCGGCCAGCTGGATGGGACAGTCTCGAGACAAAGGCTCAATCAGGTTACGCGTCCGGGCGGTGCGGGCCTCACCGTCAACCAAACTCTATTCAACGGCTTTCGCACCGACAATCAAACCCGCCAGGCGGAATCCGATGTTCTCCGCGTCCGGGAGGCCCTTCGCGCCACCGAGATGAACGTCCTGTTCAATGCAGCCCAGGCCTACATGTCGGTCCTCAGCGATACGGCAAACCTCGAACTGCGCCGCAACAACGTCGAGGTGTTGGAAGAGCAGCTTCGCCAGACTCGCGACCGCTTCAACGTCGGTGAGGTGACCCGCACCGACGTGGCGCAGGCCGAGGCCCGCCTCGCCGGCGCTCGGAGCGACGTCAGCGGTGCCGAGGCCACTCTGCGGGCCAGCATCGGCACCTATCGCCGCTATATCGGCGTCGAGCCGCGCCAACTCGCGCCCGGACGGCCTCTGGACCGCTACGTTCCGGCCAGCCTCGATACGGCGATCAATATCGGCCTCAAGGAGCATCCGCAGATCCTTTCGGCGCTGCACCTCGTCGACGTGTCCGAGGCCCAGGTGAAGGTGCTGGAAGGGGCGCTGTACCCGACCGCCGGCCTGCAGGGCTCGGTGCAGCAGCGCTATGACCAATCTTTCGCTGGCGACAATTTTCTCAGCGCCACCATCGTCGGCCGCCTGACGATTCCCCTCTACGAGGGAGGCCAGACCTACTCGCAGATCCGTCAGGCCAAGGAGACGGTCGGCCAGCGCCGACTTGATGCCGAGGACACCCGCGATCAGGTCCGCTCGGCCATCGTGACGGCCTGGGGCCAGCTCGAGGCGTCCAAGGCACAGGTCATCGCCTCGCAGGCGCAGGTGCAGGCCAACGAAGTGGCTCTGAATGGCGTGCGCGAGGAGGCCCGCGTGGGCCAGCGCACCACTCTCGACGTGCTGAACGCGCAGCAGGAGTTGCTGAACGCCCGTACGAACCTGATCATCGCCCAGCGCAACCGAGTTGTCTTCTCCTACGGCGTCGTCCAGGCGATCGGTCGCCTGACGGTGCGCTTCACGGCGCTGCCGGTGGCGGTCTACAGCCCGAAGGAACACTTCGATCAGGTCAAGGACCTCTGGTACGGCGTGCGCACACCCGACGGACGCTGAGGTTCGGCAACCACGCGGTCGCCGCAATTCGGGCTGTGCCGCCCCGGCCGGCGCAGCCGTACCTTAGAGTCTCACGGCGGCGCGAGCTTATCCCGTGCCGTGCAGCGGCCGGCGCTTGTGTCGGGGCGGGAGCATGAAATACTCGCCGCACGTCGCAACCGTTTCCCCCAGATCCCGAGCATCGTCCGGATGAGTGCAGCGAGCCCCAAGGTGTCGGACAAGGCGCAGGAACCCTCCATGGAGGAGATCCTGGCGTCGATCCGGCGCATCATCGCCGACGATCAGATCGCCAAGGCCGAGGTGGTCCCGCCGCGGGCATCCGCCCCGCAGCCCGAGAACGACGATGTCCTGGACCTCGCCGAGGTCGCCCAGCCCGTCCGCAAGCCCATCCCCCTCGACGAGCCCGAGATCGCGTTCCGCAAGGAGCCGATCGAGGACGGGCAGATCGACTTCGATGCGATCTCCTTCGACGATGACGAGCCGGAGCTGGAGCCGCTGCCGCCTCTCCGTGCCGCTGCCCCCATCGAGCCGCCGCGTCCGGCTCCCCAGTCCGCGATGCGCGAGCCGGAGCCGACACCCACCGAGCGCCTGACCTCGGCCGTCACGGATGCGAGCGTCGCCCAGGCCTTCCACATGCTCTCGAACACGGTGATGAGCAGCCAGGCCCGCACCCTGGAGGACCTTGTGCAGGATATGCTCCGGCCCATGCTGAAGGGCTGGCTCGACGAGAACCTGCCCGGCATGGTCGAGCGTCTGGTGCGCGCCGAGATCGAGCGGGTGGCTCGGGGCCGCTGAGGCCCGAACGCGGTCGCAGAGCCGAATCGCGGGGCTCGCGTGTTGACGCAGGGGGCCCGACAGGTTGAAAGCGGACCAACCTCCGCTTTCCCCGATCAGTGACCCGACCCCGCCCATGATGGACAAGACCTTCGATCCCGCCGCCGTCGAGGCGCGCATCGCCGCCGCCTGGGAATCGGGCGAGGCCTTCAAGGCCGGGCGCCCCGAACGGGCCGGGGCGAAGCCCTTCACCATGGTGATCCCGCCGCCGAACGTGACCGGCAGCCTCCATATGGGGCACGCCCTTAACAACACGCTGCAGGACATCCTCTGCCGCTTCGAGCGCATGCGCGGCCGCGACGTGCTCTGGCAGCCGGGCACCGACCATGCCGGCATCGCCACCCAGATGGTGGTGGAGCGCCGCCTCGCCGAGGCGAACGAGCCGGGCCGGCGGGAGATCGGCCGCGCGGCCTTCGTCGAAAAGGTCTGGACCTGGAAGGCGGAATCGGGCGGAGCGATCGTCAACCAGCTAAAGCGCCTGGGCGCTTCCTGCGACTGGTCGCGGGAGCGCTTCACCATGGGCGTCTCGGGGGCGCCGGACGACCAGATGGTCCGTGCCGTCACCCGGACCTTCGTCGACCTCCACGCCCAGGGCCTGATCTACCGCGACAAGCGCCTGGTGAACTGGGATCCGAAGTTCCAGACCGCGATCTCGGACCTCGAGGTCCTGCAGGTGGAGGTGAAGGGCCATCTCTGGCACTTCGACTACCCGGTCGTCGACGCAGGCGGCACCGAGACCGGCGAGATCATCACGGTCGCCACGACCCGGCCCGAGACCATGCTGGGCGACACCGCGGTGGCGGTCCATCCGGAGGACGAGCGCTACACCCATCTGGTCGGCAGGCGCGTGCGCCTGCCCCTGGTCGGGCGCCTGATCCCGATCGTCGCGGACAGCTATTCCGACCCGGAGAAGGGCACGGGTGCCGTCAAGATCACGCCCGCCCACGACTTCAACGACTTCGAGGTCGGCCGTCGCGCCGGCTGCACGCCGATCAACATTCTGGATCCGGAAGCCCGCATAAGCCTCGACGGCAATGCGGCTTTCCTGAGCGGTTCGGATCCCGAGCCGGAGGCCCTGGCCCTGCACGGCCTCGACCGATTCGAGGCGCGCAAGCGGGTCGTTGCCTTGATGGAGGCGCGCGAGCGCCTGCGTCTTACCGAACCGAACACCCACGCGGTCCCGCACGGCGACCGCTCGAACGTCGTCATCGAGCCCTACCTCACGGACCAGTGGTACGTGAACGTGAAGCCCGTGGCCGAGCGCGCCCTGCAGGCGGTGCGTGATGGAAAAACCCGTTTCGTGCCCGAGAATTACGAGCGGACCTTCTTCCAGTGGCTCGAGAACATCGAGCCCTGGTGCATCTCGCGCCAGCTCTGGTGGGGCCACCAGATCCCGGTCTGGTACGACGAGGCGGGTGGCATCTACGTCGCCATGAGCGAGGCGGAGGCGCAAACCCAGGCCGATGCGAAGCGCGGGGCGCCCGCGCCCCTGCGTCGGGACGAGGACGTCCTCGACACCTGGTTCTCCTCCGCCCTGTGGCCGTTCTCGACGCTGGGCTGGCCGGACGAGACCCCGGAACTGGCGCGCTACTACCCGACCGACACGCTGGTGACCGGCAAGGATATCATCTTCTTCTGGGTCGCCCGGATGATGATGCTCGGGCTCCACGTCACCGACCGGGTGCCGTTCTCCACCGTCTACCTGCACACGCTGGTGCGCGACGCCTCCGGCGCAAAGATGTCGAAGTCGAAGGGCAACGTCGTCGATCCGCTCGGACTCATCGACCAGTATGGGGCCGACGCCCTGCGCTTCACCCTTGCGGCGATGGCCGCCCAGGGGCGCGACATCAAGCTGGCGGTGAACCGGGTCGAAGGCTACCGCAACTTCGCGACGAAACTCTGGAACGCCTCGCGCTTCGCCGAGATGAACGGCTGCGCCCTGCGGGCCGACTACCGGCCGGAAAACGCTGGCGAGACCCTGAACCGCTGGGCCCTCGGCGAGGCCGCGCGAGCGGTCGCCGAGGTCACGACGGCCCTCGAGGCCTACCGCTTCAACGACGCGGCGGCGGCAGCCTACCGCTTCGTCTGGAACATCTTCTGCGACTGGTACCTGGAACTGGCCAAGCCCGTACTCCAGGGGGAGGGCGTCGCGGCGGCCGCCAAGGCCGAGACGCAGGCCACCGTGGCCTTCCTGATCGACCAGATCGCCAAGCTGCTGCACCCCTTCATGCCCTTCCTCACGGAAGAGCTCTGGGCGATCAAGGGCGCAGACCTGCCGGAGCGGGGCCTGCTCGCCCTTGCGCCCTGGCCGGATCTGGCCGCCCTTAACGACTCGGCCTCGGAGGCCGAGATCGGCTGGCTCGTCGACCTCGTCTCGGAAATTCGCTCGGCCCGCTCCGAGACCAGCGTGCCGGCAGCGGCGCAGATCCCCCTCGTGGTGGTCGGCGTCGATGCGGATCTGCAGGCCCGGGCGACCCGCTGGGGCGACACCCTGGCGCGGCTGGCGCGGCTCTCCGAGATCCGCTTCGAGGCGGCCGCGCCGAAGAACTCGGTGCAGCTCTTGGTGCGCGGCTCGGTGGCGGCCCTGCCGCTGGAGGGCATCGTGGACCTGGCCGCAGAGGTCGCCCGCCTGAAGAAAGAGGCGGCGAAGGCCGGCGCCGAGATCGCCAAGATCGAGGGCAAGCTCGGCAATGCCGACTTCCTCGCCCGCGCGCCCGACGAGGTGGTGGACGAGCAGCGCGAGCGTCGCGATGCAGAGGCCGCCCGCCTGGAGAAGATCACGGAGGCGCTGGCGCGGCTCGCCGCTTGAGCGGGTCGCAAGCCTTCGGCGCGCGACTGGGTCGCGCGTCGTGACGGTCGTCCATACCCTGGCCGAACTCGGCTGGTCCGCCTTCTTCGCGGACCAGTGCCGGCCCGACGAGGCGGCCCTTGTGCCCCAGCGCGTCGCCACCGTGCACCGCGCCCGCATGGGCGCCCTCGCGGAGGCGGGGCCGCTCAAACTCATGCTGCCGGTCCACACCAACACCGGCGACTACGCGGTCGGCGACTGGGTCCTGGTCGAGGCCGGGACGCAGATGCTGCGCCGACGCCTGGACCGCCGCACCGTCCTGGAGCGGCGGCGGGAAGGGAGCGCCGCGCCGCAGCTCGCGGCGGCCAATGTCGACGCGCTCTTCATCGTCACGTCCTGCAATGCGGACTTCAATCCGACGCGGCTGGAGCGCTACCTTGCCCTCGCCAACCAGGGTGGCGCCGAGCCGGTCATCGTCCTGACCAAGGCGGATGTCTGCGAGGATGCGGAGCGCTATCGCCGCGAAGCCGAGGCCCTGCAGCGCGATCTCGCCGTGGTGCTGGTGAACCCCCGCGAAACTGGAGCAGCGGCGCGGCTCGGCCCCTGGTGCGGCCCCGGCCGCACCGTGGCGGTGGTCGGCTCTTCGGGGGTCGGCAAGTCGACCCTCGTGAACACCCTGGCGGGCCCGGGCCACGCGGCGCCACAAGCGACGGGGGGCATTCGGGAGCACGATGCGAAGGGCCGGCACACCACGACGAGCCGCTCGCTCCATGCCATCGCGGGCGGCGGCTGGGTGATCGACACGCCCGGGATCCGCTCGCTCCAGCTCGGAGATGCGGCCGAGGGGATCGACACCCTGTTCGCCGAGATCACCGAGCTGGCTCCCGCGTGCCGCTTCCGCGACTGCACCCATGCCCACGAGCCCGGCTGCGCCGTGCAGGACGCGGTGGCCGAGGGATGCCTCGACCCGGAACGGGTGGCGCGCTGGCGCATCCTGCGGGCCGAGAACCGGGGCAACACGGTGGTGCCCACTGGCCCCCGCGGCAACAAGCGGCGCTGACCGCCGAACCTCAGATTCCGCCGCCCGCGACCTCGCGGGCGACGGCGCGGCGGCCGATATCGCGCCGGCAGAAGCCCTCTGGCCAGTCGATCCGGGCCACCGCCGCGTAGGCGCGTGCCTGGGCCTCCATCATGCTCTCGCCCAGGGCCGTGACGGCGAGCACCCGGCCCCCGTCGGCGAGCAGGCGCCCGCCCTCGGCGCGGGTGCCAGCCTGGAACACCAGGACCTCGTCGCTCACGCCCGCGGCCTCGATCCCGCGGATCTCCGAACCGCGCAGAACCGCTCCGGGATAGCCGGCCGCCGCCATGACCACCGTGAGCGCGGCACGCCGCTCGTCGAATTCAAGGCTGATCCCGGACACGTCGCCCTCGCAGGCCGCCAGCAACGCCGGTACGAGATCGGAGGCGAGGCGCGGCATCAGCACCTGGGCCTCCGGGTCGCCGAAGCGGGTGTTGTACTCGATCAGCTTCGGCCCCTCGGCAGTGAGCATCAGCCCGGCATAGAGGATGCCGGTGAAGGGGATGCCCCGCGCACGCATGCCGTCGAGCGTCGGAGCGATGATGGTCTCCATCACCTCCCGCTCCAGGGCCGGGGTCAGGATGGTTGCGGGCGAGTAGGCGCCCATGCCGCCTGTATTGGGACCGCGGTCGCCGTCGAAGACACGCTTGTGATCCTGGGCCGTGCCCACCGGGACCGCGCGGGTGCCGTCGCACAGGGCGAAGAAGCTCGCCTCCTCGCCGAAGAGGCATTCCTCGATGACGATCTCGGCGCCGGGCTCCTCGAACAGAGCCCGCACGGCGTTCTCCGCCTGCTCGCGGGTCTCGGCCACGACCACACCCTTGCCGGCAGCCAGACCGTCGGCCTTCACGACAATGGGGGCGCCCTGCGCGGCGAGGTAGGCCAGGGCCGGCTCAAGCGTTTGGAAGCGCGCGAAGGCGGCGGTGGGGATGCCGACTGCGGCGCACAGGTCCTTGGTGAAGCCCTTGGAGCCCTCGAGCTGGGCGGCGGCCTTCGTCGGGCCGAACACCCGGACGCCCGCAGCCTGAAGGTCGTCGACGAGGCCCGCCACCAGGGGCGCCTCGGGCCCGACCACCACGAGGCCGATGCGTTCGCCCGAACAGAAGGCCCGCACGGCGGCATGGTCGGACACGTCGAGCTCCGGGCGGTTCTCGCCGAAGGCGGCCGTGCCGGGATTGCCCGGTGCGGTGAACAGGCGGGTGCAGAGCGGGCTCTTGGCGAGGGCGAAGGCAAGGGCGTGCTCGCGCCCGCCCGAACCGATGAGGAGGATGTTCATGAGGGGTGATGTTCCCCAAAAGCCGTTCGTTGAAAAGTCCGATTCGCCGTCGACACTCGCGCTGTGCACGGGAAGCGGTCGCGAACCGGGTTCGGCCTCCGTGTGATCTCGGACTTTCCGCGTGGAACGAACCGCTCCGGACGACGTTATGAGGATTATGCCAGGCTGTCGCAAATCCGTTCCGTTTTTGGTGGCGCCGACTCCTTCCCGGAGTGTCAGCCTCGCGCATTATGTCACGCACGGACGCGTTCCCGTGCGCGCCTGCAACGACAACGGCAACCTCGACAATCTGCCGATCTGGCGCATGGCCCTGGCGATCTGCGCCGTGCCCGTGGCATCCGTGCTGGTGATCCTCTCCATCCTGATGTGACGCGTCGGGTATGACCCGGAGCGGCGCGGCCGATCCCTTTACCTGAGGCGACGCCGGCCCTAGCGTCCACCGCCATGGCCGTTCCTCCTCCGCCCGCCAAAGCCGCCTCCGGATCCGGACCCGTCTCCAACGTGCCGGAATGGTCCGTCGGAGACCTTGCCTCCGCGCTGAAACGGACGCTGGAGGATGCCTTCGGTCACGTCCGCCTGCGCGGGGAGATCTCGGGCTTTCGCGGCCAGCACAGCTCCGGCCACGCCTACTTCTCGCTCAAGGACGGCAGCGCCCGGATCGACGCGGTGGTCTGGAAGGGCACCTTCAACCGCCTGCGCCAGCGGCCTCAGGAAGGGCTCGAAGTGGTCGCCACCGGGCGGATCACGACCTTCCCGGGCAAATCCTCGTACCAGATCGTCATCGAGACGCTGGAACCCGCCGGCGTCGGGGCCTGGATGGCGCTGTTGGACGAGCGCAAGCGCGTGCTCGCCGCAGAGGGCCTGTTCGCGGCCGAGCGCAAGCGGCCGATCCCGTACCTGCCGCGCGTGGTCGGCGTGGTGACCTCGCCCACCGGCGCCGTCATCCGCGACATCCTGCACCGGCTCGCGGACCGCTTCGCCCGGCCGGTCCTGGTCTGGCCCGTGCGGGTTCAGGGGGAGGGGGCGGCCGAGGAGATCGCGGGGGCGATCCGGGGCTTCAATGCGCTGGCGCCCGGCGGCGCGATTCCCCGGCCCGACGTCCTCATCGTGGCGCGGGGTGGCGGCTCGATCGAAGATCTCTGGGCCTTCAACGAGGAATGCGTGGTGCGGGCGGCCGCGGACTCGACGATCCCGCTGATCTCCGCGGTGGGCCATGAGACCGACACCACCCTGATCGACTTCGTCTCCGACCGCCGGGCTCCGACCCCGACGGGGGCCGCCGAGATGGCGGTTCCGGTGCGGGCCGACCTCGTCGCCGCAGTGGTCGATCTCGGACGGCGCCAGCGTGAGGCGGTCCAGCGTCGCCTCGACCGGGAGCGCAGCGACCTGCGCGCCCTGGTGCGGGCGATGCCGGACGTCGACGCCTTCCTGGCGGCCAAGCGCCAGCGCCTCGACCTCGCCGAAGCGCGGCTCGGCCCGGCGCTGGCCGGCAACGCCCGGGTGTTCCGGCTGCGCGTCTCGCACCTTGTCGAGCGCTTCGCCCGGCATCCGCCCACCCTGGCCCTCGCCCAGGCGCGGGGACGCGTTGCCCGTATCGGCGACCGTCCCGGCGCGGCCCTGCGCCACGACATGGCGCGCAAGGGGGAGGGGCTGTCCTATCTCGGTCGCCGCCTCGTCATCGCCCGGGCGGGAACGGTGAGCCGCGCGCGGGCGGAGCAGGTCCGCAGCCGCGATCGCCTCGACGCCCTGCAGGCGCGGCTGGTCCGGGCCGGGATCCGCTCGACGGAGCGCCGCGCCGACCGCCTGGCAGGCCTCTCCGGCCTCCTCGGCTCGCTCGGCTACCGGGCCGTCCTGGCCCGCGGCTACGCCCTGGTGCGCGATGCCGACGGGCGGGCGATCCGCGCGGCGGCGCAGGCCGCGCCGCACATGACCCTGGAATTCACAGACGGTTTCGTCGAGGTCGCGCCGCGCGACGCCGCGGCCCCCGCCGCGGCGGATCCCCCGAAGGCCGCGCGGAAGAAGAGCGCCCCGACCAAGCCCGCCCCAACCAAGACCGCCGCGACCAAGACCGCCGCGACCAAGACCGCCGCGACCAAGGAGGCAACCAAGACCGCCCCGACGACGGCTGCCGGGACGGCGCCGCCAGCGGACGTCCCGGCGCCCCTGGCCCGGCAGGGAAGCCTATTCGACCTCTGAGGACCGGTTGCCGGGCGGCAACGCCTGTGCACCGTGGCCGGCGGGGAGGGGGCCTGCGTGTTGCGCGGCACGCGGATCGGGTTGACGAACCCGGCGGCGTTTGCGACCGCACCGGCGGCACGCCTCGTGCCTTCCGGGATGGCGCCGGATCCGGGCGGAAGGAGATGCGGGAATGACGACGACGATCGACAGCGCACAGAGACTGCATCTCGTCTTCGGGGGCGAATTGGAGAGTCTCGACGGCGTGAATTTCCGCGACGTCAAGGATCTCGACATCGTCGGCATCTTTCCGGACTACGCCTCGGCCCAGACCGCCTGGAAGGCCAAGGCACAGTCGACGGTTGACAGCGCCCAGACGCGCTACTTCATCGTGCATCTGCACCGGCTGCTCGAGCCCTGATGTGCGAAACCTGACTTCGGAACGGACGTGAAGGCATTGTGACGCCGGGGTTGCGGCTGTTATGCAGCGCCGCAACGACGGCCTCAACCTCGGCACGGGCTCGGCCCTCCAGGATCGCGAGATGAAGACCCCGGCATGAAGTCCTCGATCAAGATCATCGCCGGCAACGCGAGCCGCCCCCTGGCCGAGGCCATCGCGGCCTACCTCGAATTGCCCTTGGCCAAGTGCATGGTGCGGCGCTTCGCCGACATGGAGATCTTCGTCGAACTCCAGGAGAACGTGCGCGGCGAGGACGTGTTCATCGTCCAGTCAACCTCGTTCCCGGCCAACGATCACCTGATGGAACTGCTCATCATGATCGACGCCGCGCGCCGCTCCTCGGCGCGGCGGATCACCGCCGTGATCCCGTATTTCGGCTATGCCCGCCAGGACCGGCGCACCTCGGGCCGCACCCCGATCTCCGCCAAGCTCGTGGCCAACCTCATCACCGAGGCCGGGGCCGACCGCGTGATGACCCTCGATCTCCATGCCGGGCAGATCCAGGGCTTCTTCGACATCCCCACCGACAACCTGTTCGCCGCCCCCGTGATGGTGCGCGACATCAAGGAGCGCCTCGACCCCCGGGACTGGATGGTGGTGTCGCCGGATGTTGGCGGCGTCGTCCGCGCCCGTGCCATCGCCAAGCGCATCGACGCGACCCTGGCCATCGTCGACAAGCGCCGCGAGCGTCCGGGCGAGTCCGAGGTGATGAACATCATCGGCGAGGTCGAGGGACGCTCCTGCATCCTCGTCGACGACATCGTGGATTCCGGCGGCACCCTGGTGAACGCCGCCGAGGCCCTCCTGAACGCCGGCGCCAAGGACGTCTCCGCCTACATCACGCACGGGGTGCTCTCGGGCGGCGCGGTCTCCCGCATCGCCGCCTCGCGGATGAAGGAGCTCGTCATCACCGACTCGATCCAGCCGACCCAGGCGGTCAAGCTCGCCCGCAACATCCGGGTCGCCACCATCGCGCCGCTCCTGGGCGAGGCCATCGGCCGGACGGCGACGGAATCCAGCGTGTCGAGCCTCTTCACCTGACGCGCGCGTCCCGGATGTCCGGGACCAGCGGATCGCAATTGCGCTGACCCCATCGGAACCTGTATAGACGGCGCTTCCCTATTGCAGCGTTGAGACGGGATGCTGCCGGCCAGTCGAGGCCGGAGCGAGCGACGCCCTGTCGGCGGCGCCCCGGACCCGTCCCGCACGAACCAGTTGGAGTAGCCCGATGTCGCAAGGCCCGCTGATGCCGAAGGCCACCGCCGTATGGCTGGTGGAGAACACCTCGCTGGCCTTCGAGCAGATCGCCGATTTCTGCAAGCTGCACCCCCTCGAGGTAAAGGGGATCGCCGACGGCGAGGTCGCCGCGGGCATCAAGGGCCTCGATCCGATCACCACCGGCCAGCTCACCCGCGACGAGATCGAGAAGGCGCAGAAGAGCCCCAACTACAAGCTCAAGGTCGCGGTCTCGAAGGTGAAGCTGCCCGAGGTCAAGCGCACCACCAAGGGACCGCGCTACACGCCCCTCTCCCGCCGCCAGGACCGGCCGAACGCCATCCTCTGGCTGCTGCGCAACCACCCCGAGCTCAAGGACGCGCAGATCATCCGCCTCGTCGGCACCACCAAGTCGACGATCCAGCAGATCCGCGAGCGCACCCACTGGAATTCCGGCTCCCTTCAGCCGATGGATCCGGTGACCCTCGGCCTCTGCACCCAGATCGACCTCGATTTCGAGGTTCAGCGCTCGGCCAAGGACCGTCCGGCCAACATGCCGGTGGATGGCGGCGCGACGCTGCTGCCGACCGAGGTGTCGACGGCCACGGACTACACCGAGGCCGACGCGCATCACCGCAGCGCCCGCGACGAGAAGCTCAACGCCGATTCGGTGTTCGCGAAGCTCAAGGGCATGCGCAGCACAGAGGACGACGACGAGGACTGAGGCGCCCCGCACGCGCCGCGCCGACCGATCCCCGTGGCCCCGCCGCGGGGATTTTTCGTTTCCGGGCTCCGGGGCGGAGGGCCGGCAGCCAGTTGCCGGATGGTCGGCAATCCGCTATGCAACCGGCGTTCTCCGAATGGATTCCACGAGGCTCGGCCGTCCCGCCGGGCCACGCTCCGTTTGGAGGATCGCTCTCGACCATCGTTTGAGAATGCGTCGGCCCTCCTCCGGGAGGTTGAGCCCGTCGGGTCCGTGACCCCGGGTGGCGACGTCGAGGGTGTCCCGTCACACGAGCCGCCGATGCCGGCCTCCCGATGAGGCCTGTCAGGAGACAGAATGACCGCTGGTAACGCCCTGCAGCGTAGCCCGAGCCGCGACGATTTCGCCGCTCTTCTCGAGGAGTCCTTCCTCGAACACGAGATCACCGAAGGGTCCGTCGTCAAGGGTCGCGTCGTCGCGATCGAGAAGGACGTGGCCGTCATCGACATCGGCGCCAAGACGGAAGGCCGTGTCGCACTCAAGGAATTCAACGGCCCCGGCCGCGAAGGCGAACTCGCCGTCGGCGACGAGGTCGAGGTCTATGTCGACCGCATCGAGAATGCCCTCGGCGAGGCCGTCATCTCGCGCGACAAGGCGCGCCGCGAGGAGAGCTGGGTCAAGCTCGAGAAGGCCTTCGAGGCCAACGAGCGCGTCACCGGCGCGATCTTCAACCAGGTCAAGGGCGGCTACACCGTCGATCTCGACGGCGCCGTGGCGTTCCTGCCGCGCTCCCAGGTCGACATCCGCCCCGTGCGCGACGTCACCCCGCTGCTGGGCACCCCGCAGCCGTTCCAGATCCTCAAGATGGATCGCCGCCGCGGCAACATCGTCGTGTCGCGCCGCACCGTCCTCGAGGAGAGCCGCGCCGAGCAGCGCTCCGAGCTGGTGGCCAACCTCGAGGAAGGCCAGGTCATCGACGGCGTCGTCAAGAACATCACCGAGTACGGCGCCTTCGTCGATCTCGGCGGCATCGACGGCCTGCTCCACGTCACCGACATGGCGTGGCGCCGCGTGAACCACCCGTCCGAGGTCGTGACCATCGGCCAGACGGTCAAGGTCAAGATCATCAAGATCAACCACGAGACCCACCGCATCTCGCTCGGCATCAAGCAGCTGCTGGCCGATCCGTGGGAGGGCATCGCCCAGCGCTACCCGGTCGACGCCAAGCTCAAGGGCCGCGTGACCAACATCACCGACTACGGCGCCTTCGTGGAGCTGGAGCCGGGCATCGAAGGCCTGATCCACGTCTCCGAGATGTCCTGGACGAAGAAGAACGTCCACCCGGGCAAGATCGTCTCCACCTCGCAGGAAGTGGAAGTGCAGATCCTCGAGGTCGATCCGGTCAAGCGCCGCATCTCGCTCGGCCTCAAGCAGACCCTCCAGAACCCCTGGGAGGCCTTCGCCGAGCAGCATCCGGTGGGCTCCGAGGTCGAGGGCGAGGTCAAGAACAAGACCGAGTTCGGCCTGTTCATCGGCCTCGACGGCGATGTCGACGGCATGGTCCACCTGTCGGATCTCGACTGGAACCGTCCCGGCGAGCAGGTCATCGAGGAGTTCAAGAAGGGCGACATGCTGCGCGCCCAGGTTCTCGACGTCGACGTCGAGAAGGAGCGCATCTCGCTCGGCGTGAAGCAGCTCGGCGGCGACCCCTTCACGGAAGCCGGTGACCTCAAGAAGGGTCAGATCGTGACCTGCGAAGTGGTGGACGTGAAGGATTCGGGCGTCGACGTGAAGATCGTCGACACCGACCTGACGACCTTCATCCGCCGGGCCGAGCTCGCCCGCGACCGTGGCGACCAGCGCCCCGAGCGCTTCGCCGCCGGCGAGAAGTTCGACGCCCGCGTGATCCAGTTCGACCGCAAGGCGCGCCGGGTCCAGCTCTCGATCAAGGCCCTCGAGATGGCCGAAGAGAAGGAGGCGATGGCCCAGTTCGGTTCGACCGATTCGGGTGCCTCGCTCGGCGAGATCCTCGGCGCCGCCTTCAAGAAGGCCCGCACCAGCGACGACAAGGACGAGTCGCAGGACTGATCCGTCCCGCGTCTCCCCCGGTCCCTTGGGACCGGGGATCCTCGCAGACTCCATCGACGCCCGCGCGGGATCGCCTCCCGCGCGGGCGTTTTTTCGTGCGCGGACCCCGTTCCCCCGGAGTCGCGCGGAGCCGCCGCCAGCCCCTTGTCGGTCCGTGTCCGGCAAGGCTAGAACACGAGCCCGTGACGGATCGGGCGCGGCCTCACGCCGGAGGACGCGTGAGGCATCCAGGGCCGGGATGTGTCGAAGCCGATCGCTGCCAAAGGCCGATAGCTGCCAAAGGCTTGATGCAAATCGGCGGGGAGTGTGGGACAAGGTTCGGCGCGCAGGCGGAGGCCGGCGCGTACCGGCCGAGCGTTCGGACCTCGGCGCCGGGAAACCCGGCGTCCAGACCCTGGCGTCCGGAAACATCAGCCGGCCGAGCCGGCACGTGAGGGAGCGTAACCAGCGCATGGCCGCGGATGCCGAACTTCTGATCGATCGCCGGCGCCTGCGCCGCAAGCTCTCCCTCTGGCGCGTCCTCGGGATCGGCGGTCTCGTGGTCGCGGTCGGCGCGGTCGGCCTGCGGGTCCGCAGCGGCGGCGAGGCCCTGGGCCTCGGCAGCGTCCGTCCGCAGATCGCCCGGATCTCGGTGGGCGGCTTCATCGCCGGCAGCGAATCCACCACCAAGCTGATCGCGCGCGTCCGCGACGCGAGCGCCGTTCAGGGCGTCGTGGTGTCGATCTCCTCGCCGGGCGGCACCACCACGGGCTCCGAGGAACTCTACCGCAACCTGCGGGCGCTCGCCGAGAAGAAGCCCATGGTGGCCTTCGTCGACGGCACCGCCGCCTCCGGTGCCTACATCGCGGCCATCGCCGCCGACCACATCGTCGCCCGCGAGACCGCGCTGGTCGGCTCCATCGGCGTCCTGTTCCAGTATCCGGACCTGTCGGGCCTCCTCGACAAGGTCGGGGTCAAGGTCGAATCCGTGAAGTCGGCCCCCCTCAAGGCCGAACCGTCGGGTTTCACGCCCACCTCGCCCGAGGCCCGCGCCGCCCTCGCGGCGGTCGTCGGCGACACCTATGCGTGGTTCAAGGGGCTCGTGGCCGACCGGCGCAAGATGACCGAGAAGGAACTCGCCACCGTCTCCGACGGCCGGGTGTTCAGCGGCCGCCAGAGCGTGCCCCTGAAGCTCGTCGACGGTCTCGGCGGCGAACGGCAGGCCATCGCCTGGCTCGAATCCGAGCGCGGCGTGGCCAAGGACCTGCCGGTGCTGGACTGGAAGCCGACGGCCAAGAGCGATTTTCGCCTGTGGTCCGCCCTCGGCCTCGGGGCCGACCTCGTCGGGCTCGACGGCGTCGCGGCGCGTCTGCGCCAGGTCGGCGACGAGACGGCGGGATTGGCCCAGGGCGGACTCCTGGTCCTCTGGCGGCCCGGGCCCGCGGACGCCGCCCGCTGAGGGTTCGCGCCACCCCATTCGTGCATGACTTCGTGAAGGCCCTCGCATGATCAAGTCGGAGCTCGTGCTCAAGATCGCCGAGCAGAACCCGCATCTCTACCAGCGGGACGTCGAGACCCTGGTGAACGCGATCCTGGACACCATCGCGGATGCCCTGGCCCGCGGCGACCGGGTCGAGCTGCGCGGCTTCGGGGCCTTCTCGGTGAAGCGCCGCGATGCGCGGCGCGGGCGCAACCCGCGGACGGGTGCGGCCGTTGCCGTCTCGGAAAAGGCCATCCCCGTGTTCAAGACGGGCAAGGAGATGCGCCTGCGCCTCAACGAGGCCGGCATCGGGGACGGCGCGGCCGCCGCGTCCTGATCCGCCCCGTCCCCAACGCTCGGAGTTCCTCTCGATGATCCGCTTCCTCAAGGGCTTGGTGCTGCTTCCCGTGGCGATCCTGGTGGTCGCCTTCGCGGTGGCCAACCGCGACGTGGTGCGGGTGTCCTTCGATCCCGTCTCGCCCGACATGCCGGTGTTCAGCGCGGCGCTGCCGCTCTACCTGCTGCTGTTCATCGCGGTGGCGATCGGCGTCCTTCTGGGCGGCTGCGGCGCCTGGCTCGGGCAGGCGGGCACCCGCCGCACCAGCGCCGCGCGCCGCCGCGAGATCCGCCGCCTGGAGAGCGAGACCGCCCGCCTGAAGACCTACGCGCCGGCGCCGACCAACGAGGGTCCGAACGGCATCTACCGCAACGCCCCCGACCGCGTCGCCCTGCCGGCGCCGCACTGAGGCCGGCGGCACGCCCCGAGCCGCGGCACCCATGGCGACCATCGCGATCAAGATCTGTGGGCTGAGTACGGCGGCGACCCTCGACGCCGCCCTGGAGGCCGGCGCCGATCTCGTCGGGTTCGTGCATTTCCCCAAGAGCCCCCGGCACGTGGACCTGGAGACCGGCCGTGCCCTCTCGGCGCGCGCGAAGGGCCGGACCGAGCGGGTGGTGCTCCTCGTCGACCCGGACGACGCTGCTTTGGCGGCCGCCGTCGCGGCCCTCGACCCCGAGTGGATCCAGCTCCACGGGCACGAGACGCCGGAGCGCGTCGCGGCCATCCGCGCCGTGACCGGTCGCCGGGTGATGAAGGCCGTCGGCGTCGCCACCTCGGCGGATCTCGACGCGGTCCACCTGTATACGGGGGTGGCCGACCGCATCCTCCTCGACGCGAAGGCGCCCCCGGAGGCCCTGCTGCCCGGCGGCAACGGCCATGCCTTCGACTGGGATCTCCTCGACGGCGCGGTCCTGCCGGCGGATTACATGCTCTCGGGCGGCCTCACCCCCGGCACCGTGGCGGCGGCGCTCGCCCGCACCGGCGCGCGCGCCGTCGACGTGTCCTCGGGCGTCGAGACCCGGCCGGGCGAGAAGTCGCCGGACCGGATCGCCGCCTTCATCGCGGCGGCCCGGGGCTGAGGGGGCAGGGGGCTCCCGGCCGGGGACCCCTCGCTTTCCGCGCCCAAAGGCCCGGATTTCGCGATTCGACGCGTTGGCCGCATTGTCGCCGCCCCCCGCGCGGGTCTAGGCCTATCGACAAACGCAGAGCTGACAAGGACCATGCCCGTGACCATCGCTCCCCCTCCGAACTCGTTCCGCAACGGCCCGGACGAGCGCGGCCGCTTCGGCATCTTCGGCGGACGCTTCGTGGCCGAGACGCTGATGCCGCTGATCCTCGACCTGGAGGCCGCCTACACGGCCGCGAAGGCCGATCCGGCCTTTCAGGCGGAGATGAACAGCCACCTGACCCACTATGTCGGCCGGCCGAGCCCGCTCTACTACGCCGAGCGCCTGACGGAGCACCTGCGCGCGCAGGCCGCCCCGGGGCAGGGCGCGAAGATCTTCTTCAAGCGCGACGAGCTGAACCACACCGGCTCGCACAAGGTGAACAACGTGCTCGGCCAGATCATGCTGGCCCGCCGCATGGGCAAGCCGCGCATCATCGCCGAGACCGGCGCCGGCCAGCACGGCGTCGCCACCGCCACCCTCTGCGCCCGCTTCGGCCTGAAATGCGTGGTCTACATGGGCGCCGTCGACGTGGCGCGGCAGGCGCCCAACGTGTTCCGCATGAAGATGCTGGGCGCCGAGGTGGTGCCGGTGCAGTCCGGCACCAAGACCCTCAAGGACGCGATGAACGAGGCCCTGCGCGACTGGGTCACCAACGTCGCCGACACCTTCTACTGCATCGGCACGGTGGCGGGCCCGCACCCCTACCCGGCGATGGTGCGCGACTTCCAGTCGATCATCGGCCGCGAGACGAAGCAGCAGATGCTGGAGATGGAGGGCCGCCTGCCGGATTCCCTCGTCGCCTGCATCGGCGGCGGGTCCAACGCCATGGGCCTGTTCCATCCCTTCCTCGACGATCCCGAGGTCGCGATGTACGGCGTCGAGGCGGCGGGTCACGGCATTTCCAGCGGCCTGCACGCGGCCTCGCTGTCGGGCGGCAAGCCCGGCGTGCTGCACGGCAACCGCACCTACCTGCTGCAGGACGGCGACGGCCAGATCGCGGACGCGCATTCGATCTCGGCCGGCCTCGACTATCCGGGCATCGGCCCCGAGCACGCCTGGCTGCACGAGGCCGGCCGCGTCACCTACCTCTCGGCGACGGATCAGGAGGCGCTCGACGCCTTCAAGCAGTGCTCGATGCTGGAAGGCATCATCCCGGCCCTGGAGCCGGCCCACGCCCTCGCCAAGGTCGGGGAGCTGGCCCCGCAGAAGCCCCAGGATCACCTCCTGGTCGTCAATCTCTGCGGACGTGGCGACAAGGACATCCCCCAGGTCGCCGAGATCCTCGGCACCCGGCTCTGACCTTCACGCGGGGCCGGCCATTTTCCCCGGTCCGACCCCGTTGACACGTCACGGCGGGGTTCCCTATACCGCCGATCTCATCGCGGCCACGATCTTCGGCGGCCGCGGTCTGGCGGGGTAGCTCAGCTGGTTAGAGCAGAGGAATCATAATCCTTGTGTCGGGGGTTCAAATCCCTCCCTCGCTACCAACGAATTTAATGACTTAGCAGCAAATTCCGTAACCAGAGCTGCTCAAATCTACGCTGGGTCGCAATTGGGTCTCTAGCCCGTGCGGCCCAGTCGCGTTTTTTACACCTTCATAACGGTTCCAATCCGTTCCTTCGGGAAGCCGACTCGGGCTCCGACCGCTCAATCATACCTTCCTGCGAATCACGACATTTATGGCAAGCAGG
>NZ_LMMK01000008.1:8008-8391 GCF_001422795.1 Methylobacterium sp. Leaf88 | reverse complement strand
GGCGCGCCACTCCTTGAGCCTGGCCCAGAGGCGCTCGACCTGGTTGCGGTTGTTGTAGATCCAATCCGGGCAGGCCACGGGCGCTTCGTGGCGCTGAGGCGGGATCGCAGGCCGAGCGCCCATATTCAAGATGTGTTCGCGAAAGACGTGGCTGGTGTAGCCGCGGTCCCCGACGACCCACTTGGGTACCCCCGGCAGTTGGTCGAGCAGGGGAACCGCATGGGGCAGTTCGTGGGCCTGACCGGGCGCCAGACGGAAGGCGATGGCGCGGCCCTGTCCGTCGGCGATCACGCAAGCCTTGGTGCCATACCCGCCACGCGAGCGGCCAACAGCTTCACGAGCGTCTCGCTCGGCTGCAGATCCCCCCTTTTGGCGGCTCCCGT
>NZ_LMMK01000008.1:406-7934 GCF_001422795.1 Methylobacterium sp. Leaf88 | reverse complement strand
AGCATCGTCCCTCCTGCATCAGAGAGACGAAAACGAAAGCCAAACCAATCCGTTCAGGCGACGACAGACCCTAGCCGCCCCACGAAGACGGTAGGCCCGTTGCCGGTCCGAAGGCCTCTAGCCATCGACGCCCGCGCGCTGGCCGCCTTTCGCTCCCAGGCCGGATGGCTCGTCCTGGTCGCGACGGCGCCAGGGGAGCCGCAGATGCGCCAGGTAGGGATAGACGGCGGGAAGCACGACGAGCGTGAGCAGGGTTGCGGTGATGAGGCCGCCGATCACCACCGTGGCTAGGGGACGCTGCACCTCGGCGCCGGCACTCGTCGAGAGCGCCATCGGCAGGAACCCCAGCGCCGCCACCAGCGCCGTCATCAGGACCGGGCGCAGGCGCATCTCGGCGGCCCGGGTCGCCGCCTCGCGCGGGTCGAGGCCGAGGCGCTCGAGGTCGCGGATGTAGCTCGTCAGCACCACCCCGTTTAGGATGGCGATGCCGAAGGTGGCGATGAAGCCGATGGCCGCCGAGATCGAGAACGGCAGATCGCGCAGGTATAGGGCGACGATGCCGCCGGTGGCGGCCACCGGCACGTTGAGGAAGATCAGCCCGGCAAGGCGGACGTCGCCGAACATCACCACGAGCAGCACCAGGATCGCCGCCATCGCGGCCGGGACCACCACCGAGAGCCGGGCCGTGGCCTCCTGCAGGTTCTGGAACTGCCCGCTCCACTGCAGCGAGTAGCGCGGCGGCAGGGTGACGTGGGCTTTGACCGCTGCCTGCGCCTCTTGCACGAAGCTCTGGACGTCGCGCCCGCGCACGTTGGCCTGGACCGAGATCCGACGCTGGAGCTTCTCGCGGCTGATCTGGGCGGGGCCCGTCGCCACGTCCACCGAGGCGACGAGGGAGAGGGGCACCAGCGTTTTGCCGCTGCGGCCGACCGGCAGGTCGCGGATGCGCGCGAGGTCGCCGCGGTCCCCGGATTTCAGCCGGACCACGATGTCGGTGATGGAATTGTCCTCGCCGTAGATCATTCCGGCGGTGCGGCCGCCGATGCTCTCCACCACGTCGAGGACGTCGCTAACGTTGACGCCGTAGCGCGCGGCCCCCGCCCGGTCGACCTGGATGGAGAGGGCGGGCATGCCGGCCTGGGCCTCGGCCTTCACGTCGGCCGCGCCCATGACACCCGAGACCGCGCGCACGATGGCGTCCGCCTTGTCCTTGAGGACCTTCAGGTCGTCGCCGTAGAGGCTGATCGCGACGTCGCCCCGCACGCCCTCCAGCAGGTCGTCCATCCGCATCTGGATCGGCTGCGAGAACGCGTAGGACACCCCCGGCACCGCCGCGCGCAAGCGCTTGTCGAGGGCGGCGACGAGCCCTTCCTGAGTCCGCGCCGTGGTCCAGGTCGCGGGGTCCGTCAGAGTGATGAAGCTGTCGGTGGACTCGACGCCCATCGGGTCGGTCGGGATCTCGGCGCTGCCGGTCAGCGAGACGACGCGCTTCACTTCCGGGAACGACTTCAGGGTCTCCTCGATGCGGTGCATGACCTTGAGGGAGGCATCGAGGTTGATGCCCGGCAGCTTCTCCGAGGTGATGACGATGGAGCCCTCGGAGAGTTTGGGCAGGAATTCCCCGCCCAGCCGCGTCGCCAGCCAGCAGCTTCCGGCGAAGAGGCCGAGGGTCACCAGGACGGTGAGACCGGTACGGCGCTCGGCAAGGCGCAGGACCGGCGTGTAGGCGCTGCGCGCCCAATGGACGAGGCGGGTCTCGCGCTCGCCGAGGCCGGGGCCGGCCAGCACGATGGCGGCGAGCGCCGGCATCAGCGTCATCGTCAGGACGAGGGAGCCGGCGAGAGCCAGGATGACGGTCAGCGCCATCGGCCGGAACATCTTGCCGGCGACCCCTTCGAGGGCGAGGATGGGCAGGTAGACCATGATGATGATGGCGACCGCGAACAGGATCGGCCGGGCCACCTCCACGGTCGCCTTGCGGATCACTTCCTCGGCCGGGCGTTCGGGGTGCTCGCCCCGGGCGCGCAGGACGTTCTCGATCATCACCACGGCGCCGTCGACGATGAGGCCGAAGTCGATGGCGCCCAGACTCATCAGATTGCCCGACAGCCCGAACAGCCGCATGCCCGCGAAGGCCATGAGCATTGAGAGAGGGATCGCGGCCGCCACCACGAGGCCGGCCCGGAGGTTACCGAGAAGGAGCAGCAGCACGACGATGACGAGCACCGCCCCCTCCATGAGGTTGTGCTCGACGGTTCGGATGGTGCGCGCCACCAGGGTGCTGCGGTCGTAGTAAGGAACGATCTCGACGCCCGGCGGCAGTTGCGGCCGGAGATCCGCGAGGGTCTGCTTGACCCGCTCGACCACCGCGCTGGCGTTCTCGCCCTGCTGCATCATGGCGATGCCGACGACGGTCTCGCCCGCCGCATCGTGCGTCACGGCGCCGAGACGCACCTTTGGGGCTTCCGCCACCTCGCCCAGGGTGGCGACCGTCACCGGCACGCCGCCGGGGCCCGTCGTCACGACGATGTTGGCAAGGTCTTTCGTGTCCTTGGCCAGGCCGAGGCCGCGGATGACTTCCTGCTGGTCGTTGTGCTCGATGTAAGCGCCGCCACGTGCGGCGTTGTTCTCGGACAGCGCCGTGTAGACCTGGGCCATCGTCACGCCGTAGCGGTGGAGGTTTTCGGCGGCGATGCGGACCTCGTAGGTTGGCATCTGTCCGCCGTAGATGTTCACGTCGGCGATCCCGGGCGTGAGCTTGAGCTTGGGCGCGATGGTCCATTGCAGGATGCGCTTCAGCGCCATCGGCGAGTAGCCCGGGCCGCGCACCTCGAACTGGTAGATCTCGCCAAGACCCGTCGCCATCGGCCCCATCTCGGGATCGCCGACGCCTGTCGGCATCATGGTCTTCGCCAGAGGCAGGCGCTGGAACACCTGGGACCGTGCCTCCGTGATCGACATGGAATCGTCGAAGGTGACGTAGACGGCCGAGACGCCGTAGCGCGAAGTCGAGCGGATGCCCGATAGTCCCGGCGCTCCGGCCATCGCGTTCTCGACTGGGAAGCTGACGAGGCGCTCGACCTCCAGGGGCCCGAGGCCCGGCGACAGCGTCAGCACCATGACCTGCTTGGGCGAGATGTCGGGCACTGCGTCGATGGACAGGCCCTCGAGGTTCACGATGCCTCCGACCGCCCCGGCGAGTGCCAGGATCAGGACCAGCCAGCGGCGGCGGATGAGGAGGGCGAACCAAGCGTTCATCGGGTCCTCAATCCGTCGAGTGAAGCAGCGCGCGCATCAGGATCGCCTTGAGCCCGAAGCTGCCCTGCGTCGCCACCGTCTCGCCGACCTGGATTCCCGATTTCACCTCGACCCAGTCGGTCCGCTGGACCCCAAGCGTGACGTCCCGTTTCTCGAAACGGTCGTCGCCGATGCGCACGAAGGCGATGGGACCACCCTCCGTCTGCTGGATCGCGGTGGACGGCACCGTGACGCCGTCGCGCCCGAGATCGGCGGCGATCTCCACGGAGACGAACATGTTGGCGCGCAGGCTCCCGTCGGGATTGGCGATCTCGATCCGGGCCGGGGCGGTGTTGGTCATCGGGTCGATGGCCGCATTGACCGAACGCACACGGCCCTCGAAGCGCGGATGCGCCGCGACAGGAGCCTCGATGGTCGCTCGGTCGCCTTCCTTCACGGTGGCAATGTCGTGCCCGTAGAGGTTGGCCAGGACCTGGATCTGCGATGGGTCCGCCACCGTGAAGGCGTCGCGGTTCGTGTCGACGACTTCGCCCAGGGTGATGCCGGCGGCCGTGACCACGCCGTCAATCGGCGAGACGATGGCGCTGGTGCCGGGTGCCTGTCCAGGCGTGGGTGCCAGACGCTCGTACTGCGCCCGGTAGAGGTCGACCTGGGATTGGGCCGACAGGGTGGCTGCATGGGCCTTGGCGAGGTCTACCTGCCGGCGGTCGACCTCGGCCTGAGCGACCCCGCCCATCTTCACGAGATCGTTGCCGCGCTTGAGGTTGGTCTCGGCGACCTTTTCCGTGGCTTGCGCCTCGCCGAGGCTGGCTTGCGCCGCGGCGAGGCCGTTGCGGGCATCGAGGACGCCGGAGGCATTGAGGGTCGCCAGCGTCTGGCCGACCTTCACCCGGTCGCCGGGCTGCACGGACAAGCTCAGCACCCGGCCCGAGGTGCGCGGCTTGAGGCGGGTGACCCGGCGCTCATCAAAGGCGACCATGCCGGGGGTCCGCACGGGCAGGATGATCCGGCGGGTCTCGGATTGCCCGAAGGCCAGTCCAAGGCGGCGTTGCCCATCGGCATCGAGCCGAACGACGTTGTCCTCGGTCGGCTGTTCGGAAGCGGCCCCATTCGGGCTCGGCACGGTGTCAGGTGCGGTGGGGGCAAGACCAGTGAGGTTCAGCACGGGCTCAAAAAATGGCTTGGCGGCCTCGCGATACCACCTGCCTGCCAGTGCGACCGCGATCAGGCAGGCGACGACGGCCAACAAGGACCGAGGCCTCATCCCCCTGGGGAGCTGACCGGATGGGGCGTACCCGACGGACGCTCCTGCCGCGCTCGATCCCTCGAAGTCCGAGCGCTCGCGCGCCTGGCCACGACCGGCGATCCCTCCCTCGCCGTTCTCGAGCACGTCCGTCTCCGCCTCCAGCAGCACGCTATCGTCCATCGATTAGGTTAGATTCATTCTAGGACATAGGACGGGGCGGCACCCGCACCATTAAATTCGCGTTCACACTCGTGGTCGTGAGCCTTGTCCCGAACCACATCATGCACCGGGACGGGGGCGTTGAGCCCGGGAGTGCACCGGGTTGGCCAAGCTGCTTTTGATCGAGGACGATGCCGCGACGGCCGAGGAAATCCTCGGCGACCTGCATGGGCGTGGGCATGAGGTCGCGTGGGCCGCCACCGGCCCGGACGGTGCGGTCGCAGCCCGTTCGGGTGGGTGGAACGCCATCATCCTCGACCGGATGCTGCCGGGCCTGGACGGTCTCACCTTGCTGCGGGACCTGCGCGGGTCGGGCGACCGGACCCCGGCCCTGGTCCTGAGCGCGCTCGGCGATGTCGACGAGCGCATCCGGGGCCTGCGCGCCGGGGGCGACGACTATCTCGGCAAGCCCTTCGTCCTCGCCGAACTCGCGGCCAGGATCGAGGCCTTGCTACGGCGTCCGACCGACGTTCGCGAGACGGTCCTCAGGGTGGGGACGCTGGAGCTCGACCTCATCGCCGGCACCGGTCGCAGGGGCCAGCGCGACCTCGACCTCCTGCCGCGCGAGCTGAAGCTGCTCGAATACCTGATGCGACGGCACGGGCAGGTCGTGACCCGGGCGATGATGTTCGAGGAGGTGTGGAACTACCGCTTCACCCCGAAGTCGAATCTCATCGACGTGCATCTCGGACGCCTGCGCAAGAAGCTTGAGGCCGAAGGCGAGCCGATGCTCATCCATAACGTCCGGGGAGAGGGCTTCACCCTGTCCCCCGATGTCTAGGCTCGTACGTTCCTTCGCATTCCGCTGGGCGCTCGCCATCGCCCTATGGTCGACCCTGCTGTCGCTGCTGCTGTTCGCCTTCGTGTACTGGCAGACTGCCGCCTTCATGCAGGACGAGCTCGCCCAGGTCCTGCGCCACGAGGCGTACTATGCCGCCCGCGAGCCCGCGAAAGCGGTCAACCGCATCGAGACATGGATCAGCGAGGATCTCCACAGCGTCCACTTCGCCGGCCTGTTCGGGGCCGACGGTAGTAAGCGCGCAGGAAACCTCGATGCGCAGCCGCCAAGCCTGCCGGTAGATGGCGAGGTCCACCGGATCGGGGCGCAGGTCGCCATCGCGGGACGGCGCCTGAACGAGGAACTCTGGTCGGCGGCCGTGGCCCTGAACGACGGCAGCATCGTGGTCGTAGCCCACGACACCGATGAGATCGACCGCGCGAAGGCCACGGTGATCCGAGCGCTCGGCCTCGCCCTCGTGCCGACCCTGGCCTTCTCCATCCTCGGCGGCGTCCTGCTCGCCGGACGCGCCCGGCGACGCTTGGCATCCACGGAAGCGGCGGTTGCGCGCGTGATGCGGGGCGACTTGCGCCAGCGCCTGCCAGTCGGCGAGGCGGGGGACGAATTCGACCGGTTGGCGCGCGACGTCAATGGCATGCTCGCCGAGATCGAGCGCCTCGTTGAGGAGGTGCGCGGGGTGGGCGACGCCGTCGCACACGACCTGCGGACGCCGCTCACCCGCTTGCGTCTGCGTCTTGAGCGGGGCCGGGATCAAGCCCGCGACATCGAGGAACTGCGCCAGGCGGTGGACCAGGGCCTCGTCTGGATCGACCAGACGCTGGAGATGGTGACGGCTGTCTTGCGCATCGGCGAGATCGAGCACGGACGGCGCTGCGCCGCCTTCGGTCCGGTCGACCTACGGCTCGTTGTGAGCGAGGCCGCGGAGTTGTTCGAACCCTTGGCCGACGAGAAGGGAATCGCCCTCGGCATCCGCATCGAGGAGGAAGCGTCCGCCGTTCGGGGCGACCGCAGCCTCATCTTCGAGGCGATCTCGAACCTCCTCGACAACGCGATCAAGTTCACCCCGACCGGAGGCCGCGTCGGGATCGGCCTTGCTCGGCGCGACGGCGTTCCCGTGGTGTCCGTGGAAGACACGGGTCCGGGCATCGCCGCCGACGAACGCAACCATGTCTTCAAGCGGTTCTACCGTGCGGAACGTGCCAGGCAGACGCATGGCAACGGGCTCGGCCTTGGCCTCGTCGCGGCCATCGCCAAGCTGCACGGATTCCCGCTCAGCGTCGGTGATGGTCCCCACGGGGGATGTCGCTTCGAGATGGCATGCCCAGCGGTGGAACGTCGTGCCTCGGTGACTGGCTGAACGCCGAGCCTGTCGTCGATTGGCGGGCATGGCGTCGGGGGAGGAGTATCACCGGGCGCCGCCCGTCAAGACGCGCGGCGAAAAATGAATATAATTTTAAGAATTGTTCTAATCTGCATTTGGGTGCGAGATCGCTCGGATGATGTCGAAGCATTCTTATGCGGCCCGGAAGTGGGCCTGCGCGATCTTCGCGTTCGCGGCGATGCAAACGTCCGGGACGGCGGGTTCCAACCCAGTCCGAAACGACCCTCCATTGTCCTTCTCAGAGCCGGTCGGCGTTCCCCACAAGCACTGTGCGGGTTCCTGCATCAGTCGGGGATCGCTGCAGTGGTATTGTAGGGCGGACCAGACTTGCGAGTTGAACTGCTCGACAGCCCCGCCGGCAATGGAATGCCGTGGCGGCGAGGACTGAAGGCCCTCGGACGGGAATGGCCAAGGCTCGGGCGCCATGGGTGCTCCCGGGGCTAACGGCATGACCCGCTTCGCGTCGGACCCTCGATGAGGGCGGACCGACGGGCGTCGCATGCCGACCCATCATCATCCTTGAGAGGAAGTGACCTTGAATATCGCCGATTCCAGCAAACTGAACACCGAGACCTTCGAGATGCAGGGGAAATGCCCCTTCGGCGGCGACCGCATCGGTGGCGCC
>NZ_LMMK01000008.1:0-254 GCF_001422795.1 Methylobacterium sp. Leaf88 | reverse complement strand
GGAGATCATGGGCTTCCCGACCTACGGCTTTGCCGGCGGACGTCAGGACGCGTGGGAAGCCGATAACGCGACCTACTGGGGACCCGAGATCTGGGACCCGCACGACGTCGCGTCGTTCGACAGCATGGTGAGCCGCGACAAGCGCTGGCGTGGCCAGAACGGCGATACGGATTACGATCTCGAAAATCCGTTGGCCGCGTCGCACCAGGCGCTGATCTACGTCAATCCCGAAGGCCCCTACGCGAACGGAGACC